>JAIPCF010000047.1 GCA_021738385.1 Sulfuritalea sp. | reverse complement strand
CCATTGATTGCCGCATGTTCTGCGGCCATCCGGGGCGCAGCAGCGTGCCGACTTACTACGAGTTGCGTCTGGTCGGTGACGATCGAATTTACGCCGAAGGCGCGGCCAAGCTGGTATGGATCAACCCGTCGACCGGGAAATCAATACCGTTGCCGGACGCCTTGCGCGCAAGCTGCGCCTAGATCAACTCAAAATCAATCCAAGGATGCACGTGAATACACCAAGCGCGCCGATCTGGCAGCCCTCCAAAAAGCGTATTGCAGGAACCCGGCTGACTGGTTTCATGGAGGCGGCTGAAAAGCGTTGGAATCGCCGTCTCGCCAGCGCCGAGTTTTCAACCTTGCATGCCTGGTCGATCGATCACCCGGAAGAATTCTGGACCTCGGTCTGGGAATTTGGCGAAGTTCGGGGGAAGATGGGATCGGTGGTGGTAACTGACCGCGAGAAAATGCCGGGCGCAAATTGGTTCCCGGCGGCGCGCCTGAATTTTGCCGAGAACCTGTTGCGTCGGCGCGACAAGGCTGACGCGCTGGTGTTCTGGGGCGAGGACAAGATCAAGGGCCGTGCCAGCCACGCCGACTTGTATCAAGCCGTGGCGCAGACCGCAGCTGCATTGCGCGCACTGGGTGTGACCAAGGGTGACCGGGTCGCCGCTTACTTGCCAAACTTGCCCGCCACCATCGTGGCAATGCTGGCTACCGCGTCGATCGGTGCGATCTTCTCTTCGGCCTCTCCGGACTTCGGCGTACAAGGCGTGCTCGACCGCTTCGGGCAGATCGAGCCCAAAGTTCTGTTCGCCTGCGATGGCTATTGGTATAACGGCAAGATTGTCGACTGCCTGGGCAAAGTGGCTGAAATTGCTGAGCGTATGCCAACTCTCAAGCAGGTCGTTGTGGTGCCATATGCGGGAGATGCAGCCGGTAGCGCCGCTGATATTTCAGATGTGAAGCACGGTATTTCGCTGACCGATTTCCTCGCGCCGTTTGTTGGTGAGACGAACATTTATTTTGAGCAGTTGCCCTTCGATCATCCGCTCTACATCATGTTTTCCTCGGGTACCACCGGTGTACCCAAGTGCATCGTGCATTGCGCCGGTGGCGCACTGGTACAGCACATCAAGGAGCATCAGTTGCATGGTGATGTACGAGCAGGAGACCGCCTGTTCTACTTCACCACCTGTGGCTGGATGATGTGGAACTGGCTGGTGACCGGCCTGGCCTCTGGCGCCACACTGCTGCTTTATGACGGTTCGCCGTTTGTCGGTCGCGGCAGCATTCTGTTCGACTATGCCGATGCGGAAGGCATGACACATCTGGGCACCTCGGCAAAGTTTATTGATGCCATTGCCAAGATCGAGCTCAAGCCGCGTCAGACACATAAACTGGACGAATTGCGCGCGCTGTTTTCTACCGGGAGTCCGCTGGTCGCCGAGGCATTCGATTATGTCTATGCGAACATCAAGAAGGACATGCAGTTGGCTTCGGTATCCGGAGGCACTGACATCATTTCCTGCTTCGTCATCGGGAATCCCAACGGTCCCGTATATCGAGGTGAAATCCAGTGTGCCGGACTGGGCATGGCGGTTGATGTAGTGGACGATGCCGGCCGGCCGGTGCGCGGTGAAAAAGGCGAGTTGGTATGCACAAAGTCATTTCCCGTTATGCCGATCGGCTTCTGGAAGGATGACGATGGCACGAAATATCGTGCCGCCTACTTCGAGCGTTTTGATAACATCTGGTGTCATGGCGATTTTGCCGAGATTACAGAGCACAATGGTTTCATCATATACGGCCGCTCGGATGCGACGCTCAATCCCGGTGGTGTACGTATCGGCACCGCCGAGATCTACCGCCAGGTGGAGAAGCTCAATGAGGTCGTCGAGTCGATAGTTATTGGCCAGGACTGGCCTCCGGGCAACAGTGGAGACGTCCGTGTCGTGCTGTTCGTCAAGCTACGCGACGGATTGGCGCTCGACCTCGCGCTGGACAAGCGCATCAAGCAAGTGATCCGCGACAACACCACGCCGCGTCATGTGCCGGCAAAGATTCTGCAAGTTGCGGACATTCCCCGGACCAAGAGCGGCAAGATCGTCGAGCTCGCAGTGCGCAACGTGGTGCACGGCGCGGCGGTCAAGAATGTAGAGGCGCTGGCCAATCCTGAGGCATTGGAGCATTTCCGAGGCCGGGGTGAACTGCAAAGCTGAGAGAAACCGCTCAGTCCTTTCCGGTGTTCTGCTCGAGCAGGTCAAGCTTCCAGTTAGCCCCTGAGTCTTGCGCCAGGACGTTTGCGAGATAGGGCAGGCACTCTTCCAGCGCTGCGGCCAGGGTCCACGGCGGATTGACCACAAACATGCCGCTGCCGTGCATGCCGTGACCCTTGGTCGCGGCTGTGCGCACGCAGAGTGTGGCGTGCAGCCAGTGTCTGGCACCGGCTTTTTTCAGCTTGTCCGGCAGATTGTTGGCTTCGATGGTGGGCAACATCGGGTGCCAGACCAGATAGGTGCCGGTGGCAAAGCGCTTCAGTGAGTCCTTGATGGCCGCAGCGACTTTCATGTAATCGCTCTTGACTTCGTAGGAGGGGTCGATCAGTACCAGGCCACGACGTGAGGGCGGCGGCAGCACAGCCTTGAGCACCTCGAATCCGTCTGCCTGCTCGACACTCACGCGTTTGCCTGCGGTTTTGAACTGGCGCCGCAGCAGTGCGAAGTCAGTTGAATGCAGTTCGCAAAGTCGCAGGGTGTCACGCACCTGGGGGTTGTCTCGCATTTGATATGCAGCGACGCGGGGTGACCCAGGGTAGCGACGTAGCGTGGCGCTTCCGTTCAGTGCGCGCACCATTGCCACATACTCCTTCAGCGGTGGCGGCAGATTTGTGCGCTCCCACAGGCGGCCGATGCCTTCGACGAACTCGCCGGTGCTCTTGGCCTGTTCGGCATCAAGTGCATAGAAACCCGCACCGGCGTGGCTATCGACCACGGTGTAGGCCTTGTCCTTGCTGTTCATGTGCTCGATGCACAGCATGAGTACGAGGTGTTTGAGGACATCGGCATGATTGCCGGCGTGATAGGCGTGGCGATAACTGAGCATAAGAGCCTATTTCAGTAAGAATCGTACCCCGCGCCGGTTGGCGTTGGGATGCGATGCGAGGCGGAGGGAGTGCCGCATGGTACATGCCATGCAAACGACCGACAACGTGGCAGCGCGCCCAACGCCAGCCGGCCCTTCGGGTTGAGCCCAGGATCGGCGTCTGCGGCGTTGCAGCGCTAGCCAATGGAACAACCATTGGCCGCGCACTGCGCCTTGCATCCATCCGATCCTGGGCTCAACGCGGGGCATGATTCCTACTGAAATAGGCTCTAAGGGCAGGATAGAATGCGCGACCATGAATGATACGCAGGGTATTCGGGTTTCAAAACTATTGGCTGAGCGCGGACTGTGTTCGCGGCGTGAGGCCGACGCCTTTATCGAGCGTGGTCTGGTATTTGTCGATGGGCAACGGGTTAGCCAGCTTGGTACCCGGGCTGCGGCCGACGCGATAATCACCCTGGCGCCCGAAGCGCGCGCGGCGCAGGCGCGGCAGGCGACCATACTTCTGCACAAGCCGATAGGCTATGTGTCCGCCCAGGCTGAGGACGGCCATCAGCCAGCGGTTAGCCTGATCTCCGCAAAAACCCAAATAGCCGGCGATCGTCAGCGCTTTCAGCCGGCGCATTTGAAGGGCCTGGCACCGGCTGGCAGACTGGATATCGATTCCACAGGTCTGCTGGTGATGACTCAGGATGGACGTGTGGCGCGCCAGTTGATTGGCGACGACTCCACAGTGGAGAAGGAGTATCTGGTCCGTGTTGAAGGAAGCCTTGATGAACGAGGCCTCGCTTTGCTGAATCACGGTCTTGAGCTTGATGGCAAAAAACTGCGGCCTGCCAAGGTGGTTTGGGCGAACCCCGAACAACTGAGTTTTGTACTGACAGAGGGCCGCAAACGGCAGATACGCCGCATGTGCGAACAAGTCGGCCTGCGTGTCACCGGTTTGAAGCGGGTGCGCATCGGTCGTGTGCGGCTGGGCGACCTGCCCTTGGGTTACTGGCGCTTTTTAAGAGACAACGAGGCATTCTAAGGGCGCAAGCCCACATGGAGGGAGGGCTTGACATGGCGGGCAAGCTTGTCGAGTATGCGCGGATGGATCTACCCCACGAAATTGCACCCGATGAACGATCCGATTCATCGCACTTGTTGAGGCAGCGGTCGCAGCGGTTTTTATGGGCGATCGGTCTTGTGGTCGCGGTGGTCATCATGGCTGTTGCATTTGGCGCCTATCGACAGCCCGAATTGCTTATGGATCTGGTCGGACTCCGCTATTGCGGTTAGTCGCTTAGCGGTCACGGGCATTGCTTTGATCCCCGCAGCTTGGTAAAATCGCTGGCTTCCCTTGCTCCACCCGTTACGCATGCGGGGGGGCTGTTAATCAACCACAAAGGAGATTGCATGCGCCATTATGAAGTTGTATTTATCGTCCACCCGGATCAGTCCGAGCAGGTGCCGGCGATGATCGAGCGTTACAAGACGCTGGTCACCGGCCGCAACGGAGCCATCCATCGCCTCGAGGACTGGGGCCGCCGCCAAATGGCCTACCCGATCCAGAAGGTGCATAAAGCCCATTACGTGCTGATGAATATCGAGTGCGACGGCGAAACCCTGACCGAGCTTGAGCATGCTTTCAAGTTTAATGATGCCGTATTGCGTCATTTGACCGTGAAGACGCGCAAGGCCGTTACGACGCCTTCCCCGATGATGAAGGAAGAGCGGTCGCGTTCGCTGACTCAAAGCGATGTCAGAGAAGCCCCCAAGGACGCTCCAGACGTTGCCAATACGGAGGCTCCTGAAGTTGCCTGATGGCGACTGAAGAATCTCCGTGCAACCTGACGCAGTTGTCGGGTCGCTTGCTTGAACGTGGCGCTTTGCGCCGCACTCCTGCCGGAATACCGGTTCTTGAATTTGTCCTTGCTCATGTCTCGACTCAGGTCGAAGCCGAAGTCGAACGCAAGGTTGAATGTGAGATGGCCTGTGTAGCAATGGGTCAGGCAGCACAAGTTCTACTTGCTGCCAAACCGGGATACGGAGTGAAGCTAGGCGGATTTCTCGCCGCAAGGAGTCTCAAGCGACGCAGCCCGATACTGCATGTGAATACAGTCGAATTCGTTGAAGGAACTGAAAATGGCATTCAAACCTAAAAGCAAGACCGGTGCAAAGCGCAAGGACGACAAGGGCCGTAGCCTGTTCAAGCGCCGCAAGTTCTGTCGTTTCACGGCAGAAAAGATTGAAGAGATTGATTACAAGGACGTCGATATCCTGAAGGATTTTGTCGCCGAAAACGCCAAAATCATGCCGGCACGTATCACCGGCACCAAGACCGGCTATCAGCGACAGCTGTCGACCGCGATCAAGCGTGCGAGGTTTCTCGCATTGCTGCCTTTCACCGATCTGCACCAGTAAGCGAGGAATAGACCATGCAAATTATTCTGATGGAAAAGGTGGTCAACCTGGGTGGCCTCGGTGATGTAGTCAAGGTCAAGGATGGCTATGCCCGAAATTTTCTGATTCCGCAGGGCAAGGCCAAGCGGGCAACAGAAGCCAATCGCAAGGTTTTCGAGGAAAAGCGTGCCGAACTCGAACGGGTTCAGGCCGAGGCGGTTGCAGTTGCTCAAGCCAAGGCGGACAAGCTGGAAGGCTTGATGCTGCAGATTAGCCGCAAAACAGGTGTCGACGGTCGTCTGTTCGGTTCGGTATCGGCTCATGATATTGCCGATGCAATCGTTGCCCTGGGTTTCGAGGTCGACAAATCGGCGATTCAACTGCCCGAGGGTCCGCTCAAGGCCATTGGTGATACGCCGGTTCAGATCGCACTGCATACGGATGTCGTCGCCACAGTGACGGTGTCGGTGCTCGGCGAACACTAAGGACTCGGTATTTCATGTAAAGGGTCGCTGATCAACGATCAGCGGCCCTTTCTTTTTTCTGGTTCGATCTGACGGGCTCGTCATTTCAGGATGTTGCGCTGCGCGATTTCCATGCACCGGATTTACACAGTTTGTGCACAGCATTTCCACAGCTTGTTCACTTATCATGACGCGTCGCGCGCGCTAAACTTGCGGCTTCAAAATGGAGGAAGCAATGGCCCAGGTACGTGCATTTAGTCCCCCGCAGCCGGCCGATTCTCAAGTCGCCGCGCTCAAGCTTCCACCACACTCCATCGAGGCCGAGCAGTCACTGATTGGCGGTTTGCTGATCGATAACGCAGCCTGGGACCGCATTGGCGATGTGGTTCGTGAGACCGATTTCTATCGTGACGATCACCGCCGGATATTTCGCCATATTGGCAAGCTGATTCAGCAGGGCCGGCCGGCGGACGTGGTGACGGTGTATGAATCCATAGAGCAGTCGAACGAGGTTGATCAGACCGGGGGCCTTGGTTACCTGGGAGAAATTGCGAATGCCACGCCGTCGGCAGCGAACATTCGCCGTTATGCCGAGATCGTGCGCGAGCGGGCCATTTTGCGCCAACTGGTCACTGCCGGCGACGAGATCGCCGGTAACGCACTGAATCCGGCCGGACGCGACGTCAAGCAACTGCTTGATGAAGCCGAGCAGAAGATCTTTCAGATTGCCGAAATCGGCAATAACAGCAACAACGGTTTCGTCGCCATCCAGCCTTTGCTTGGCGAAGTGGTCGAGCGCATGGAAACACTGCTGGCGCGCGACAACCAGTCCGACATTACTGGCGTGGCGACCGGGTTTGCCGACCTTGACCGGATGACTTCGGGGTTGCAACCGGGTGACATGGTGGTTGTTGCCGGTCGGCCATCCATGGGCAAGACTGCGTTTGCCATGAACATCGCCGAGCATGTGGGTGTTGAACTGAGGCTGCCGGTAGCGATCTTCAGCCTGGAAATGTCCGGCCCCCAGTTGGCGACACGCTTTCTTTCCTCCGTGGGGCGCATCGATCAGAGCAAGCTACGTACCGGGCGGCTCACTGATGACGAGTGGGACCGCATGACGGTTGCGTTGGGGAAATTGCATGAGGCCCCAATTCATATCGACGAGACCGGTGCGATTAATTCAACGGACTTGCGTGCGCGTGCTCGACGTCTGCACCGACAGTTTGGCAAGCTTGGTTTGATCATCATTGACTATTTGCAGCTGATGAGTTCCAACCGCATGGGTGAAAATCGCGCTACCGAGATTTCTGAAATATCGCGCTCGATCAAGGCGCTGGCAAAAGAGCTGCAAGTGCCGATCATCGCCCTCTCGCAGCTGTCTCGCAAAGTTGAGGAACGCACCGACAAACGACCGCTGATGAGCGACCTGCGCGAGTCGGGCGCCATTGAGCAGGATGCCGACATCATCATGATGATGTATCGCGAGGAGTACTACAAACCGGACACGCAGGACAAGGGAACGGCAGAGGCCATCATCGGCAAGCACCGTAACGGCCCCGTTGGAACTGTACGACTGACCTTTCTCGGCGAATACACGAAGTTCGAGAACTATGCTTCTGGTTCGGCCACCTACCGGGGTTGATCGACTTTCTCTTAAAGCACTTCCGCCGCATGATCGGCCAGCCTCGAACGCTCGCCTCGCTGCAAAGTGACGTGGCCGGAGTGCGGCCAACCCTTGAAGCGATCCACCACATAGGTCAGGCCTGAACTGCCTTCGGTCAGGTAAGGGGTATCGATCTGGGCGATATTGCCCAGACAAACCACCTTGGTACCGGGGCCGGCACGGGTGATCAGCGTCTTCATCTGTTTCGGCGTCAGGTTCTGCGCCTCATCGATGATCAGAAACTTGTTCATGAAGGTGCGGCCACGCATGAAGTTGAGTGATTTGATTTTTATTCGGTTGCGAATCAGGTCCATGGTTGCCGCGCGCCCCCAATCGCCGCCGTAGTTTCCGGCATGGCTGCCGGGGGTGCCGGCAGGTGATTCGGCTGGTTTGTTGAGTACTTCCAGGTTGTCTTCGAGTGCGCCCATCCAGGGCGTCATTTTTTCTTCTTCGGTGCCGGGCAGGAAGCCGATGTCCTCGCCGACGGGGACCGTGACGCGAGTGATGATTACTTCCGAAAACGCCTTGCTTTCCAGTGTCTGTGTCAGCGCGGCGGCAAGTGTCAGCAGGGTTTTCCCGGTGCCCGCCTGACCCAGCAGGGTGACGAAATCGATTTCCGGATTCATCAGCAGGTTGAGCGCAAAATTCTGCTCGCGGTTTCTTGCCGTGACGCCCCACACGGCATTCCTGGCGTGGCTGAAATCGGTCAGTGTCTCAAGTTCCGCCGTCCTGCCAGAGCCGACTTTTACCCAGGCTTGCAAGGGTTGCGGCCCATCCTGCCAGACGAACTCGTTGACCAGCATTTCCGGGCAGAGCGGGCCCTTGATTCGGTAATAAGTGCGGCTGTCCTTCTTCCAGGATTCGAGACCCTTGCCGTGACTGTCCCAGAAGTCGGGCGGCAATTCTCGAGTGCCGGTGTAAAGGAGGTCGGTATCCTCCAGTACTTTGTCGTTGAAATAGTCCTGTGCTTCCAGGCCCAGCGCGCGGGCCTTGATGCGCATGTTGATGTCTTTGGTAACCAGAATCACCGGCCGCTTGGGGTGCTTCTGGCCGAGATACATGACGACGCCGATGATCTGATTGTCGGCTTTGGCGGTCGGCAGGGAAGCCGGAAGCGAGCCGTTGATAGCCTCGGTCTGCAAGAACAGGTGGCCGGTGGCCATTTGCCGTGAGGGTTCAGTGAGTTCAATACCCGCAGCCATGTTGTGTTCGGCACCGGTAACGATCTCGTCCATCAGGCGGCTTGCCTGGCGTGCGTTGCGCGCAACTTCCGACATGCCCTTTTTGTTGGCGTCGAGTTCTTCCAGCGTCATCATCGGCACGAAGATGTCGTGCTCCTCGAACCGGAACAGACTCAAGGGGTCGTGCATCAGCACGTTGGTGTCGAGCACGAACAACTTGCGACTGGAACTTTTTGCTGCTTTTGAGCGCTTGGCGATCATGAGAGCCTCAGGACATGGGTGGTGGGCAGGCTAACGATAGCCACCGTCCCAAACAAAAAAGACAGAAGGAAGGGGATAAATCCGGGCTCAATTCGAAATTCAGGTGCCCGATTGACACACGCGACTATAGTGGTTGTTTATTTCAGTTTGCGCACGGCGGCAAGAACAGTTGCCGCGTTTCCGTCTGCCTTGGTAGCACGCCATTCCTGACGCAGGGTACCATTGGCATCAATCAGGAACGTGCTGCGCTGAATGCCGAGTACTTTCTTGCCATAGAGCATCTTGTTCTTGACGACGTCGAACATGCGGCAGAGCACGCCTTCAATATCCGAAATCAGCTCGAAGGGCAATCCAAGTTTCTCTTTGAAACTCTGGTGAGATTTCAGTGAATCGCGGGAGATGCCCACCACGACGCATCCGGCTTTGACAAATTGGGCATGCAGATCACGAAACTGCTGTGCCTGGACGGTACAGCCCGGCGTGTTGTCCCGAGGATAAAAGTACAGCACCAGTGATTTGCCGCGATAGTCCGAAAGAGTGAAATCGCCTCCAGTGGCGGGTACCGTGAAATCCGGGACATTCAACCCGAGAGCGGACGGGGGTGTATTAAATTCAATCATGCGGCTTCCTTCCATGTTGACAGAAATTCCTCACCCTGCAGCATCAACGAGCCTGCGCGACCCGGGATTTCACCCCGGATTATTTCGTGGCGAGGTAGTAAGGCTGGGTCAAGCGCATCGCGCATCTTGCCCATCGATACCAGTTCGAAACCCTGCTCGCGCCAGCCTGTCAGCAAACGTTCGAGGGTGTCACCAAACTTGAGACCTTCAAGCTCGGCGTGCAGCGTAAAAACGTGATCATGGTTTTCGGATTCGGCGGCAGTTTTGGCGGTAAGCCGCAGTAAATGCAGGTGTACGTTATCCGGCGTGAGGTCTTCACTGCCGACCAGTTCATCCAGTGTAGGCAGCGTGGTTGGGAGTTGCGGACAGGCGATGATTTCACCATTCCATATCGGAATAAAGGGATGTGTGCCGCGACAGTCGGAGGCCCAGCGGTAGCCAAGGCGTTGTGTCAGACGCAGCGCCTGTGCATTCATCTGCCAGCCCGCAGCGCCGTGTCCGGGTGCTTCGTCGCCAAAGATGTCGACAAAGCGTTCGTGCGCTTGACGCATCTCGATCTCGGTCCATTTTGCACTCGCGTTTTCAACACCGTCCTGCCATTTGACGTGATCCCAGCAATGGATTGCGGTTTCGAAACCTGCCTCACGTGTTGCGCGCATGATGTCCGCGCCTTTGCGCCCAATATCCGGACCTGGCAGCAAGGTGCCGTACATCAGCGTTTTGATGCCGTAGTGCGAAACCACCGAAGTACGTTGAACTTTTTTCATGAAGCCGGGACGGAACACGCGTTTGATGGCACGCCCGGTGTGATCGGGGCCGAGCGAAAACAGGAAGCTCGCATCCGCCCGATGGCGGCGCAAAATCTCTACCAGTCGCGGCACGCCTTGCTGTGTGCCACGCCAGGTATCTACATCGATTTTGAGGGCGAGCTTCATGGCGAAGCTCAGTCCATCAACTTGCGCGCTTCGGCCACATCGCCGCGGTAAGCCTCGAATATGCTGCGCAGTGCGTCTTCAAAAGCGACCTTGGGAGCCCAGTCGAGCTCGCTCATTGTGTTGGTGATTTTCGGTACGCGGTGTTGCGTGTCTTGATAGCCCTTGCCGTAATACTCGCCGGAAGTAGTTTCCAGCGTTTCCACTTTGGCTGCGCTCTCGGCATACTCGGGATACTGCTTGGCCAGATCGAGCATCATGGCGGCCAGGTCGCGCACCGAGTAGTTGTTTTTCGGATTGCCGATGTTGTAGATCTTGCCGCTGGCAATACCGTTGCGGTTCTCGATGATTTTCATCAGCGCATCGATTCCGTCCGAAACATAGGTGAATGATCGCTTCTGGGCGCCACCGTCGACCAGCTTGATGGGTTCGCCGCGTACGATGTGGCCGAGGAACTGGGTAATCACACGGGAACTGCCTTCTTTGGGCGTATAGATGGAATCAAGACCGGGGCCAATCCAGTTGAAAGGTCGGAACAGGGTGTAGTCGAGATCTTCCTGCTGGCCGTAGGCGTGGATCACACGATCCATCATCTGCTTGGCGCAGGAATAAATCCAGCGTGGCTTGTTGATCGGGCCCAGGACCAGGTTCGAATTCTCCGGATCAAACTCCGGATCCTGGCTCATGCCGTAGACTTCGGAGGTCGAGGGAAAAATCACCCGTTTTCTGTATTTGACCGCGTGGCGGATGATCGGCAGGTTGGCTTCAAAGTCGAGCTCGAAAACGCGCAAGGGTTCCTTGACGTAGGTGGCGGGTGTGGCGATGGCCACCAGGGGCAGGACTACGTCGCATTTCCGGACGTGGTACTCGATCCATTCACGATTAATCGTGATGTCGCCTTCAAAGAAATGGAAGCGCGGGTTCTGCATCAACTCGGTGACGCGCTCCGAGTTCATGTCCATGCCATAGACTTCCCAGTTGGTGGTGTCCATGATGCGTTGGGAAAGATGATGGCCGATAAAGCCATTAACGCCGAGAATGAGTATTTTCATAAGAGGGGAATTGCCGAGTTTCCGAAAATCGTATTGAACTGGCCGTCTGCTGAGAACGGGACCAGTGTTGAGCCCCCCAATTCTACCAAGAGCAGGCGCAATATCCGGCCGTCGCCGCATTCAGCGAATAGGCGCTGGTCATGAATGAACAGTGTGGGGCGGCCGAAATGCGGTTTCGAATCGGTATTCGCATGTATTGAACGCAGGATTCTGATGCGGCCCTTTGGGGTATCGAAAAACGCACCGGGGTAGGGAGGAGCCACGGCGCGGATCAGGTTGTGAACCACAGCGGCAGGATGGGTCCAGTCAATGCGGCCGTCTTCGGCTTTGCGGCCGCCAAAGTAGCTGCCGGCCGCGAGGTTTTGCGCCGTTATCACAGCGCGGCCTGCCAGGAGTTCAGGAAGGATGTGGTCAAGCGCCATTTCGGCCGCCACCGTGACCTTGTTGAATACATCGAAAGCGGTGTCATCGGGCAGGATGGGTACTGCCTGTTGTGCGGCGATGCCTCCTGCATCGGGCTTTTCCAACATCTGATGCAGGGTAGCGCCGGTTTCCTGCTCACCGTGGATGATCGCCCAATTCACCGGCACTCGGCCTCGATACTTGGGTAGCAGCGAACCGTGCATATTGAATGCGCCCTGTTTCGGCAGCGCCAACAGCGGGACTTTCAGCATTGAACGGTAGTAGAAGGAAAACAGAAAGTCCGGCTGCAGCGCCGCCAGTTCGGCTACCAAGGCGGGATCGTTGGGATCCTCTGGCGTGATCACCGGAATGTCGTGGCGCGCAGCCAACTCGGCAACGCTGTCGAACCAGATTGTTTCTCCAGGATTATCGGTGTGCGTAATCACTCGCACAACTTCGACCCCGTGGGCCAGCAGCACCGACAGACAGCGAACCCCTACATTGTGGTAGGCGAAGACGATGGCCCGACTCATGAGGGCTGCTGGTCGTTTTGCTCGAGAATCGCTTCGACCAGATAGCGCGGACGATGGCGGACCTGTTGGTAGATGCGGCCAATGTATTCACCCAGGAGACCTATCCCGAACAGCGACAAGCCAATCAGAAAGAAGGCCAGCGCGAAAAGGGTAAACAAGCCTTCGGCTTCTGGCCCGAGTATCAGGCGTCGAGCGATCAGCAGCACGAAGAGGGCGGCCGAGCCCAGCGAAACAAGGATGCCGAGCATGGAAAACCATTGCAGCGGGACCAGCGAGAAGCCGGTCATCAGATCGAAATTGAGTCGTATCAGGCTGTAGAGCGAATATTTCGATTCGCCGGCAGCGCGTTCCTCGTGTTCAACCACCAGCTCTGCTGGACTGCGGGCGAAGGTATAGGCCAGCGCCGGAATGAACGTGGCAACTTCCTTGCAACTGTTGATGGCATTCACAACGTCGCGCGAATAGGCGCGCAGCATATTGCCCTGGTCGGTGATCTTGATGCGGGTGATTTTCTCCCGCAGGCGGTTCATGGCCTTCGAGGCCCAGGTGCGAAACAGGTTGTCTTTCCGCTTGCGCCTAATACTGCCGACGTAATCGTGGCCTTCGCGCATCTTGGCGACCAGCTTGCCGATTTCCTCCGGCGGATTCTGCAGATCGGCGTCCAGCGTGACAATGATTTCGCCGCGGCAGTGCTCGAAGCCGGCCATGATCGCCATGTGCTGGCCCGCATTGGCACCGAACAGTATGACGCGGGTGACGTCCGGCCGGGCCTCGAACTGCTGGCGCAGAATCGCCGCCGAGCGATCGCGGCTACCGTCATTGACGAAGATCACTTCGTAACTCTCGCCCAATGCGTCGAGTGCCGGATATAGCCGCGTGAACAGCGTGGCGAGGCCGGCCTCTTCGTTGTAGACGGGGATGACGACGGACAGGGCGGGTGATTTCATTCGATCTCCTGCAGGCTTGTACTTAGCGCCGAACAGACTCGGTCGACGTCGCTGTCCGGCATTGCCGGAAACAAAGGTAGCGTCACGATGGCAGCACCGACACGCTCGGCCTGGGGGAAATCGCCTTCCTTGAAGCCGCGCGCCCGATACAGCGAGAACAGGTGCAATGCCGGGTAATGCACTCCAACGCCGATACCTCTCTGCTTCATGGCTGCGATGAATTTGCCGCGATTGGTGCCGGCAGGCAGCAGAACCTGGAACATGTGCCAGTTGTTATTGCTGAAGTCCGCCATCGGCAGCTCGAGCCCAAGCGACGGGTCGATCCGCGCGAAATAACGTTGAGCAAGTTCGCGGCGGCGGGTGGTAAACGATTCAATGTGCTTCATCTGGCCGAGGCCGATGGTGGCGGCGATGTCGGTCAGGTTGAATTTGCCGCCGAGTACATCGACATCCATGCTGCCATCAGGAAAGCGCTGCACGCCTTGCAGACGCAGGCGTTCGCACAGGCCGGTGTCAACGTCGGCCGGCAGCACCAGCGCGCCGCCTTCGGAGGTGGTCAGGTTCTTGTTGGCGTGGAAGCTGAAGGAAACAAAATCTCCGCCATTGCCAAAGGAGTGGCCAATCCGTTTGCCCTTCCACGAGGCACCGAAGGATTGTGCGGCGTCTTCGATCACGCGCAGCCCATGAGTGTCTGCGATGGTATAGAGGCGGTCACGGTCAACCGGCAAACCGGCGAGATCAATCGGGATGACGGCTTTGGTCGTTGACGTGATGGCTGATTCAAGCTGATCGAGATCGATGTTGCGGGTGATCGGATCGATATCGACGAAAACCGGCGTCGCACCGACTTCCAGGATCACGTTGGCAGTGGCGACCCAGGTCAGCGGGGTAGTGATCACCGTATCGCCAGCGCCGACTTTTGCCAGGCGCAGCGCGATTTCCAGTGTGGCCGTACCCGAATTGAAAACGCGCACCGGACGGCCGCCGCAATAGTCGGACAATGCGGCTTCGAAGGCTTGCACCTTGGGGCCGCTGGTAATCCAGCCCGAGCGGAGCACATTTGCCACTTCGGCGATGGTGTCCTCGTCGATGGTGGGACGAGTGAACGGCAAGAAAGGCAGAGTCATGGGCCTTCCCCCCATCCCCCTTCCCACGGAAGGGGGTGCGCAAGCGCACCCCTTTGGGTAAGGGAATTGCCCACCCCCCTTCCCCCGCCCCAAGGGCGGGGGTGACCAGCCACCTCCCCCGCTTGGCGGGGGAGGCAGGGAGGGGGTGCCAAACAATACTCCGCGCTCGCGCGGGCGGCCTGGCGGATGGCGCTCATGATCTCGCCACGAGGAACACGCCGACCACGATAAAGCCGATGCCCAACAATTTCTGCGCTGCCAGCGCTTCGCCAAACCAGTGCCAGGCAACGAAGGCATTGATCACGTAGCCGATCGACAACATCGGGTAGGCGATGGACACGGGGACGCGCGACAGCGCCATGATCCAGACCACCAGACTCACCGCATAACAGGCCATGCCACCCATGATGAAGGGCTGAAACGCAAGTTTCAGGCCGATGGGCACGATGTTATCGGCGTGAAACTCGAAATGCCCGATCACATTGGTGCCTGCCTTGAGCAGCAGTTGTGCGGCGGCATTCAGCAGCACGCCGGTCAGGATCAGGGAAAAACTGATGGCGTTCATTTCATGGCTTTCTGACGATTACGCGGCGGGTGTCACGAACCACTTCTCTCATGGGGAATCCTTTGCTGTCCATTGCCTTCCAGGTTGCTGGCGACATCAGCGCCCACGCGTCCGGCGCGGCCTTCCACGCCTGTTCGAAACCCGCGAGATCGGGGATGAATTTTTCCGGCTCCTGGGCAATACCGAAACCCAGTTCATCGCGATAGCTGACCATGGTCGTTGTGCGCTGCAAATAGAACTGCAGGCTCTGGTCATAGGTATCCACGCTGAAAAAAGGCACACCGGCCTTTAGTTGCGGCCGGATGACGGTCGCCACGTCGTGCGCCGAATTGACCGCGCCCAGGCTGTCGTGGCCGAGTAAAAAGCCCTGACCGAAAGCAAAGCCGCCAAATGCAAGAGAAATAACAGCCGCCACGCTGCGCCCCTGGCGTCCCAGCACGAATGCCACCAATCCGCCCAATAGCAAGGCTCCCGCGCCTCCATAAAGCCAGGGTTGATAGGCTTCGTAGAGGGCGACCGGAACTTTTTCGTTGGCGAAGCGAGTCACAAAAGGCACCAGGAAGAGACAGGCGCCGCCAATGATAATCGCCGGCAGGGCATGCCATTCAATCCGCCGCGACGTCGTATACCCGACGAGATGAAGACCGATCAGGGCAGCAAGTGTTGGAAAAATCGGCAGGATGTAAGACGCGAGTTTGGAGCTCGACACGGAAAAGAATACGAAGACCAACACCGTCCACACCAGAAGAAAGCGCTGCGGCTGAAAGCGGTGTCCGCTATCGCGTCGCAGACCGGCTCCAAGTCCCTGTAGAAGACTGCCCAGCCAGGGAAGCATGCCGATCAGCAGAATGGGTATGAAATACCATATCGGCTGGTAGCGACCGTGGGCCTTGGTCAGGAAGCGTTCGAAATGCTCATGGATGAAAAAGAAATGCGCGAACTCCGGGTTGACCAGAGATACCGCAATAAACCATGGGGCGGTGATCGCGAGAATAATCAACATACCGCGAAACGGACGTATTCGCAGGATAAAGCTCCAGTCGCGCTGCCATAGCGTGTATGCGACTACCGTGGCTGCCGGAAGCACCAGCCCGATCAGCCCTTTGGACAGCACCGCCAGTGCGAGCAGCACCCATGCGCCGTCTTGCCAGCGCCGACTTTCTTGTTCATTGGCTTCGTCGCGCTGTGCGAGGCATAGCGCAAATACCGCGGCTGCGAGAAAGAAACTGACGCTCATGTCCAGCGTATTGACATGACCGATCACGTTCCACAGCACACTGCCGCCCAAAATGGCGCCGGCCATCAAGCCGGCTTGCAAACCGAACAAGCGGGCGGTGGCAAAGGCCGTGGCGAGCACACCTAGAAAACCAGTCAGCGCCGGCCACAATCTGGCCGTCCAGTGGTGTTCGCCAAACAGGGTGAAGGCGGTGGCGGTCGCCCAGTATTGCAGGGCCGGTTTTTCAAAGTATTTGAGCCCGTTCAGACGTGGCGTCAGCCAGTCGCCGCTGGCCACCATTTCGCGTGGTATCTCCGAGTAGCGGCCTTCATCCGGATTGATCAGGCGGCGCTGATCCAGGGTGCCGAACCACGCCAGTGTAAAGACCAGTATCAGGACCAGCAGCGATCCGCTGCGCAGTTCGATCAGCTTGCGCATTCGATGATCAATGCGGCGGCCACGTCGCGGCCTTCAGCCATAAGAATGTTATAGGTGCGACACGCAGCCGCGCTATCCATGACCTCTACCCCGATGCGTTTCTCGATCATTCCGCGCAGCATGGCCGGCGGCGGGAATCGCTGGCGCGACCCGGTACCGAGCAGTACGATCGGACAGTCCAACTCGGCGATCGAGTCAAGGTCGGCCGCGGTGAGCTTGTCGAAGGAG
Organism: Sulfuritalea sp.; assembly: GCA_021738385.1. Taxonomy (GTDB): domain Bacteria; phylum Pseudomonadota; class Gammaproteobacteria; order Burkholderiales; family Rhodocyclaceae; genus Sulfuritalea. The sequence goes on along the minus strand of JAIPCF010000047.1, from coordinate 6,346 downwards.
TCCGGCGGCCAGTTTTCAACTATCTTTTGCGGCGTGAGCAGGAAGCTTTTGGTCATCCGGCGGCCATTTACGGCGATGTGCTCGGCATCGTAAGCGGTGATTGCGTGCAACCCAACGGTGACAGAGGGATGAAGCTTCATTCAGGGCGGCGAGGTAGGCAGCAAGGTGGACAAAGTGCAGTACTGGCAGGACTGGCTGAAAGCCGCATCAAATCTGGATTTGCGGTGCAGCATAGGCTTCGGTAATATTATACATTTTAGTTCTGGCATATCGGCTGCTTGCGCAGACGCGCATGCTCTGAAATCCGAAGTTTTGTTCTTGGCTGACAGTCGCCTGCCGGGACGAGTCTTCTCCTGATTATTGTTTTCCCGGCGCCTGCCGATGCGGACGGCGTCACGCAGAAAGGATGGTTGCTCATGCAGCCCGTAACGAAATCAAGCAAGCTCAATAACGTCTGCTACGACATTCGCGGACCCGTGCTTGCTCGCGCCAAGCAGATGGAGGAGGAAGGTCACCAGATCATCAAGCTGAACATCGGCAACCTTGCCGCCTTTGGCTTTGACGCACCTGAGGAAGTTCAGCAGGACATGATCCGCAACCTGCCGGGAGCGGCCGGCTACGTGGATTCAAAGGGTATTTTTTCCGCACGCAAGGCGGTGATGCATTACACCCAGCAGAAGCACATCAAGGGTGTCACGATTGAAGATATCTACATCGGCAACGGTGTTTCGGAACTGATCGTGATGGCCATGAACGCGCTGCTCGATACCGGCGACGAAGTACTGGTGCCGGCGCCGGATTATCCATTGTGGACGGCTGCCATCAGTCTTTCCGGCGGTACTCCCCGCCATTATCTGTGCGACGAAGGTTCCGGCTGGCTGCCTGATCTGGCAGACATTCGCGCCAAGATCACGCCCAACACGCGGGCGATTGTGATCATCAACCCCAACAACCCGACCGGTGCCCTCTATCCCGACGATGTGCTGAAGGAAATCATTGAAATCGCCCGGAAAAATGATCTGATCATTTATGCCGACGAGGTCTACGACAAGGTGCTCTACGATGGTGCCACCCATACCTCGATCGCCGCCTTGTCCGAGGACGTGCTGACGGTAACTTTCAACGGGTTATCGAAAAATTATCGTTCCTGCGGCTATCGCTCGGGCTGGATGATTGTTTCCGGTGAGAAAAAGCATGCGCAAGACTACATCGACGGCTTGGATATTCTCGCCTCGATGCGCTTGTGCGCCAATGTTCCGGGCCAATGGGGCATCCAGACCGCGTTGGGTGGCTACCAGAGTATCGATGACCTGGTGGCGCCAGGCGGGCGCATGTGCCGGCAGCGCGATGTGGCCCACGAGTTGATCAACGCCATTCCCGGTGTCAGTTGCGTCAAACCCAAGGCCACGCTGTACATGTTCCCGCGGCTGGATCCGAAGATTTATCCAATCACCGATGACCAGGATTTCATCGCCGAACTGTTGGTAGCGGAAAAAGTACTTGTGGTGCAGGGATCGGGTTTCAACTGGCCTCATCCAGACCATTTCCGTCTGGTTTTTTTGCCCCACGAAGACGACTTGCGTGAAGCCATAGGGCGGATCGCACGCTTTCTTGAACATTATCGAAAGCGTTATGGCAGCTGAGTTGTCGATTGTTGAAGTGACTGGCAGTGACGGCAGCGTGCTCGAACCAGAATGGCTGGTTCGAGCCGAGCCGGTCCATCGTCAGTTGCGCACGGGCCTTCCACCGAATTACGCGGCTCGCATGCGAGAGATATTCGCGACAGGCGCCCGCATGACAGTCGCGACCGAAGGCAATGCCGTACGCGGTGTCGCACTGTGGCGTGTAGTTGAAAACACCTATGAAAGACGCCGACTGTATGTCGATGATCTGGTGAGCGACGAAGCGTTTCGTTCGCGCGGAGTCGGTAGAACCTTGCTGAGGTATCTGGAAAACAAGGCACGAGAAAAGGATTGCGACGTGCTGGCGCTCGACTCGGGTACCCAGCGCGTGGATGCCCATCGTTTTTATTTTCGGGAGGGCATGGTGATTCCGTCCTTCTCATTCAGGAATACATTGAAATGAAACCAATCAACGTAGGACTCCTGGGCATCGGCACCGTCGGCGGCGGAACCTTTTCAGTACTGTCCCGCAACGAAGCCGAAATCACTCGCCGTGCTGGGCGTCCGATTCGTATCACCAAAGTTGCGGACAAGAATCTCGAACTGGCCCGGCAAGTAACGGCCGGTGCAGCGGAGGTAACGGACGATGCGTTTGCGCTGGTGGCTGATCCGGATATCGATATCGTGGTCGAGCTGATCGGCGGTTATGGTGTAGCACGAGAGCTCGTTATGCAGGCCATCGCCAATGGCAAGCATGTGGTAACGGCAAACAAGGCATTGCTGGCGGTACATGGCAACGAGATATTTTCCGCCGCGCACAAGAAGGGCGTCATGGTTGCTTTCGAGGCGGCGGTGGCGGGCGGCATTCCCATCGTCAAGGCGGTGCGCGAAGGGCTCACGGCCAATCGCATTCAGTGGATCGCCGGCATCATCAACGGCACCACCAACTTCATTCTTTCCGAAATGCGCGACAAGGGCTTGCCTTTCGATGTCGTGCTCAAGGAAGCGCAGCGCCTGGGTTATGCCGAGGCCGACCCGACCTTTGACATTGAAGGTGTAGACGCTGCACACAAGATCACCATTCTTTCTGCACTTGCTTTCGGAATCCCGATGCAGTTTGACAAGGCGCACGTCGAAGGTATCAGTCAGCTCGATCCCGACGACATCAAGTACGCTGAGCAGCTGGGTTACCGCATCAAGCTGCTTGGCATCACCCGGCGGCGCCAGATGAACGGAAAAGCGGGGGTGGAACTGCGCGTGCACCCGACCCTGATTCCAACCAAGCGGCTGATTGCCAATGTCGAAGGTGCGATGAATGCCGTGCTGGTGCAAGGCGACGCGGTTGGTGCAACGCTTTACTATGGCAAGGGTGCTGGTGCCGAGCCGACCGCCTCGGCGGTCATCGCCGACCTGGTCGATGTGACGCGCATGCACACTGCCGATCCCGAGCATCGAGTACCGCATCTGGCCTTCCAGCCCGGAGCTGTCGAAGATACCCCGATACTTCCGCTTGCCGAAGTGGAAACCAGTTACTACCTGCGCTTGCGGGTCGAGGACAAGCCGGGCGTGTTGGCCGACATCACGCGCATTCTGGCTGATCAGGAGATATCCATTGACGCCATGATCCAGCGCGAGCCGGCGGAAGGCGAGTTGCAGACAGACATCATCATGCTGACGCACCTCACGCACGAAAAGAACGTGGATGCTGCCATTGCAAAAATCGAGGCACTTCCGGTTGTAAAGAAAAAGGTGATTCGTCTGCGCATGGAAGAGTTGGGCTGAGATGAAATACCTCTCGACACGTGGCGGTGCCCAGCCGCAGGAGTTCTGCGACATTCTGCTGGGGGGATTGGCCCCGGACGGTGGACTCTACTTGCCGGAAAGCTATCCGCAGGTGGCAGCCCAACTCACTGAATGGCGCGATTTGTCGTATGCGGAACTGACCTTTCGAATTTTGCGTCTGTTCATTTCGGATATTCCGGAGGCGGATCTTCGAATAATTTGCGAGAAGACGTATACAGCGCAGACATACCGATGGAGTCGGGATCCGGCGAAGGCCGGTGATATCGCGCCACTAACAACGCTGGAGCCAGACTTTAGTCTGCTGGAGCTATCCAACGGGCCGACCCTGGCATTCAAGGACATGGCCATGCAGTTGCTTGGCAACCTGTTCGAATACGTACTGGAACAGCGTGGCGAGACCATCAATATTCTTGGTGCGACTTCGGGCGATACGGGGTCGGCGGCAGAATACGCGATGCGCGGAAAGCACAATGTTCGCGTCTTCATGTTGTCGCCCGAGGGACGAATGAGCGCGTTTCAGCGCGCGCAGATGTATTCGCTGCAAGACGCAAATATCTTCAACCTCGCGGTCCGTGGCATGTTTGACGACGCGCAGGACATCGTCAAAGCAGTATCCAACGACGCCGACTTCAAAACGAAGTTCAAGATAGGCGCGGTCAATTCGATCAATTGGGCGCGAGTCGCGGCGCAGATCGTGTATTACTTCAAAGGCTACTTCGAGGCCACCCGTTCGAACGAGGAACAAGTGACGTTTTGTGTACCTTCGGGCAATTTTGGAAACATTTGCGCCGGCCACGTCGCGCGCATGATGGGTCTGCCAATCAGTAAACTGGTGCTTGCGACCAATGAGAACAACGTTCTTGATGAGTTCTTTCGCAGTGGTATCTATCGACCCAGAACAACGGCCGAAACCCGCGTCACATCCAGTCCATCGATGGATATCTCCAAGGCATCGAATTTCGAGCGCTTTATATTTGATCTGGTCGGACGGGACGCCACCGTTGTGCGTGAGCTGTGGCGCGAAGTAGATGCTGGTGGAAGTTTTAATCTTGCCGACGGCCCGTTTGCCAAACGTCTTCCGGAGTTCGGTTTTGTCTCAGCTAGCAGTTCTCACGCGGATCGCGTGGCAACCATTCGAGACATCTGGGAACGTTATGGTCTGATGATCGACCCGCACACGGCCGATGGCATCAAAGTGGCGCGCGAGTATCGCACGGCTGGAATTCCGATGATCGTGTTGGAGACAGCGCAAGCTGTCAAGTTCGCCGAAACCATTCAGGAAGCACTTGGTAGAGATCCACTGCGACCCAAAGAACTGGAAGGTTTGGAAAATCTGCCGCAACGAGTCGAGTTGATCGACGCGGCGGTGGAAGAGATCAAGCGGATAATTGTTCGCGAATGCTGATGCGCTCCGGCTTTCAGCGCCAGGGCGAGTCCCCGGTGGGGACCGCCAAAATATCTAGAGATAGATGACTGCGGGAAATACCGTCACCGCAAGCACCAGGATCAGCCACTCAAGGTTGTGGCGGCCCAGAAACCCGGTGAAATGCATTACCAGCACAACAATGGCGACGATGTAGTAAAGGATAAAAAGCATTTTTATTCTCCGTGGATGGCAGCTAGTCCGGAAAACTCCAAGCGGGTACCGATAGGCCAGTTTTTTTTGATTCTAGCATCAATGCTCGCCTTTCAAAGACAGACTCGAGGGTTTTAGTCTGAAGGGAATTTCCTGGCCACGGCGCGCACGGGCACCACGAAATGCTGCTTGCGCGCGGGAGTCAAGCGCTTGCTGAACCAACTTGCCGCCGCGCCCGCTACCTCCGATGAGCAGAGTTTGTCCCGCCGTTACGGCGACACCTACAACTTCATCGTTTTTCGTCAGATCGACCAACATCAAGCCTTTGCCTTTGGCCATTTCCTTGAGGTCGGCAAGCGGGAAAAGCAGCAGTCTGCCGGCTTGTGTAAGGACGGCGACGGTGTCTCCATTGGCGGCTGCTGCCGGCACGGGTTTCTCGCCTGCATCCAGGGTCAGAAAGGCTTTGCCGGCTTTGTTGCGCGCCATCATGTCTGCGATGCTGGCGATAAAGCCGTAGCCACCGGAACCGGCTACAAGGTACTTGCTTTGTGGCGCGGCGGTAAGCGCTTGCGTCAGTTTGCCGCCTTCCTGAAAATCGATCATGGTATTCAATGGTGCGCCGTCGCCTCGCCCACCGGGCAGGTCGGATACCCGGATGCTGTAGCTGCGACCGTTGCTGTCGAGAACGATTAGTGGCCAAACGCTACGCGATTCAGCAACCAACCAGGGGGAATCGCCGGCTTTGTAGGTGATGCCTGTCGGGTCGATGCCATGCCCCTGGCGCGAGCGCACCCAGCCGTTTTTGGAAATGATCACGGTTACGGGTTCATCGGGCACCGCGATTTCGCCTTGGGATATCGGTGTAACGGCTTCCATCAGGGTTCGCCGGTCGTCACCAAATCGCTTGCTGTCGTCGTTGATCTCTTTCAGGATCAGCTTGGTCATCTCGTGGCGTGAATCGAGTAATTTGTTGAGTTGATCGTGCTCGACACGCAGGTCGCCAAGTTCCTTTTCGATGCGGATGCCTTCGAGACGCGCCAGTTGACGCAGACGGATTTCGAGGATGTCCTCGGCCTGGAGTTCGCTCAGATCGAAGGTCGCCATCAATTCGGGCTTCGGCTCATCTGATTCACGAATGCAACGAATGACTTCGTCGATTCGCAAAAAAACCGTCATGCGCCCTTCGAGAATATGCACTCGGCGCAACACCTCGGCCAATCGATGCCGGGTGCGTCGCTCGACCGTGGCGAAGCGAAATTCGATCCATTCATGGAGAATCGTCAGCAGGTTCTTCTGTTTCGGGCGTCCGTCACGGCCAACCATGGTCAGATTCAGCGAAACGCTC
>JAIPCF010000001.1 GCA_021738385.1 Sulfuritalea sp. | reverse complement strand
TGAATCTGCGCAGCCGCATGGTTGAAGTCGGGCGTTCCTGCATTCACCCTGACTACCGCAGCGGCGCTGTGATCACGCTATTGTGGGCCGGGCTTGCCGACTACATGGTGCGCAACAAGTACGAGTATCTGGTGGGTTGCGCCTCAATCGGCATGGGTGACGGCGGCCACAATGCCGCCAACCTCTACGAGCAGATTGCGCCGAACAGTATCGCGCCTGTGGAATACCGTGTGTTCCCGCGCCACAGCCTGCCGGTGGAACGCCTGGTCACCACCCGACCGGTGCTCGTTCCACCCCTGATCAAGGGCTATCTGCGCCTCGGCGCCTGGGTCTGCGGCGAACCGGCCTGGGATCCCTACTTCAACACCGCCGATCTGCTGATGCTGCTGCCGATGGCGCGCATGAACCCCCGCTACATGCGTCACTTCATCAAGCCCACCGAAGCCGTCGCGGCATGAACATGGCCGACTATGGCGCCACGGCGCAAGACAATCGCCGGATGCACGTGCTGATGCTGAGCGATGTCTACTTTCCGCGCATCAACGGCGTCTCTACCTCGATCCAGACTTTCCGCAACGACCTGGCACATCTCGGCCTGCGCGTCACGGTAGTGGCACCCGATTACCCGGGGACCGACAACGAAGCGGATGCCACGGCCGACATCGTTCGCCTGCCTTCGCGCGCCGTGCCGCTGGATCCGGAAGACCGCTTGATGCACTGGGGGCATCTGGTTGATCTTGATCGCCGTCTCGCCAGCGCCGAGTTTGACCTGGTCCATGTGCAAACCCCCTTCGCCGCCCACTACGCCGGCCTGCGCCTGGCGCGTGCCCGCGGCATACCCTGCATCGCCACCTACCACACGCATTTCGAAGAATATCTGTTCCATTACATCCGCTTCCTGCCGCGCAGCCTGATGCGCGGCGCGGCGCGCTGGCTGGCGCAACACCAGTGCAATGCGCTCGACGCGGTGGTCGTCCCCTCGCAACCGATGGCCGCTACCCTGCGCGATTACGGCGTCAAGACGCCGATACACGTGATCGCCACCGGCTTGCCCGAAAGCCAGTTCGCTCCCGGTGACGGCAAACGCTTTCGCCGGACCTGGCACATCGCACCGGAACGCAAGCTCGCGCTGTTCGTCGGTCGCGTGGCGTTCGAAAAAAACATCGGTTTCCTGATCGACATGCTGTCGCTCGCGCTTCACCGCCAGCCGCAACTGATGCTGGTGATCGCCGGCGAGGGCCCGGCGCTGCCGGCATTGCGGCGCCAGGTCAGCGCCGCGCGTCTGGAGGAGCATGTCCGCTTCGTCGGCTATTTGCCGCGCGAAAGCGGCTTGCGCGACTGTTATGCCGCAGCCGATGTATTCACCTTCGCCTCGCTGACCGAAACTCAGGGCCTGGTGCTGCTCGAAGCGATGGCGATCGGTCTGCCGGTGCTGGCCATCCCGGCGCTGGGCGCGGCCGAAATCATTATTCCCCGGCGCGGCGCGGTGGCTGCCGCCGACACCCCCGAAGCCTTTGCCGCTCAACTCGTTGCACTGCTGGAGCGCCCCACCAAACTGGCCACCCTGGCCGTTGAGGCGGTGGCCTTCGCCCGCGAGTGGGATGCCGCGACCCAGGGCGCTCGCCTGGCCGCGCTGTATCGGGACGTATCGCGAGTCTCGGCCGCTGTCCCCGCAAATCGCGCATTGAGTGTGGCGACCAGCCGATGAGCAGCGAACCGATTGCCGAAGAAAGTCCGTTCAAGGGCGAGACCGGTTTGCGCCGCATCTGGAATGCCTTCGGCTATTCCCTGTCCGGCCTGCGCGCGGCCTATATCAATGAAGACGCCTTTCGCCAGGAATGCTGGCTGGCGGCCGTGCTGATACCGGTCGCACTGGCGGTTCCCGTATCTGGGGCCGCCCGCGCGATGATGATCGGCAGCGTATTGCTGGTGCTCATCGTCGAACTGCTCAATTCGGCGATCGAGGCCGCCATCGACCGCATTTCCCTGGATCGGCACCGGTTGTCCAAGCGCGCCAAGGACATCGGCAGCGCCGCGGTGCTGATCGCCCTGTTCAATGTGCTGGGCACCTGGTCGCTGGTACTGATTTCGTGAGCGCGATATGAAAGCCCTGCTCCATGTCGCGGTTGTCACGGAAACCTATCCGCCGGAAGTCAATGGCGTCGCCATGACGCTGGGGCGCATGGTTCAAGGCCTGCTCGCGCGCGGCCATCGTGTCAGCCTGACGCGTCCGCGCCAGCCTGTCGATGGCAGCAGCCCGATGACCGGCGAAGCGGCAGGCCAACTGACGACCACATGGGTACGCGGCCTGCCGATTCCCGGCTATGCCGGCCTCAGATTCGGCTTGCCAGCGGCACGTCTGTTCCGTCGTCAGTGGCGCGCCGACCGGCCGGATGTGGTGCAGGTGGTCACCGAAGGGCCGCTGGGCGCCTCCGCCATCACGGCAGCCCTGCAAATGGGGATCCCGGTGGTCTCCGAATTCCACACCAATTTTCACGCCTACAGCCGGCACTATGGTTTCGCCTGGCTGGAAGGCCTGGTCGCCGCTCATTTGCGACGCTTGCATAACCGCGGCCGGATGACGCTGGTGCCCTCGCGCGAACTGGGTACCCAACTTCAGCGCCGCGGCTATCGCGGCGTGCGCGTGGTTGCCCGCGGTGTTGATACGGCGTTGTTCAATCCGCAACGGCGCAGCGCAACGCTGCGCACCCGATGGAAGGTTGGCGATCGCGATCTGGTTGTCGCCCATGTCGGCCGCCTGGCACCGGAGAAGAATCTGCCGCTGCTGCTCTCCAGCTTCGCCGCGATCCGCCGCCACGTACCGGAAGCACGACTGCTGCTGGTTGGCGACGGCCCCGCACGCCGCCGGCTGGAACAGCAGCATCCTGATTGCATTTTTGCCGGCATGCGTCACGGCGAGGACCTTGCCGCGCACTACGCCTCCGCCGACTTGTTCCTGTTTCCGAGCCTGACCGAAACCTATGGCAACGTCACGCTGGAAGCCCTGGCCAGCGGCCTGCCGGTGGTGGCCTACCGCATGGCCGCGGCAGCCGAACTGATCCGCCACGGCGAGAACGGCATGCTGGCCGACCCCGGTGCCAGCGACCAGTTCGAGCGCGCCGCGCTTGATCTCGTCACACGCCCCGGAGTGTTGCAAAAAACTTCCGACGCGGCCCCGGCGAGCGTTGCCGCACTCGACTGGGAACAGATTCACGACCGTCTGGTCGCAGCCCTGCACGACGCCATCACCCGGCCCGCGGTACCTGCGTTGAAGGATTCCAACTTGCACTTTCTGCAACCCTAGAGCACAGCGATGCACGTCCGCTCCATCTTCCTATCCGATGTCCATCTGGGCACGCGCGGTTGCCAGGCCGAACGACTGCTCGATTTCCTCAAGGATTACGAAAGCGACAACTTGTTTCTGATCGGCGACATCATCGACTTCTGGGCGATGAACCGTGGCATCCACTGGACCCCGGCGCAGAATACCGTGGTGCAAAAAATTCTGCGCCGCGCCCGCCACGGCCAGCGAGTGATGCTGATTCCCGGGAACCACGACGAGGCCATGCGCGAATACGACGGCGTTTCCTTCGGCGATATCGAGGTCAGGCTCGAACACATCCACGTTGCCGCCGATGGTCGCCGCTATCTGCTGGTGCACGGCGACGAGTTCGACCAGGTGACGCGCTATCACCGCTGGCTGGCGGTTATCGGCGATGTCGGCTACAACCTCCTGGTACGCCTGAACGCCACCCTCTCGCGGCTGCGCCGCCTGCTGCGCCGGCCCGGTTACTGGTCGCTGGCGGGCTTCGCCAAGAACCGCGTCAAGCACGCCATCTCCTTCATTTTCGATTTCGAGAACTCACTGGTCCGCGCGGTTCGCGACCGTAATCTGGACGGCGTGATCTGTGGCCACATTCACAGTGCGGCCCTGCGTCCGGTCGGTGATGTCGTCTATGTCAATTGCGGCGACTGGGTCGATAGTTGTACCGGCATCGTCGAGCACCTCGATGGCCGGCTGGAACTGGTGCGCAGTTGGCAATCCGTGGCCACGCCAACCCCCGAGGAGGTGCCGGCGACCGACATCGCCGTGTCGCCAGCGCCGGCTCGGCGCGTCCCTTCGGGAAGTCTCCATGATCTGCCACCGGCAGTCATCACCTGTCACGAGGCTGTAATACAAACAAAATAATCTGGGTAGGTCCAGCGGCCGCACACGGCCCCAATCTACCTACTTCCCGGTCTCCCGCCCGTATTGGTCCGATGGCTGATCAGATCACGCTCAAACTGTCGGTGGCCGAAGATCGCCACGGCGCTCTGCAACGGCACGCTGCCCTGGCAGCGGCAACCACGCGCGAGCAGCACGCGCTGGTCAGCATCTACTACGACACCGGACGCATGGCACTGCGGCGGAGAGGCATCCTGCTGCGCCTGCGCAAACACGGCTCAGCGTGGCAGCAGACCGTCAAGCGCCAGGAAGACTCTGTTGTAGGCCTGACGCAACGATCGGAGTGGCACGCGCCCTACCCCAATCACTTCGATTTCTCGAAAATCGACGACGCGGAGTTGCGTGACTGGCTACAACGGGAAAAGATCGCCGGCCGCCTTGCGGCAATTTTTGAAACCAAGCTGCGCCGCACCGTCTGGCAACTCGATCCGGACCCGGAAACCCGGCTGTTGGTAAAACTTGATCGCGGCTGGATAGCCTCCAATGGCCGCCGCGAGAGCATCTCCGAACTTGAACTGCAATTGCTATCGGGCAGCGTTGACAGCGCCTACGCCATCGGCCTGCAACTGGCGCAAAATGTGGCGCTGCCGCCGCTGCTGCTGTCGAAGGCGGAACGCGGTTACCGGCTTTTTCGCAACACGCCGCGAGAGCCGGTAAAGGCCGGCGTCATCGCGATCGACGCCGATGACACGCCGCTGGCGACCTTCCGCCTGATCGCACAGAACTGCCTGGCACATCTGCAACTCAACCACGACGGCGCAGTCAACAGCGACGATCCGGAGTACGTGCATCAGATGCGGGTCGCCACGCGCCGCCTGCGCGCCGCGCTGCGCATGTTCCGCCCGGTGCTGCCCGCCGGCTTCAGTGAGCAGTTGCTGCCGCCGATGCGTGAATTGATGGGTGCGCTGGGGCAAGCCCGCGACCTCGACGTCCTGATGGCGGAAATCGTCGTCCCGGTGGCAAAGGCTTTACCCGACGAACCGCGCCTGACTGATCTCGCTACCGTGATCACCAACCGCCTGTACGCCGCCCGCCGCGATACCAGGCATACGCTGCTGCAGCCCGGCTACGGTCAGTTGCTGCTGACGGCGGGCAGGCTGCTGACATGCGATCCCTTCATCAAGGTGCCCAGCACCCCGGCAACCGAGTCCTCCCTGACGCGCTTCGCCGACCGCCGTCTGCGCGGCCTGTTGAAAAAGGTGCTCGAACTCACCGATGCCGCCCGCGTCGACTACCCGCCTTCACTGCACCAGTTGCGCATTGGCATCAAGCAGTTGCGCTATGCCATCGAGTTTTTCGGTCCGATGCTTCCCGGCAAGTCCGGCGCCGCTGCGATCAAACGACTCGCCGGCTTGCAGGACGAACTGGGGCAGCTCAACGACCTGTCCAGCGCCGGCAACCTGCTGATGGTCTGTGCCGGCCGTGATGCGCTTCTACGCGAAGCCGTCACGCTGATCGGCGGCTGGCACGGCCAGCGTCACGCCACCCTGCTCGACGACATTCCGGACAAGCTGAAACGCATTCGCGGCATCAAACTGCCGCGCCTTGGCTGAGACAACAATCCGCCTGCGCCGCATTGCCGCAGAAGTCGGTCGGGCTGCATTGCTGAGCCGGCCGCCGCCTGCTTGAACGCCAGCCCTGATTTCGTCGCAGGGTACGTAGTGCATCGACAAACTCAGATCAAAGAAGTGTTTCAAGTTCACTGAACTTGGATCAATCAAATCGACGCCTCCCTTGGCAACAAGGTCAATACCGTTGTAGGCGACTGGAGAACATTGCAGGCCGGCATCAATCACAAATTCTGACATGATTAGCCATCAAGTTCAGCTCGTCATTCCGGCGAAAGCCGGAATCCAGTGGAGCGCTGTGCTGGACACCGGCTTTCGCCGGTGTGACGATGAAAAGCGATCGATATGTGCGCAAATTAATGAACGGCTGAACTTTGTGGCTAATCAGGAATTCTGATGGGTATTACAGCCGCTTGACGAAGTTGCCGCGGTCGAGGCCTGTTCAGTTCGAACCGCAATGGTTGCTGCAATCTCCGTCAGTACCCAAAACGGCCGCCCTCGGGTGGCCGTTTTGGGTATCCACAATATCGAACCCCTTTTTCAGGCTTGATACAAAATAATTCAGCAGTCCCGGGTATCGCGATCAAACCAGCGACGCACCTGCTCGACTACCCCTGCACCATCATCGAGCGGGAGGTCGTGCTCGACGGAAGGATGGACCGCCAGCGGAATATCCCACTGCCATGCCAGCCTTCGCGAGCAGCCGGCGTCAACCAGAGCATCGGCGGTACCCGCCAGCGCTTGGCGCAAGCCGTTACGTCGCGATACGGGGTTTTCGGCCCGCCATTGCAGCCAGTGGTCGATCACCTGTACCGGATTCGACTGCAGACGCGTCGTCATTTCCAGAATCGCCGTCTCGATCTGGCGGCCGCTGGCTGGCAAGCCGAACAAGCTCACCAGGCGCGGGTAGTTTGACGGCCGCAAACGCAGGTAGAAGTGGCTGAACGGCCGCATCGATTTCGCCTGGGTGGCGTTGCGCCCAGGCGACGGCAACCATGGCCCCGAGCGACATCGCCGGCACAGGGCAAGGCCGACTGATCGGCCATCTGGCCATCTCGAAGTGACGCCAGTCCGCCATGGCTTCGACGCTGCGCGGACTTTCCATTGAATTGAAACGGCCGCTGCCCGGAAAATCGAGGCAGACCATCGACGCCCCACCGAAGGCATCGGCCAGCATTCGAGGAAATTCACCCCAATGACGCGATTCCCGCGTCAGTCCGCGCAGCAAAACCCAGGTGCTCATGGCGCCGACCCCTGGTACCAGCGATGCATGGCACTGTACAGATGCCTGTCGCGCTGTTCGCCAAGCGGCAGCCATAGCGCATGTCCGCTCGCGGCACGGGTCATGAAGTCGAGCCACGACAAATGACGCCGAAGCACCCTTTGCCGCCGATGCTCGATCAACGGGTTGAACATGCCATGGCGCGAAAAGAGCTGGCGCGGATTCTTCTTGACCCAGAGCCAGGAACCCATTTCGAGCGTCAGCGGCAGAAAGATGCGTCTGCCATCTTCCAGCGCGCGCAGATAGAGGTAGTCCCACAGGTCGCCGTGCGCCAGGTATTGCCGACTCTGCGGTTCGAACAGGTAGCGATGGTGGCTGTGGGTCTGATCGAGTATTTCCATCAGCGCATGCATTTCCGCCAGGTGGGGAATCGGCATCACGGTATGGGCATGGGGAAACCAGATTCGATCGCTGACACCGAAGCCGGAATGGCAATCGATGGCGATGCTGAAGCGATGGCTGAGCAATTCCCCCTCCACGATCCGGCAGAGAGCCTCGGTCTCCGTCTCGACGGGACCGCTTTCAGGGCCGCGGTACCAGGGCAGACGTGGCCCGAAGCGATGGCCGCCGATCAGGAAGGGTACTTTTCCGTGCGATTCGAGCGGCGCGTTGCGCATCAGGTCGATGCCATTCGGATTGGCGCGGGTGCGTCGCCACATGCCGCCGGGATTGACTGCGGGCACGAAAACCAGCCGCAGATTTTCCATCTGGCGATGCAGGGTCGTGTCCCAGCGCAAGCGGTTGACGATGCTTTGCAGGAAAGCGATCGCTACCTGGGCGCCGATCGCCTCCAGGCCATGGACGCCGCCAAATATGCCGATGGCCGGAGCATCGGCGGCCGGATTGCCGATCGCGATGGCACGCACCGGCAACCGCCGCGTGCCGCAGTCGATTTCGCACAGGGTGCTGTCTTCCAGGCGCGAACCACCCGCCGCGATCACGCGTTCAAGCTCATCAAGTTCGAAAATGCCGGTGTGTTCCATCGCGATGGTCCTGACGCACGCAAAACGCATGCCGGCGAGAGGATAGCGCATGCGGGGACGGATTATTTCTCGTGCAGGGCCCATTTTGTGAGGTTTCGCGGCTTTGTCATCCAAATGAAAACTCCCTGAAACGCAGTCCCGCTACCCTTTGCATCCTCACGCCCTGCGAGGGAAGCCATCATGAAATCCCAGATCGATCGACTTTTCTACAACATCGCCCGTCTTTTCGATGACCCGTGGATGATGATCGGGCTGATCGACGATTTCTGAAGGCAAATCCATCTTCCTGCCATGCCCTATCCACCGGCTTTTCCGATGCGACGCTCAATCACTCGTCCCGCGCTGGCCCTCGGCAGCACGCTGCTCTGGGGGGTGATCGAGTTGCTGGCCCTGTTGCGCTCGCGCTGGCGCGGGCCCGGTCGCCCCCATGGCGGCTAGATACCCGGCGACCCTGTCGGTGCTGGGCGCAGCAACCAGAAAGGCTAGGACACCATGAACACTTACCGCCAGGAAGACAAGGCCCGCGCCGACGCCGGCCCGCACAGTCGCATGCTGCAGGAGTTGATGCAGAATCGTGGCCTGCATGCGGTGTATCAGCCCATCCTCGACATCCGCCAGGAGTGTTATTTCGCCTGCGAAGCACTGATACGCGGACCGGAAGGCTCCACGCTGCATTCGCCGGCGCAACTGTTCGCGGCGGCGGCGGCGGGGCAATGCACGCACGAACTCGAATGGCTCGCATTGGAAATCGCCATCCAGCAATTCGCCGAGCAGGATTGTGCGGCGCGGCTCTTCGTCAACATGAGTCTTGGCTGCCTGCACGCCAGCCGCAAGCGACTGGCTGCGATGCGCCACGATCTGCTGCGACTCGGCGTACCGCCGTCACGGATCGCCATCGAGCTGACAAAAAACGGATCAGTGATCGATTTCGCCGATCTGCAGGATGCGCTCCAGGAATTTCGCCAGATTGGCATCCAGATCGCGATGGATGACATTGGTGAGGGATTTTCCAATCTGCGCATGTGGTCGGAGGTGCGCCCGGATTTTGTCAAGATCGACCGCCACTTCGTTTCCGGCATCGACACCGATCCGCTCAAGCTGCATTTCGTGCGCGCCATGCACGAGATCGCCGATGCCTGCGGCAGTGCCCTGATTGCAAAAGGCGTGGAAACCGGCGCGCAACTCGCAGTGCTGCGCGACCTCGGCATCCCCTACCTGCAGGGCTTCGGCGTCGCTCGACCAAGCCGCGTCATTCCCTCCCTGTCACACAGCGCCCATCCGACGGCGACGGTGGCGAACGACAGCATCCTCGTATTGCCTTCGTGTCCACGCCCTGAACGGCGCATGCCGCGCATCGATCAGATCCTGCACGAAATGCTTTCAGTTTCTCCCGATACCGACAACGACGATGTCTTTCGCATCTTCGAACATCAACCCGCGCTCAACATCCTGCCGGTGGTTGCCAATGGGCAGCCAGTGGGGATCATCACGCGCAGCGCGCTGATCGACCGCTTTGCCCGCCCGTTCCGCCGCGAGCTCTATGGCAAACGTCCCTGCACCATGATCATGGACCGACCGCTGTTGTTCGACGAAGCACAAAGCGTCCAGGAAGTTGCCCAGGTCATCGGTGGTCTGCGTGGCACGGAGGTCTGTGACAGCTTCTTGATCACCCGCGAAGGCCACTATCGCGGTGTCGCGTTTCTGCGTGAACTGATGGCGGTCATCACCGACATGCAGATCCGCGCCGCGCGCTATGCCAATCCACTGACCCAGTTGCCCGGCAACGTGCCGATCAACGAGCAGATGGATCGCCTGATCGAGTCGAAACACGATTTTGTGGCAGCCTATTGCGATCTCGATCACTTCAAGCCCTACAACGATGCCTACGGCTACCGCTGCGGCGACCAGATGATCCAGCAGTTGGGAACCCTCCTCAGCGAGGCGGTCGCCGATCAACAGGATTTCGTCGGCCATGTCGGCGGCGACGATTTCATCGTGCTGCTGCAAAGCCAGGACTGGGAGGCGCGCCTGCGGCGCATCCTGAGCGATTTCGATGCAGCGCTGTCGGAACATGTGACCGACCCCATGCATATCGCCGCTGGCGGCTATTGCGGTGAGGACAGACTGGGTGGCGCGGTCTTTCATCCACTGCCGGCGCTGTCGATCGGCTGTGTGATGGTGCAGTCGGGCGCCTTCACCAGCCACCATGAGGTTTCCGCCGCTCTCAGCGAAGCAAAGAAGGAAGCCAAGCGACTCCCCGGCAGCGCGCTGTTCGTCGAGCGACGCAGATATCAAATCCAGGGTACTCGGTAAGCCATCGCATGCTTCCGGGTGCCGTATCGCCAGCGCCGACTTTTGTCGGGTCGCTTCCTCGCGGCGCGGTGCGGCCAGTCCCGGCTGTAATGCTGGCGTCACAGACATGGCCTAAGCTGCCGGCCTCTCTCAAGCGGACACACGATGTGGATTTGATATTGTGGCGCCATGCCGATGCAAAGGATGCGGCCGGCCCGATAGCCGATGCCGATCGGGAACTTACCGGCCGGGGGAAACACCAGGCCGGGGAGATGGCGGAATGGCTGCGTCACCAGCCGCTCAGAAGCGTTGCGGTACTGTCGAGTCCCGCCAAACGCGCCGTGCAGACCGCCGAAACACTTCGCCTGCCGATCAAGATCAAACCCCAACTCGGCGTGGGCGCCAGTGTTGCCGACCTACTGGGTGCCGCCGACTGGCCGGATCACCCCGGCGCAATCGTCCTGGTCAGCCATCAACCGGCGCTGGGAAGACTGGCCTCGCTGCTACTGGCCGGCACCGAAGCCGACTGGACCATCAAGAAGGGCGGCATCTGGTGGTTCACCAACCGCGTGCGCCACGACGAAACCCAGACCATCCTGCGCGCGGTGCGCAACCCTTGATGTAATAAGTTTAGAAAACTCAGTTCAAACTGCTTTCAACGCAGAGGGCGCAGGGAAATTCTCGACAATCACCCGATGGTTGAGCCCGGATTGCTCTGCAACGCTCTGCTTTTTCTCTGATTTTCTCTGCGTTCCCAGCGATCTCTGCGTTGAGTGAGGTTTTTGGCATGAAAGTTGGTTCGCGCATTGGAGGAGCCTGGAGCCTTTGCGGCTAGGCTACCGCGCTGCAACATTTTCGTTATCGACCTGTAACGCTTCGCGCCCAAGATGAGCGATTCCAACCACCCCGCCCGGTCGACCTTGGTTACCGTGCAGCTACGTAAACGCTTGTCCCCGCGTCGGCCCGCATCAATCGGGGGCCGAGCCAAACCAGTGAAAAAGGAGCCGCGATTCATGGAAGATCTGCACATCCCGGCCGGGGCTGAGACACCCGCCATCCGCTTCGAGTATTCCAGGCATCGTCTCGGCGTGCACGGTGCATCTTTTCCGTGCAATGCCATGAGTATTTATGGCCCGTTGCAGCCGAGCCTGCACGACTATCTGCAGACACTACCCGCCGAAAGCCGGATCGAGGTCAGCGTCGGCCTGCGCTACTTTAGCCGGTCCAGCGCAACCCTTGTTCGCTCCTTGTTCAAAATGCTCGACCAAAGGGCCAGAGCCGGTCTGTCGATCGCCGTGGTCTGGCGTCATTCGGCCGGGGATGAACTGGCGCGGGATTTCGGCCTGGACCTGCGTGACGAACACCCCTATCTGCAGTTCCGCACCATCGTCAGTGCGGAATGAAGGCAATCACACCGGCCCGGCGATACGGCGGCTGCAGGCTCCACTTATCCATAAGGTAACAACACCATGAACTTTCACAAGCAAGGCCAGAAGAATGCTGCCAATGCAAGCCCCTTCAGTCGGTCGCTGCGCGACCTGATGGACGATCGCGGTCTGCATGCCGTGTACCAGCCCATCCTCGATCAGCGTCAGGGACGCTATTTTGCCTTCGAGGCGCTGCTGCGCGGCCCGGAGAATTCCGAACTGCATACCCCCGCGGCATTGTTTGCGGCGGCGGCCATGGAAAACTGCACGCACGAACTGGAATGGCTGGCCGTCGAAACCGCGATCCTGCAGTTCGCCGAGCAGCACTGCGCTCAGAGACTTTTCGTGAACATGAGCATCGGCTGTTTGCACGCCAGCCGCAAACGCCTGGTGGCTGTGCGCCATGACCTGCTCCGGCTTGGCGTACCGCCGTCGCGGATAGTTATTGAGTTGACCGAGAATGAATCAGTCACTGACTTTTCCGATCTGCAGGAAACCTTGAAGGAATTTCGCAGTATCGGCATGCAGATCGCCATGGACGACATGGGTGAGGGATTTTCCAATCTGCGCATGTGGTCGGAGGTGCGGCCGGAGTTCGTGAAAATCGACCGCCACTTCATTGACGGCATCGACAGCGACCCGCTCAAGCTGCACTTCGTGCGCGCCATGCATGAGATCGCCGACGCCTGCGGCAGCGCGCTGATCGCCGAAGGAGTGGAAACCGAAGCGCAACTGGCCGTCTTGCGCGAGCTCGGCATTCCCTATCTGCAGGGCTTCGGCATCGCCCGCCCGAATAGAAGCGTCGCCACCTTGCCGCCTGTCGCTGTACCCTCAGCCGATGATAGCGGGTCGCTGATGCTGCCTTCGCGTCCACGGACGGATCGCCAGATGCCGCGCATCGACCAACTTTTGCACGAAGTGCCCACAGTATCGCCAAACGCAGACAACGACACCATCTACCGCATCTTCGAGCATCAACCGGCGCTCAATATCGTCGCGGTCGTCGACAGCGGAATGCCGCTGGGGCTGATCACGCGCAGTACTTTGATCGACCGCTTTGCGCGGCCCTATCGTCGGGAACTCTATGGCAAACGCTCCTGCACCATGGTCATGGACCCGGCGCTACTGGTGGATGAGGCGCAGAGTGTGCAGGAAGTCGCGCAGACCATCGGCAGCCAGCGTGGTACGGAAATTTCCGATTGTTTCGTGATTACCTGCGAGGGTCGTTTTCGCGGCGTCGGTTTTTTGCGCGAATTGATGACCATCATCACCGACATGCAGATCCGTGCCGCCCGCTACGCCAATCCGCTGACCCAACTGCCCGGCAACGTACCAATCAACGAACAGATGGATCGGCTGATCGAGTCGGAACACGACTTTGTGGCAGCCTACTGCGACCTCGATCACTTCAAGCCTTACAACGATGCCTACGGCTACCGCTGTGGCGACCAGATGATTCAGCAGTTGGGAACCATCCTCACCGATTCGACAGCCGATCACCAGGATTTTGTCGGCCATGTCGGCGGCGATGACTTCATCGTGCTGATGCAAAGCCACGATTGGGAAATGCGCTTGCAGCGCGTCCTGAAGGACTTCGACAGTTCTCTAAAACAGCGGGTCAAAGCGGAGCATCTGGCCACCGGCGGCTACTCTGGCGAGGACAGGCGGGGGCAACATGTGTTCCATCCGCTGCCGGCGCTATCGATTGGCTGCGTGATCGTTGAAGCAGGAAATTTCGCCAGTCACCACGAAGTTTCTGCCGCGCTCAGCGAGGTAAAAAAGGAGGCAAAGCGCATCCCGGGAAGTGCCTTGTTTGTCGAACGCCGCCAGCATGGCGCCGGTATCCCTCCCGCGGAGACAAAACAGCAAATCGACGCCGTGTCGCCAGCGCCGAGTTTTTCAACAGCGCGGCTGTGCCCTTCGGTGTAAGCGGTGCGCCTCACCGTCACGGCGCTGTCATGCACATAACCTAAACTCGCCGCCTCACACATCTGGAGCAAAACGTGGATTTGATACTGTGGCGCCATGCCGAGGCAAAAGAGGGTGGCGACCCGGCCGCCGCCACCGACCCGGGACTCTCAAAACGGGGGCTTCAGCAAGCGCGGCAAACGGCTGAATGGCTGCGTCTTCAGCGTCTGCCAAAAGTCACAGTGTTGTCTAGCCCAAACAAACGTGCCGTTCAGACAGCGCAAACGCTCAGCCTGCCGATACAAATAAGGACGCAATTGGGTGTCGATGCCGGCATCGCCGATTTGCTCGGCGCCGCAAACTGGCCCGACCATTCCGGCGCGATCATCCTGGTCAGCCATCAACCCGCACTGGGGCGGCTGGCGGCATTACTGCTGGCCGGCGCGCCGGCCGACTGGACCATCAAGAAAGCGGGAGTCTGGTGGTTCAGCAATCGGGTACGACACGATGAAACGCAGACCGTGCTGCGCGCGGTGCACAACCCTTGAGCAGCTTTTCGGCGAATGTCCCTGCGCCGAATCTACCCGCCGAAGGCTTGTCTCACTGCAGTGGCAATGGCCTCGGCGTGCTCCAAAACCAACACCTCGTCGCGCCCTTCGACCATGACTCGCAGCAACGGCTCGGTGCCGGAGGGACGCAGTAGCACCCGCCCGCCGTCGTCAAGCTTTGCTTCCGCCGCCTGAACTGCCTCTTGGATACCCGCATGTGACGCCCAATCGAAACCGGCCGGCATGCGCAGGTTGATCAGCTTTTGCGGATACAGCGTCAAATCGGCGCATGCCTCGGCCAGGGTTTCCTTATCCGCACGCAAGGCTGCGAGCACTTGCAAGGCAGCAATGATGCCGTCACCGGTTGTATGTCGATCCAGGCAGATGATGTGGCCAGAGTTCTCGCCACCCAGCGTCCAGCCCCGCTCCTGCATCAATGCCAATACGTAGCGGTCGCCGACCTTGGCGCGGCCGCAGGTAATCCCCAGCCGCCCCAGCGCATGCTCGAAACCGAGGTTGCTCATCAAGGTACCAGCGACACCGGGAACGGGCTTGCGCCGCGCGCGATGCCGGGCAATGACGTAAAGCAACTGATCACCGTCGTAGATAACTCCATTGGCATCCACCATCACCAGGCGGTCGCCATCGCCGTCAAGAGCGATTCCCAGATCGGCCTTCGATTCCATGACAGCGCGTCGCAGCGCCTCGGGCGCCGTGGCGCCGACGTCCTGATTGATGTTCAAGCCATTCGGCGTATCGCCAACGCCGACTATTTCTGCACCCAGTTCATGAAAGACGTTGGGTGCGACGTGATAGGCCGCACCGTGTGCGCTGTCCACCACAATCTTGAGACCGCGCAGATCACGATCATTGGGGAATGTACTCTTGCAAAATTCGATATAGCGTCCGGCGGCGTCATCCACGCGACGAGCCTTGCCGAGCCGGGCGGACTCCATGCAGCCCATCGGCAGTTCCAGCCGCGCCTCGATATCGTGTTCCACGTCGTCCGGCAGCTTGGTGCCCTGGGCCGAAAAAAACTTGATGCCGTTGTCGTCGAAGGGATTGTGCGAAGCCGAAATTACCACGCCGGCCTGCAGGCGCAGCGCGCGGGTGAGATAAGCCACAGCTGGCGTCGGCATCGGCCCACAAAGCATCACATCGACACCTGCCGCGGAAAACCCGGCCTCAAGCGCGGCTTCCAGCATGTAGCCGGAAATTCGCGTGTCCTTGCCGATCAATACCGCCGGATGTTCATTGGCGGGCAGTCCGTCCCCCGCGACCAGCGTCGAACCCGCGGCAAAACCCAGGCGCATTACGAATTCCGGTGTGATCGGTGCCTGACCGACACGCCCACGAATACCGTCGGTGCCAAAATACTTGCGTCCCATTCAATAGTCCTCCACAGCCTGCAATACCGCGAGCGCATCGCGTGTCGCAGCGACATCATGTACCCGCACGATGCGCGCGCCGCGCTCCACCGCCAGCACATGCGCGGCGATACCGGCATGGATCCTTTCCTGGGGCGGCCTTCCGGTAATCAGGCCTAGCATGGACTTGCGTGAAAGCCCGATAAGCAGAGGCAGTCCCGGCACTACCAGTTCGCCCAGGCGGCGCATCAGTTCGATGTTGTGTTCCAAGGTCTTGCCAAATCCGAACCCTGGGTCGACCGCTATCCGGTTCAGTGCAATCCCCGCTGCCTCGGCGGCGGCGACACGCTCGGCAAGATACTCGACCACTTCGGCGACGACGTCGCTGTAATGTGGAGAATTTTGCATCGAGCCCGGATCGCCCTGCATGTGCATCAAACACACTCCGGCGTTGCTGGCCGCGACGATCTCCAGGGCGCCGGGAGCCCGCAGCGCATTGATGTCGTTGATCATGTCGGCGCCGGCTGCCAGTGCGGCGCGCATCACTTCCGCTTTGACAGTATCAATCGACAGCGGTGCGCCGCTCTTATGCAGGACATCGAGCACCGGCAACAGGCGATCGATCTCTTGCTGCGCCGACACCGGTTCGGCCCCAGGTCGCGAAGATTCGGCACCGAGGTCGAGAATGTGCGCGCCTTCGTCCAGCAGTTTCATGCCCTGTGCGATGGCGGCTTCGGTGTTGCCCTTCAGCCCGTCGCCCGAAAACGAATCATCCGACAGGTTGACGATGCCCATGATGAGTGGACGCTCGGCATTGAGTACATGGCGGCCGCAATGAAAGTTCTGGGTCATAAAGAATAAGGGCCGCCGAATTTCTTAGTATTCGGCGGCCCGTTCGAGTTGATTCAGATATCAGGCCGTTGCCGGCGCGGTCGGCTCGGCGCCCGGCTCATCATTGTCGCTCCTGCGCAAGGGAATCGAACTGGACGGCTTCGGTGCGCGAGGCGGCAAGCCGGCCATGATGTCGTTGATCTGGTCGGAGTCAATGGTTTCCAACTCGAGCAATGCGGCAGCCATGGCCTCGACCTTGTCACGATTTTCTTCAAGAATTTTGCGCGCACGTGCGTACTGCTCATCGAGCATGCGGCGAATCTCGACATCCACTTTCTGCATGGTCGATTCCGACATGTTCTTGTGCGTGGTCACCGAACGGCCAAGGAATATCTCACCCTCTTCTTCGCCGTACACCATAGGACCCAGACTGTCGGACATACCCCATTGCGTCACCATCCGTCGCGCCAGATCAGTGGCTCGCTGGAAATCATTCGAGGCGCCGGTGGTCATTTGCTGCATGAACAGTTCTTCAGCGATACGGCCACCGAACAGAACGGTGATGGTGCTCAGCAGCCGTTCGCGGTCCTGGCTGTAGCGTTCCTGATCGGGCAGTTGCATGGTCAGGCCCAGCGCACGGCCACGCGGGATGATGGTGACTTTATGCACCGGGTCAGTCTTGGGCAGCAATTTCGCTACCACGGCATGGCCGGACTCATGGTATGCGGTGTTCTTGCGCTCCTCTTCAGGCATGACCATGGAGCGGCGCTCCGCGCCCATCATGATCTTGTCCTTGGCACGCTCGAAATCTTCCATATCGACCAGTCGCTTGTTGCTGCGGGCGGCAAACAACGCGGCCTCATTGACCAGATTGGCCAGATCGGCACCTGAAAAGCCGGGGCAACCACGAGCCAGAATCGATGCATCGATATCAGGGGCCACCGGCACCTTGCGCATATGTACCTTGAGTATCTGTTCGCGACCGCGAATATCCGGCAACGGCACCACCACCTGGCGGTCGAAGCGACCGGGACGCAACAACGCTGGATCCAGCACGTCTGGACGGTTGGTTGCCGCCACCACAATCACACCCACGGATGGCTCAAAACCGTCCATCTCGACCAGCATCTGGTTCAGGGTCTGCTCGCGTTCGTCATTGCCGCCACCGAGACCTGCACCGCGCTGACGACCAACGGCATCAAGCTCGTCAATGAAAATAATGCACGGTGAGGATTTCTTGGCCTGCTCGAACATATCGCGCACTCGCGCTGCGCCAACACCGACAAACATCTCGACAAAATCCGAGCCGGAAATCGAGAAGAAAGGTACTTTGGCCTCGCCCGCAATTGCCTTCGCCAGCAAGGTTTTGCCGGTACCGGGCGAGCCAACCAGCAGCACGCCGCGAGGAATTCGCCCGCCGAGCTTCTGGAACTTCGAGGGATCGCGAAGGAAGTCGACCATCTCATAGACTTCTTCCTTGGCTTCATCACAACCGGCGACATCAGCAAACGTGATGACATTGGATGATTCATCCATCATCCGGGCGCGGCTCTTGCCGAACGAAAACGCACCACCCTTGCCGCCACCCTGCATTTGACGCATGAAGAACACCCAGACGCCGATCAGCAGCAGCATGGGGAACCATGAAACGAAAATACTGGTGAGGAAGGATTGTTCTTCCTCCGGCTTGGCGATGACCTTGACATTGTTCTTCAACAAATCGGACACCATCCATAAATCAGGAGGCGCATAAGTGCTGATGCGCTTGCCGTCAGTCGTCGTGGCTTCCAGAGTACGTCCCTGAATCACCACCTTGGTAATGCGGCCTTGCTTCACCTCTTCCAGGAACTGCGAGTATTCAAGTGATCCAAGCATTGCCTGACGGGTGTTGAACTGATTGAACACCGTCATCAGGACTATGCCGATCACCATCCAGATCGCCATGTTTTTGAACATATTATTCAAGGTGGAGCCTCTCTTTCCCGGTTCGGGATCATGTATCAGATCATTCTAATGCTGAATGTAGTGCCCTGCAAACCATGTGGACCGTACGTCAGGCCTTCTTGTTCCTTGCCAGCAGGTATATCTCGGCGCTACGGTTACGCGACGCGGCGGGCTTTCTCATCTGCAAAGTTTGGAACTGTTGCTGCAAGTCGCGG
Organism: Sulfuritalea sp.; assembly: GCA_021738385.1. Classification (GTDB taxonomy): domain Bacteria; phylum Pseudomonadota; class Gammaproteobacteria; order Burkholderiales; family Rhodocyclaceae; genus Sulfuritalea. The sequence continues at coordinate 71,225 of JAIPCF010000001.1, read as the reverse complement.
CGCAATTCCATGAAGCCATCGCCCTGAAAAACCTTAACCAGCATGGCGCCGCCTTTCCTCAAATGCGCTACGCAGAACTCCAGCGTCAATTCCGCCAAAAGCATCACTCGTGCCTGATCGACCACGCCTATACCCGACATATTGGGGGCCATATCAGACAAAACAAGGTCGACCTGACGTCCATTGAGGGTATCGGTCAATTTTTGCAAGACCTCGGCTTCGCGGAAATCTCCTTGAATAAATTCGACCCCGTGCACTGCCTCCATTGGCAACAGATCAAGCGCGATCAACCGTCCCCCGGGGGAAATCCTCCTGGCGGCAACTTGCGACCAACTGCCGGGTGCCGAGCCCAGATCCACCACTGTCATACCCGACTTCAGCAGTTTGTCCTGATCATCGACTTCGGTCAGCTTGAACGCCGCACGGGAACGCCAACCCTCGGCTCTGGCACGCTGCACATAGGCGTCGTTGACGTGCTCGGTGATCCAGGCCTTGGTTGTTTTGTTTTTCTTTACCTTATTGCTGGCCTCGTTCTTCCCGCTCACGCTAAAATCCCACCATGACTGAAAATACCAACCAATTGAGCCCCATCCAGCGACGTACTCTTCGTGCTGCAGCGCATCATCTGAATCCTGTCGTTTCCATCAGCCAAAAAGGCCTGACACCATCTGTCCTTGCCGAGATCGACCGCAGCCTCAAGGCGCATGAACTGATCAAGCTTAGACTGTACGGTATTGAGCGCGATAACCGTGACGCTCTATTCACTGAAATATGTACTTCGCTCAATTGCGCCACTGTCCAACACATCGGAAACCTGCTGGTACTCTGGCGCGAGAATCCCAAGGAAGCCATAGAAATGGTGCCTGCGAGAACCCGTAAATCGGCACCCATGACAAAAAAACAGGCTGCTGCGCGAAACGAAACCAGAGCCCGCAGGCGCTGAAGTCGAACCCCTGCAAAAACGCCCTAAGGCAGAATTATCGCGTCCTGCCACGTTCCTGTAAAACCACTAACGCGATCCCCAGCAAGGTTTGCAGAATGAAAAGCACGGCCGACACTCGATGCCAGCTGACAAATCGATCGCGCAAATCGCTTTGCATGATCCTGCTCGGCAAGGCATCCGCCTGAAGTTGCGCCAAGATTGGCTGAACACCGAAGTGGCCAACTACCGTCAGGCAAAGCATCAGCAGAATAATCCAGAAAACCGACGAGGTTTTTACGTTCCGGCCTTTGATGAAAACCAGGAATAACGTCAGGTAGGTGCCGCAGGCAAGGCCGACCCACGATATGACCGAAAACATCGTCCCTGCCAGGTTTCCCGCCACGCTGCGATCGGTCAATTGGGTAAACAAGACAGGCGCTGCAACAAAGCCGATTGCCAGCATGCCCCCCACCCAAACTGTTATCGAAATACTGAAGAGCGCTGAACTCAGGCCCTTCATCTCAAACGTACTTGACGTCAAGAATCTCGTATTCGCGCCGCCCGCCTGGGGTTTGCACTTCGGCAACGTCGCCGGCAAATTTGCCGATTAGCGCGCGCGCTACAGGAGAGTTCAACGAGAGCAGGCCGGCTTTGATATCGGCCTCATCGTCGCCAACGATTTGATAGCTCACGACGTCACCGCTATCCATATCTTCGAGTTCAACCGTAGCGCCGAAGACGACGCGACCATCTGCATCCAGGGACGCCGGGTCGATAATCTGCGCATGACCGAGCTTGCCCTCGACTTCCTTGAGGCGACCTTCGATAAAGCCTTGCCTTTCCTTGGCGGCATCGTATTCGGCATTCTCCGAGAGATCACCATGCGACCGCGCTTCGGCAATAGCTGCAATCACCGCGGGACGGTCGATCGTCTTCAAGCGGTGAAGCTCTTTTCGCAGCAATTCCGCACCGCGCAAGGTAATGGGAAATTTTCCGCTCATGCTTTTAGTTCGGCGTGCAGTGACTGCAGGGAATAGGTTTCAAGACCGGCGTGTCTCATGCCGGCACAGGCGGCGTGGGCACCTTCGACAGTAGTGAACAACGTGACCTTTGCACCAAGTGCAGAGGTACGTATCGAGCGCGAATCAACAATCGCAGTGCGTTTTTCTTCGACGGTGTTAACAATAAGGGCAATCTCGCCATTTTTGATCATATCGACAACGTGCGGACGCCCCTCTGTAACTTTGTTTACCAATTCCACCTCCATCCCGGCGGCACTTATCGCGCCACCGGTACCACGAGTGGCCACCAGCGCAAATCCGAGTTCATGCAACTCACGTGCGACGTCTACCGCTTTTTGCCGATCAGCCGGTTTCACGCTTATAAAGACCTTGCCCGAAGTAGGCAAGCGTGTTCCGGCGGCGTACTGCGACTTGACGAAGGCTTCGCCAAAGGTTCGACCGACACCCATGACTTCGCCGGTGGACTTCATTTCCGGTCCCAGGATCGTATCGACGCCAGGAAACTTGATAAAGGGAAATACCGCCTCCTTCACCGAGTAATAGGGCGGAACGATCTCACGGGTAACACCCTGATCAGCCAGGCTGCGCCCCGCCATGCAGCGCGCAGCGATTTTGGCCAGTGGCAAACTTGTTGCCTTGGATACAAAAGGCACGGTGCGCGACGCACGTGGATTGACTTCCAGAACGTACACCGCCGCATCGGCTCCGCTACCCTGAATGGCAAACTGAACGTTCATGAGGCCAACAACATTGAGTCCCATGGCCATCATTGCAGTCTGCCGGCGCAATTCGTCCTGAATTTCCGTTGACAGCGAAAACGGAGGTAGCGAACAGGCCGAATCGCCAGAATGCACGCCCGCCTGCTCGATGTGCTCCATGATCCCGCCGATCAATACCTGCGAGCCATCCGACAAGGCATCGACATCGACCTCGGTGGCGTCATTGAGAAATCGATCGAGCAATACCGGGGAATCAAAGGAAACTTTGATAGCGTCGCGCATGTAGCGCTCAAGGTCTTTCTGTTCGTGCACGATTTCCATGGCGCGACCGCCCAGCACGTAGGAAGGACGCACCACCAGTGGATAGCCGATTTCCGCGGCCAGGCGAATTGCGTCGGGCTCGGTACGCGCGGTGCGATTCGGCGGCTGTTTGAGACCCAGATCGTGCAGCAATTTCTGGAAACGTTCTCTGTCCTCGGCGGCATCGATCATGTCGGGGCTGGTGCCGATAATGGGAACACCATTCAACTCGAGCTCTCGAGCACGTTTCAGAGGTGTCTGGCCGCCAAATTGAACGATGACACCCGTTGGCTGTTCGACATGGACGATTTCCAGAATATCTTCCAGCGTCACCGGCTCGAAATACAGGCGATCCGAAGTGTCATAGTCGGTGGAAACAGTCTCCGGGTTGCAATTGACCATGATAGTTTCATAGCCGTCTTCGCGCATGGCAAAAGCCGCATGCACGCAACAGTAGTCAAACTCAATACCCTGACCAATGCGATTTGGCCCGCCACCAAGCACCATGATTTTCTTGCGCGTGGTCGGCTTCGCTTCGCATTCTTCCTCGTAGGTCGAGTACATGTAGGCGGTTGAGGTAGAAAACTCGCCAGCACAAGTATCGACGCGTTTATAAACCGGGCGCACGCCAAGCGCATGGCGACGCTCGCGCACAGCGGTTTCGCCGCTGGCGCCTTCTGCAGGATCCTGGCTGGCGCTGACCAGCGTGCCGATGCGACGATCCGAAAAGCCCTTGCGCTTGAGATTGCGCAAAGTGGTAGCGTCCATATCTTCCAGATTCTGCGATCGCATCCAGCCTTCGGTATTGATAATGTCCTCAATCTGTACCAGGAACCACGGATCTATTTTGGTCAGATCAAACACCTGCTGCAGGGTGTAACCCTCGCGCATGGCCTGGGCCAGATACCAGATACGCTCCGGACCGGGGCTGACCAACTCACGATTGATCTCTTCGCGGTCAGCATCGATCTCGTCAAAACCATATACGCTGACTTCGAGTCCACGCAGAGCTTTCTGCAAGGACTCCTGAAAACTGCGGCCGATCGCCATGACTTCGCCGACTGACTTCATCTGTGTCGTCAGGCGGTCGTTGGCCAAGGGAAACTTTTCGAAAGCGAAACGCGGAACCTTGGTAACCACATAGTCGATCGACGGCTCGAATGATGCGGGCGTCGCGCCGCCAGTAATATCGTTCTTCAGCTCATCGAGCGTATAACCCACCGCCAGCTTGGCAGCCACTTTGGCGATCGGGAAGCCCGTCGCCTTTGAAGCCAGTGCCGAGGAACGCGAAACACGCGGGTTCATCTCGATCACCACCATCGCTCCATTTTTCGGATTGATGGCGAACTGCACATTGGAACCACCCGTATCCACACCAATTTCACGAAGTACCGCGATACTGGCATTGCGCATGATCTGGTATTCGCGGTCGGTGAGCGTCTGGGCAGGAGCTACCGTGATCGAATCACCAGTATGCACACCCATCGGATCGAGATTCTCGATTGAACAGATGATGATGCAGTTGTCCTTGGAGTCGCGAACCACCTCCATCTCGTACTCTTTCCAGCCGAGCAGCGATTCCTCGATCAGCAACTCCTTGGTCGGACTGGCTTCAAGCCCGCGCTTGCAGATTTCGACAAACTCTTCCTGGTTATAGGCGATACCGCCACCCGACCCTCCCATGGTGAAGGAAGGCCGAATGATGGTGGGGAAGCCCATGGCTCCCTGCACCTGCTGCGCCTCTTCCATACTGTGGGCGATGCCGGAACGTGCCGAGCCAAGACCGATGCGAGTCATGGCCTTCTTGAATTTCTCGCGATCCTCGGCCATATCGATGGCTTCACGCGAGGCGCCGATCATCTCGACACCATATTTTTCCAGTACGCCGTGCTTGGCCAGATCAAGCGCGCAGTTCAAGGCGGTCTGACCGCCCATGGTCGGCAGGACAGCATCCGGTCGTTCTTTGGCGATGATGTTCTCCAGAACGCGCCAGTTGATCGGTTCGATGTAGGTCACATCCGCCATGCCAGGATCAGTCATGATCGTCGCGGGATTTGAATTGACCAGAATGACTCGGTAACCTTCTTCACGCAAAGCCTTGCAAGCCTGGGCGCCCGAATAGTCGAACTCGCAAGCCTGACCGATGATGATCGGGCCGGCTCCGATGATAAGAATGCTATGTATGTCGCTACGCTTTGGCATGACGCTTATTCATAATAGTTTTCAGTCAATTCAGGATTGAATCGGCGAGACCCACGCCAAATTCAACAAATACTGCATCGATACCACCGGCAGTTCTAGCAGCCATTCTGCGTCTGCAACGAAACGGCTTTGCAAGTTCGGTGACACCAAAAGACATGAGTAAGAGTCCGTCTCAGTTCGCCGGCCGGGCGGCGGCCATCGAACGCGTAAATCGATCGAACAAATAGGCAAGATCCTGCGGCCCCGGACTCGCTTCCGGATGTCCCTGAAAACAAAATGCTGGCCGATCAGTCCAGGTCATGCCCTGCAGGCTCCCGTCAAACAAGGAGACATGCGTCACTTTCACGTTCGCCGGCAGACTCAATGGATCGACCGCAAAGCCATGGTTCTGGCTGGTGATCAGCACCTGTCCCGTCTCAAGATCCTTGACCGGGTGATTCGCGCCATGATGCCCAAACTTCATTTTCAATGTCTTGCCCCCAGCCGCCAGCCCCATTAACTGATGACCAAGACAGATCCCGAAGACCGGCAGGCGCCGCTCGAGAAACTCTCGAATTGCAGCAACCGCGTAGTCACACGGCTCAGGATCGCCAGGACCGTTGGAAAAAAACACCCCATCCGGGTTGAGCGCCATGACTTCAGCGGCAGTTGTCTTGGCGGGTACCACCGTCAGTTTGCAACCACGCGAAGCGAGCATGCGCAGGATGTTGCGCTTGACGCCAAAATCATAGGCAACTACGTGATGACTAAAATTATCCGGCTGTGAGAAGCCCTCACCAAGCTTCCACTCACCCTGAGTCCAGACATAAGACTGCTGGGCACCGACCACTTGCGCCAGATCCATTCCGGCCAGACCGGGAAAGTCACGTGCCAGAGCAATGGCTTCATCCGCATCGAGATTGTCACCGGCTACCAGGCAGCCGGCCTGGGCGCCCTGGTCACGCAGGATGCGAGTCAATTTTCGCGTATCGATGTCGGCCAGACCCAATACCTTTTCAGCACGCAAATAGGCATCGAGCGTTTGCTCACTGCGAAAGTTTGAAGCCAGCAACGGCAGGTCTCGAATGATCAGCCCAGCAGCGTGAACGCGATTAGCTTCCGTGTCCTCTTGATTGACCCCGTAGTTGCCGATATGGGGATAGGTGAGAGTAACTATTTGACGGCTGTAGGAGGGATCCGTGAGGATTTCCTGGTAGCCGGACATGGCTGTGTTGAACACCACCTCGCCGACGCTGCTGCCAATGGCACCAATGCCTTTGCCTCTAAACACCGTTCCGTCGGCCAGGGCAAGAAGGGCAGGCGGAAAGTACGACACGATGAGGCTCCCGGGACAAGGCAATTCAGCAATCGGAACCGGGCACCGCGTGATTCACATAGCGCCCGGCAAACCGTCGAATTGTACCCTTCCGCTGTGCATACCGCAACGCGAAGAGCTCTCGGCGATGCGATTTCTCGGCTATTTCAGCCCCAGTACATCCTGCATGTCGAACAGGCCATGATCGTGACCGCTCATGAATCGACCGGCACGCAAAGCTCCCAGTGCATAGGGCATGCGACCACCCGACTTGTGCGTAATCTCGATGCGTTCACCCGTGCCCGCGAACAAGACCGTGTGGTCCCCGATGATGTCGCCTCCACGAATGGTTGAAAAACCAATCTGGGTCCCGGGCCGCTCCCCGGTATGCCCTTCCCGACCATACACTGCACACTCCGACAAATCACGATCAAGCGCTGCCGCCACGATTTCACCCATGTGAAGGGCAGTCCCCGAAGGCGCATCGACCTTGTGGCGATGATGCGCCTCGATCACTTCGACGTCGTAGCCCTGATCGAGAATGCGCGCCGCAACATCAAGCAGACGGAACACCGCGTTCACACCCACAGCCATATTCGGTGCGAAAACCACAGGAATCTCACGCGCGGCGTCTTCAATCGCTTGCTTGCCCTCGATCGAAAAACCTGTGGTTCCGATAACCAGACTAACTCGATGCCGCAGACAAGCAGCGAGATGCTGAAGCGTGCCTTCGGGCCGCGTGAAGTCGATCAAGCAGTCGGAAACAGCCAACGCGGCATCAATATCCGCGCTGATATGGACTCCACAAGGTGCTCCGACCAGCTCGCCGGCGTCCTTGCCAAGAAACAGGCTACCGCTCTGCTCGAGCGCCGCGGCAAGAGTTGCTCCCTCATCCTGTTGAACAGCCTCGATCAGAGTACGGCCCATGCGCCCAGCGCTGCCGGCTATCGCATACCGAATAGTATTCATGCTCTATTTTTTCTCTTGAGTTTCAGTGCTGGCAGCGACCGGCGCCTTGATTTCGATGACCTGCGCAGCCGGCTTGGTCGTATTGGCCGTACCTGCCTCCTCAGCCACTACGTCACCCGCAACGCGGGTTAGCTTGTTGTCCTGAAAAAACACCGCAAGACTTCGTTGCTGGACTTCGCCAGCCCCGGGCCGGAAGCGATAGATATAGTCCCAGCGATCTTCGTGGAACATATCGGCCACTAATGGGGAACCCAAAATAAAGCGAACCTGCTCGCGACTGAGTCCGGGTTTCAGTTGGGCCACCATTTCCTGAGTCACGAAATTGCCCTGCCGCACGTCAATACGATAGGGCGAAAAAAACGATGTTAGCTGCGGAGCATTGGAACAGGCTGCCAGAAACGGCAGGAGCATAAGGAATCGCTTCATCGGGAAATTCCGGAAAAACCACTATTAGATCATGGCTGCCCCACTCCGGCATGCCTCGTCGTATCCCGACTGTTTATCCCAATCGGGGCTCGAAAACTATATCATAGCTCCCTGTTCAGACCCGAGTTGCAAAGACCGCGCTTTAAGACCCATGACCCATCCCGACGACCTAAAGAACATCGGCCTCAAGGCAACCTATCCGCGGCTCAAGATCCTCGATCTCTTTCATAAACTGCAAGACGAAGGCTCCTCACGTCATGTCACAGCGGAGGATGTCTATCGCCACCTGCTTGCCGACGACCTGGATATAGGCTTGGCTACCGTCTATCGCGTACTAACGCAATTTGAGCAGGCAGGCTTGCTACAACGGCATCATTTCGAATCGGGCAAGGCGATTTTTGAGCTGAATGAAGGCAAACACCACGACCATCTGGTCTGTGTCGAGTGCGGCCGAGTGGAAGAGTTCTACGATTCTGCAATTGAAAAACGCCAGACTAGCGTCGCTGAGGAACGCGGTTTCACCGTTCGAGACCACGCACTTTATCTATATGTTGAGTGCAACAAGCCGGACTGCCCACACCGCAAGACGGCAAATTAGAACCTCGATTGGAAGCATTTTTTACGTCGGCAACTCTGGTCGCCTTGGCTGAGATTGGTGACAAAACGCAATTGCTTTCGTTCGTGCTTGCTGCGCGCATGCGCAAGCCTTTTCCGATCATCGCCGGCATCTTTGTCGCCACCGTGCTCAATCACGCCCTTGCCGGCACACTTGGCGTGTGGTTGGCGAAACTGATTTCACCACAGTGGCTACCGTGGATTACTGGTACCGTCTTCATCGCCTTTGGTCTATGGGCGCTGCACCCTGACTCACTCGATGAAGATCCAAAACAACATCCTGCAGGGGCCTTCGTCACTACCACCATCGCCTTCTTTATCGCTGAAATGGGCGACAAAACCCAGTTCGCAACTGTTGCGCTGGGCGCGCAGTTCCAAGGCGCATTGATTGCTGTGGTCATGGGAACCACGATGGGCATGATGTTGGCGAATGTGCCGGCGGTCATTGTGGGTGAACGACTGGCTAGGCGCCTTCCGCTGACAACGATTCGCTGGATTGCCGCTGTCGTGTTTGTGACAACGGGCGTCGCGAGCATGATTGGCGCGCCGGAGTTGCCGTCAGGCTAGATCTGCCTTTCCATCAGTTCAGCCCCGAACTGCCGCCAGTGCCAGAACTAGGTTACTCCCAGCATTTCAGCCGCATGGCGGCGGGTTGTTATCGTGATCTTCTCACCGCCCAGCATGCGGGCAATCTCGCTGATGCGGGCTTCCTGGTCCAAAACACAGACCGAGGATATCGTCGCGCCGTCTCGCATATCTTTGGTAATCGACCATTGCCAATCAGCTTGTGCCGCCACCTGTGGTAGATGCGTGACGCACAACACCTGCCGGCTCTTGCCCAACTGATTCAGCATGCGGCCAACTATTTCAGCAACGCGCCCTCCGATGCCGACGTCCACCTCGTCGAATATCAGCGTACCCGCAGGATTGGCCTGACTGGCGATCACCTGCAAGGCAAGTCCAATGCGCGACAATTCACCGCCAGAAGCAACTTTAGCCATTTCCCGCAATGGCTGACCCGCATTGGCCGAAACCCGGAATTCAACTGATTCCAAACCACCAGAAGTGCCTTCAGGCAATGGCTCCAGTGCAATATCAAACCGCCCACCTTCCATAGCCAGTTCCTGCATTCCAGAAGTCACGGATGCAGATAGGGACTTCCCGGTCTTTGCCCTCAAGGCAGATAGTTTCTTCGCCAGTTCGCGATAGGCGATTTCTGCCTGACTTTCTCTCTCGGCAAGCGCCGCAGGATCGGCGCGCAGCGTCAACTCGTCCAAGCGGCTCTGCATTTCCTGCAAGAGAGCAGGCAGCTCTTCGGGCGACGTGCGATGCTTGCGAGCCATCTGGACCACGGCGTCAATGCGGCCATCCAGTTCGCTCATGCGCGCTGGATCAAGTTCCAACCGATCCTGATAGCGCCGTAGCGCCAGCGCCGACTCTTCCAGCTGGATCAGCGCAGTCTCAAACAATTGGTTCGCCTCGGTCAGTGCCGAATCGAAGGCAGTGAGCTCCGACAACCTCGCACTTGCGTGCTGAAGCAACGGCAAACTCGCCGCTTCACCTTCTTCAAGCGCCTGCAACGCGACGGCAGCACCTTCCAGCAGGGCGTTGGCGTTGCTCAGCCGGCGATGCTCCTGCTCCATTTCCTGCCACTCGGTGGCGTCGAAAGCCAGAGCGACGAGTTCTTTAAGCTGCCATTCGAGTAACTCGCGCTCACGCTTTGTGGCTTCAACATCCTTCTCGGCGGCCTGTCGCACATCCCGCGCGGTACGCCACGCTCCATGGGCGCCAGCCACTTGGCGCGCCAGATCCTGGGCTCCCGCATGGGTATCGAGAAGATCGCGCTGCGCTTCGCTGCGCAACAATGAATGATGAGCATTCTGGCCATGGATGTCGGCAAGAAAATCGGCCACTTCGCGCAACTGACCGAGCGTTGCCGCAGCGCCATTGATATACGCACGTGAGCGCCCCGTACTGTCGATCACGCGACGAAGAAGACAAGCATCGTCGTCATAGTCATTTGCTCGCAGCCAGGCCTCCAGAGCGCTATCTGGCACCACATCGAATTCGGCGGAAACTTCGGCACGCTCCGATCCGCTACGTACCACCGTAGCATCGGCTCGCTCACCGAGGGCCAACGAAAGTGCGTCGACCAGTATCGATTTTCCCGCTCCGGTTTCGCCCGTCAGAGCGCCAAATCCGCTGTCGAACTCAAGTTCAAGGCGGTCGACAATGACAAAGTCGCGGACAATCAGGCGCAGGAGCATATTTCAGTCACGGGATCAATGTCGAGGAGTCGAACTCCAGTGCAGCTTTTCACGCAGCATGGCGAAATAGCTGTAACCCGGAGGGTGCAGCAAGGTAATGCCGTGGCGTGAGCGGATAGTTCGCACCACGTCACCGGCCCGTGCATCAAAGCGCGTCTGTCCGTCAAAGTGAACCCGCGCATCATGTGGCGGCAACAAAGCGATATCGATCGTGCTGCTGTCGCTGACGGTAATCGGCCGGTTAGACAGCGCATGCGGGCACAAGGGCACGATGGCGATACCGGGCACCGAGGGGTGAAGAATCGGACCGTTGGCTGAAAGCGCATACGCCGTCGATCCTGTCGGCGTGGAGACGATCAAACCATCAGCGCGCAGTACGTGGATCAACTCGCCGTCGACCTTGACTTCAAGTTCGATCATGCGGCCGATTTCACCCTTGTTAACCACGACATCATTCAACGCCATGGTCTGAAAGACCGATTCGTCATCGCGCAATACTTCGACATCAAGAAGGAAGCGCTTCTCTCGGAAAAACCTTCCTTCCAGCAACGCGGAAATGCTCTCGATCATTGAATCCAGGGCAATGTCGGTCATAAAGCCCAGCCGCCCCTGATTGATACCGACCAAAGGAACATCAAACTCAGCCAGCCGCCGCGCTGCGTTGAGCATCGTTCCGTCGCCACCAAGAATCACTGCCAAATCTGCGCGCGCGCCTATCATCTCGTAATTGGTCACCGCGTAACCATTGGATCCGACAGCCTCAGCGGTCGCTTCCTCAAGTAGCACCTCGACGCCGTCTTCTTTCAGAAAAGCGGCAAGTTCCAGCAGAGATTCAGCAATTTCTCTACTCTGGTACTTGCCAATCAGCGCAATGGCACGAAATGTATGTGACGCAGCCGTATTCATGCGGCCGATTAAACCACAATTGGCCTGAGCCTTATTCGTTCGGAGTCAGACCCTCTTGGGACGGATACCGGGCCTTCCTCAATCCCCGACTTCGGGCAGATTATTGACTAGAATCGAACCCATGCTCGACCATCGTGCACAAACTCTGCTGAAAACCCTGATCGAACGCTATATCGCGGAAGGTCAGCCGGTCGGTTCACGCACACTTTCAAAGTATTCTGGGCTTGAACTCTCGCCAGCGACGATCCGCAATGTCATGTCGGATCTGGAAGAAATGGGTTTCATAGCCAGTCCGCACACTTCCGCCGGGCGCGTCCCGACAGCGCTGGGCTACCGCCTTTTTGTTGATTCGCTGCTAACCGTACGCCCTCTGCAAGGCAACGAACTGTCAGAGATTCAGGACGCCATTCGACCCGACCAACCACAACTAGTGATCAGTCATGCGTCACAATTGCTATCGCAGCTCACCGCCTTCGCTGGCGTAGTCGTAGCGCCGCGGCGCCAGCAGCCGCGAATTCGGCAAATCGAGTTTCTCAGCCTGTCCGACAAACGCATTCTATTGATCATAGTCACTGCCGACGGTGACGTGCAGAACCGCATCCTGTTTACCCAGCGCAACTACAGCCCGTCCGAACTGGTTACGGCGGCAAATTATCTGAACCAGAATTGCTTCGGACTCAATTTCGATCAGGTGCGCGCGCGCGTGGTGGAGGAACTTCGCCAGTTGCGCGCTGACATGTCCGAGCTGATGACAGCCGCGCTGGATGCAAGCAATAGCGCCATGGCGGACACATCGACACAATATGTCATCAGCGGAGAAAAGAACCTGCTTGGCGTCGAAGACCTGTCCTCAAACATGACGCGTTTGCGCCGGCTATTCGACCTTTTCGAACAAAAAACCGGGCTGGCACAGTTGCTCGAACTTTCCTGCCGCGCCGAAGGCGTGCAAGTCTTCATTGGCGGCGAGTCAGGACTCGCGCCACTGGACGAATGCAGCGTGGTCGCCGCGCCCTACGAGGTCGATGGCCAGGTCGTTGGCACCATCGGCGTCATCGGCCCCACCCGCATGGCCTACGAACGCGTGATTCCCATCGTCGACATTACTGCCAAGCTGCTGTCTTCGACGCTGTCCACGCACTGAAGCAAACCCTATGTCTCGTTACGCTCCCGAGCCAAAACAACAGCACGGTGCCTCACACCGCACCGCAGTCTTGCTGGTTAATCTGGGCACTCCCGAGGCTCCTACAGCACCGGCGTTGCGCCGCTATCTCAAGCAATTTTTGTGGGATCCGCGTGTAGTCGAGATCCCGCGCCCGGTCTGGTGGCTGATTTTGCATGGCTTCATCCTGCCGCTGCGCCCGGCAAAGTCGGCCGCCAAGTACGCCCAAATATGGATGCCCGAAGGCTCGCCACTGAAAGTCCATACCGAACGCCAAGTCAAATTGCTCAGGGGCTTGCTGGGAGAAAGCGGCGCTGCGGAAGTAATCGTGAGTTCGGCGATGCGTTACGGTCAGCCATCAATCGGCAGCCGTCTGGATGAATTCAAGCGCGAGGGAGTCGAGCGCGTGCTGATCGTGCCGCTATATCCGCAATACGCAGCCAGTACCACCGCCAGCGTCATGGACGATGTGGCCGACTGGACCCAGCGAAGTCGTAACCCGCCGGAGCTGCGCTATGTCAAGCACTTCCACGATCACCCCGGATACATCGGGGCACTGGCCGGCAGCGTCAGAAAACACTGGGCCGCTTCAGGCCGACCGGACAAGCTGGTAATGAGTTTTCACGGTCTGCCACGCCGCTCACTCGATCTGGGCGACCCCTATTATTGCGAGTGCCAGAAAACCGGGCGTTTGCTGGCAGAATCCCTGGGGCTCGCCGAGGATGAATATTTGATCACTTTCCAGTCCCGCTTTGGCAAGGCCGAGTGGCTGCAACCCTATACCCAGCCGACGCTGGAAAAACTTGCGCGGGATGGCACGGCGCGAATCGATGTGATTTGCCCCGGCTTCGTTGCAGACTGCCTGGAGACTCTCGAAGAAATCGCACTGGAATGCAAGGCGGCATTTTTATCAAATGGCGGCAAGGAGTTTCACTACATCCCCTGCGTCAACGAGCGCCCTGACTGGATCGCGGGACTTTGCGATCTGGTTAGCGCCAACCTTTCCGGTTGGCCGACTGCGGAACAGTCCGATCCCGATGCGGCTGCTCGTGCCAGGGCGTTGGGCGCAAAAAATCGAGACTAGGCTCCAGGTTACAACGCCGAGTCGGCCCGAAAGGCCAGCCTACAGCGCGTTCATGACCCTTTGCAGTTTTTCGCGCACCTCGCCACCAAGTGCTCCAACATCAGGGTTGTCTGTCATCTGGCCCATCATGCCCGGATCAAGGAACTCAACCTGCACGGCTCCAGTCGCATCTTCGCGGACAACTACGTTACAGGGCAGCAACAGCCCGATTGTTGGCTCCGCCGTAATCGCGCGCTTGGCCAGCGGCGGATTACAGGCGCCCAGAATGCGATAACGCGGCATGTCGAAATCAAGCTTCTTTTTCATGGTGGCGGCGACATCAATCTCGGTCAGAATGCCAAAACCTTCTTTCTGCAACTCGGCCGTGACCTTGTTAATCGCATCATCAAAACCCATCGCGATTGACTTGCCAAATCCATATCGATTTTCCATTTCATGCTCCATTCAGTAAGTTTGTCAGGCTGCAACCACGTCCGGTAAAGCTCGGTACATCGCACCCGGCAGCAACCCCTCGCCAGCTTATTCAAAAGAAATTCCAGCGCCAGACTTGATCTGACGAACTGCGGCTACATATTAGCATTGCCTGATACTTGGAGCCTGCCATGCCTGACTCGCTGATCGTCGTATGTCCCCACTGCCACACCGCCAATCGCATGTCCGCTGATCGCCTCACTGAATCGGGAACTTGCGGCAAATGTAAAGATCGCCTTTTTTCCGGCGAGCCGCTGGAACTCGATTCGAGCAGTTTCGATCGCCACATTGGTCGGTCAGATATACCAATACTGGTCGACTTCTGGGCTCCCTGGTGTGGACCCTGTCGTGCCATGGCTCCGGCATTCGTTCAAGCCGCGATACAACTCGAGCCGGATTTTCGCCTGGCCAAGGTGAATACCGAGGAAGAGCAACAACTTGCTGCACGTTTCAGCATTCGCTCTATACCAACGCTGGCCCTGTTCCGCAATGGACAGGAAATTGCTCGTCAAGCCGGCGCTATGGATACTGCAAGCTTGATACGCTGGGTTCGTGGCCAAAGCTGAGTTCGCTGACAATTTTTCTTCGATTTGGGTCTTGAAGCTGGAAAATTCACCCTCATTTGAAACGGGTTTCTTCAGGAGCCCGCGCAATGCAAGCAAAATCACCCGTCCCCGAAAGTTCTCAAGACAGCGAAACCGTGTCTGAGATGAACCAATCCGTCCCCTCTGAAGGCAATGCCGTACCACCAGCGCCGACTTCTGAGGCAGAGGCCGAAACAACCGTAATGCCCAGTATTGAAGAGTTGCTCAAGGCAGCCGAACTCCAGGCAGCCGAGCACCACGATGCCTGGCTGCGCGCCAAGGCGGAAACCGAGAACGTGCGCCGTCGTGCGCAAGAAGACATCGGCAAGGCAGGCAAATTTGCGGTTGAACGCTTTTCCGGCGAGTTGCTGGCGGTCAAGGACAGCCTGGAAGCCGCGCTGTCCAGCGAGAACCAGAGCGCGGAAAACCTCAGCGCTGGTGTTGAGTTGACATTAAAACAGCTCATTACGGCTTTTGAAAAGTCCGGCCTGGTCGAGATCAACCCGCTTGGCGAAAAGTTTGATCCGCACAAGCACCAGGCCATTAGCCAGATCGAGGCACCCGACGATGCCACCGAAGCCAATATCGTGCTGACCGTTCTGCAAAAAGGTTACGCCCTTCACGATCGAGTCATCCGACCGGCCTTGGTCATTGTTTCCAAGGCAAAAACTGAGCCGACCGCTTGAAGCCGTCGGCAATACCCCCATATCAGGCACAGGCATAAATATTCGCCAACGGAAAACCAGCGGCAAGCAAC
This sequence comes from Sulfuritalea sp., assembly GCA_021738385.1. Classification (GTDB taxonomy): domain Bacteria; phylum Pseudomonadota; class Gammaproteobacteria; order Burkholderiales; family Rhodocyclaceae; genus Sulfuritalea. The sequence continues at coordinate 55,528 of JAIPCF010000001.1, read as the reverse complement.
ATTCACAAAGGAAAAATCATGGGCAAGATCATCGGTATTGACCTCGGAACCACCAACAGCTGTGTCGCCATCATGGAAGGCGGCAAGCCCAAGGTTATTGAAAACGCAGAAGGCGCGCGCACCACGCCGTCCATCGTCGCCTACGCGGAAGACGGTGAGATTCTTTGCGGTGCCTCAGCCAAGCGTCAGGCGGTCACCAACTCCAAGAACACCCTGTTCGCGGTCAAGCGCCTGATCGGTCGCCGTTTCGACGAAAAGGAAGTGCAGAAAGACATCGACATGATGCCCTTCAAGATCGTCAAGGCCAGCAACAACGACGCCTGGGTGGAAGTGCGCGGCGAAAAAATGGCGCCGCCGCAGGTTTCCGCCGAAGTCTTGCGCAAGATGAAAAAAACTGCGGAAGACTATCTCGGCGAGGAAGTCACCGAGGCCGTAATCACCGTGCCTGCCTACTTCAACGACAGCCAGCGCCAGGCCACCAAGGACGCCGGACGCATCGCCGGACTTGACGTCAAGCGCATCATCAACGAGCCAACCGCGGCCGCGTTGGCCTTCGGCATGGACAAGCAGGAAGGCGACCGCAAGATTGCCGTGTATGACCTTGGCGGCGGCACCTTCGACATCTCGATCATCGAGATTGCCGAGCTCGACGGCGAGCATCAGTTCGAAGTGCTGTCCACCAATGGTGACACCTTCCTCGGCGGTGAAGATTTCGACCAGCGCCTGATCGACTACGTGGTAACCGAGTTCAAGAAAGAACAAGGCGTCGATCTGAAAAATGACGTACTGGCCCTGCAGCGCCTCAAGGAAGCCGCCGAAAAGGCCAAGATCGAGCTGTCTTCCAGCCAGCAGACCGAATTCAATCTGCCCTACATCACGGCCGATGCATCGGGACCGAAGCACCTGGCCATGAAGCTGACCCGCGCCAAATACGAAGCACTGGTTGAAGATCTGGTCACCCGCACCATCGAACCCTGCCGCATCGCGATGAAGGATGCCGGAGTCAAGAACTCCGACATCACCGACGTGATCCTGGTTGGTGGCATGACACGCATGCCCATGGTCCAGGAGAAAGTCAAAGCGTTCTTCGGCAAGGAACCTCGCCGTGACGTCAATCCCGACGAAGCTGTCGCCGTTGGCGCTTCAATTCAGGGCGGCGTGTTGCAGGGCGAAGTCAAGGACGTGCTGCTGCTTGACGTTTGCCCGCTCAGCCTGGGTATCGAAACCCTGGGTGGCGTGATGACCAAGCTGATCACCAAGAACACCACTATCCCGACCAAGACCAGCCAGACGTTTTCAACCGCCGACGACAACCAGAATGCCGTCACCATCCACGTGATGCAGGGCGAGCGCGAAATGGCCAGCGGCAACAAGAGTCTCGGCCAGTTCAACCTGTCCGACATTCCGCCAGCACCGCGCGGCATGCCGCAGATCGAAGTCACTTTCGACATCGACGCCAACGGCATCCTGCATGTCTCGGCCAAGGACAAGGGCACCGGCAAGGAAAACAAGATCACCATCAAGGCCAATTCGGGACTTTCCGAAGCAGAGATCGAGGCCATGGTGCAGGATGCCGCGGCGCATGCCGAGGATGACCGCAAAGCACACGAAATGGTCGACGCGCGTAATCAGTGCGACGCGATGGTGCATTCGGTCAAGAAGGCCCTCGCAGAGCATGGCGACAAGATCGAAGCCGAAGAAAAGACCCAGATCGAAACCGCCATTGCCGAAGCCGAAGCCGTGCTGAAGGACGGCGACAAAGAAGCCATCGAAGCCAAGACTGAAGCACTGGCCAAGGCATCGCAAAAACTCGGCGAAAAAGTCTATGCGGAAACACAGGGTGCTGCGGGTGCTGCGGGTGCCGCTGGCGCAGGTGGTGAAGGTGCTTCCCATGGCGGTGAGTCGAAGAAAGACGACAGTGATGTGGTCGATGCCGAATTCACCGAAGTGAACGACAAGAAAGCCTAAAGCGGAGCACGCTTTCAACAGCGCCGCTTCAGGTGGCCGGGTTCAAGCGGAAGCAGTGCGCCGCTTGACTCGGCCTTTGCACTACATGGACAGATAGCGAATCGACATGTCAAAACGCGACTTTTACGAAATTTTGGGCGTCAACCGCGACGCATCCGACGACGACATCAAGAAGGCCTACCGCAAGCTGGCCATGAAGCACCATCCTGATCGGAATCCGGACAACCCGAAATCCGAAGAGCACTTCAAGGAAGCCAAGGAAGCTTACGAGATTCTTTCCGACGGACAAAAGCGCGCGGCCTACGATCAATACGGCCATGCCGGCGTTGATCCGCAAGCCGGTGGGCCTGGAGGCGCTGGTGGATTCGCGGACGCCTTTTCCGACATCTTTGGCGATATCTTCGGCGGCGGTGGTGGACGTGGCGGCGGACGCTCCAATGTCTATCGCGGCGCTGATCTACGCTACAACCTCGAAGTCAGTCTTGAAGATGCCGCACGCGGCGCTGAAACCCGAATCCGCATTCCGACCATGGCAGCCTGCGAAGCCTGTAGCGGCAGTGGTGCCAAGAAAGGCAGTTCGCCATCGACCTGCCCCACCTGCGCCGGCCACGGTCAGGTGCGTATGCAGCAGGGATTCTTCTCTATCCAGCAAACCTGCCCCAAATGCCATGGTACCGGCCGCTATATTTCGGACCCCTGCGGCACATGTCACGGCGCAGGCCGTGTCAAGCAGCACAAGACCTTGTCAGTCAAGATCCCGTCAGGAATAGATGAAGGCGATCGGATTCGGCTCACCGGGGAAGGCGAACCCGGAGTCAATGGCGGCCCGCCGGGCGATCTCTATGTCCAGATTCATCTCAAGGCCCATAGCGTATTCCAGCGCGATCACGACGATCTTCATTGCGAGATGCCGGTCAGCTTTGCCACAGCCGCACTCGGAGGTGAAATCGAAGTGCCCACACTCGATGGCGTTGCGCGCCTTAAAGTGCCGGCCGAAACCCAAACCGGCAAGGTATTTCGTCTGCGCGGTAAAGGCATCAAGGGTGTGCGCTCGGTTAGCCACGGCGATCTGCTCTGCCATGTCGTGCTTGAGACACCAGTCAAGCTCACCGATCGGCAGAAGGAACTGTTGCAGGAGTTCGAGGAAATCAGCCAGGGCAATGTCCATCGACACAGTCCACGCGCGCAAGGTTGGCTGGATAAAGTCAAGGATTTCTTCGGCGGCTGACGTCAGCCAGGAATAACTCGGCGCTGGCAATACGGCTATGCTGGATGGCAGTCGAACAAAACTCGCCTGAATGAGGCTTCTGCGTAGCAGGGCAGTCGAGTAGAGTGCGCTCTGCTTGCTGCTGCTGATCCTCGCAGTAGCTGATTGACACTCCCTGGCAAGTAAGCCGCAGGCTGCGCAAGATTCGCGAGTTGGTTGCAGACGCCTCGTGTTCGGCAATCCGGCAATTTGCCTTCGAACTTCCAAACAATGTTACTTGGGTGCAAACTAGCGCCAGCCGGACTATGCCGGCGGGTACCATCTTGGGAGAATCATTACGATGATCAAGAACCTGGGTCGGATCATATTGGCAGCAGTCGCGACCATATTCAGCATTGGCGGCATACCACACGCGAATGCACAGCAGTATTTACGTATCGGCACCGGCGGCACGGCAGGAACCTACTACCCCATCGGCAAACTGATCGCCGCTATCGTTTCGCAACCGGAAAAGATAGAGGCAACAGCGCAAGCAAGCAACGGATCTCTTGGCAACGTCATTGCGGTGAGCAATGGGACGCTCGAGACCGGCTTCAGTCAGGCTGACGTCGCCACCTGGGCTAAAAATGGAACCGGAGTTTTCCAAGGACGCCCCACTCTTCCCAGCCTGCGCCTTATTGCCAACCTGTATCCGGAAAGCATGCATGTCGTGGTGCGCAAGGACTCGGGCATCAAGACCATCGCCGACCTGAAGGGCAAGCGCGTCGCGCTGGATGAGCCCGGATCCGGCACGCTCATCAGTGCCCGGCAGATTCTTTCGGCATATGACTTGAAGGAAACCGACATCCAGCCAGAGTACATCAAGCCCAATCAGGCCGGCGACAAATTGATCGCGGGATCTCTCGACGCTTTTTTCTTTTTCGGTGGCACACCTGCCAAGGCAATAGTGGACCTGGCAACCGCAGGCATAGGCATCGCGTTGCTGCCTATCGATGGGCAACCCGCAGAACGCCTATTTGCGAACAGTCCATTTTTGCATGCTGATACGATACCTGCTCAGACATACAAGGGCGTCGCTGCAGTTGAAACCGTGGCAGTCGGCGCGCAATGGATCACCAGCGAGAAAATCAGTGCCGACCTCATCTACCTGGTCACCAAAACCCTTTACAGCGATGCGGGACAAAAAGCACTGGCGGCAGGACATCCGAAAGGAAAACTCATCACCCTTCCCAACGCCGTTAAAGGAGTCGGCATCCCGTTTCATCCTGGCGCCAAACGGTATTTTCTTGAAGCCGGGCTACTGAAGTAGCATGAATCCTCGCCTGCATTTTGGACCCGCTGTACTAGCGGCTCTTATCGGGCTGGTAGTAACCACATTCGTTGCTTATAGCCTGGTGCGCGAACGCGAAACCGCGATTGAAGTCGCCAGTATGGAAACCCAAAACTTCGCCAGGGTGCTGGAAGAGCATGCGCGCCAGTCGTTGCGACGAGTAAGCACGACAATCATGCAGGCAAATGCCCTGTTGCTGCAGTTGCGGGCCGCTGGAGTAAATGACAGCGCAAAAATTGCCGGCCGGCTGAAAGAAATGTTGCCCCAGGACCGAATCATTCAATCCTTCCTGGTCCTTGATCAAACCGGCGACATCGTGTTGTCCACCCAAACCGACAAATCAAGCCGAACCGATTCTGGATCGAAACGAGACTATTTCATTCCACACATCCGGGGTGCCGACCGTGAGCTGGTTTTCGGTGCGCCTGAGGTTGGCGTCGGCAATCATAAATGGATACTGCCGATCAGCCGGCGAATCAACAACACCGACGGAAAATTTGCCGGTGTACTTGTGGCAATGGTCCACGCCGAACATTTCCAGCCGTTTTATGACTCCATCGACCGTCGCACCGATGGCTTTGTCGCACTGTTTCTTTCGACAGGCTGGGCCGCCGTCAGCTCACCCGATGATCAAACCCTGATGGGTCACAATTGGTCAGATACCCGGATGTTTCGTGAACATATTCCCAGTTGGCCTACTGGCACTATGCGCGAGTCGCTGCTTGGCAATGGTATCGAGCACATCTATAGCTATCGGGCGTTGAACGATTTCCCGGTGGTCGTGAGCTACGGATTGTCTCTGCCGACCATCCTCGGTCCATGGCGCCAAGTTGCCTGGCGCGATGGTTTGTTGTTGTTGGTCGGGCTGATAGCGCTATCGGGCATCACCATCGTGCTACACCAGCACGAACAGCGCCGCAGGGAAACGGAAACGGATATACGCATCGCCGCAACCGCATTCGAAGCACAACAGGGCATCGTCGTTACCGATGCCAACGAAGTCATTCTTCGCGTTAATCGAGCGTTTACGGACTCCACCGGCTACAACGCAGAAGAAGCCGTTGGCAACACGCCGCGCATGCTCAGTTCAGGCCGGCAAGACCAGGATTTCTACGCCGACATGTGGCATCAACTCGGCACAACCGGCTCCTGGCATGGCGAGTTGTGGAATCGACGAAAAAACGGCGAGGAGTATCCCGAACGTCTATCGATCACGGCGGTGAAAGATGCCAGCGGGGGCTTGTCGCACTATGTTGCCAGCATGGTCGATATCACGCAGGAGAAAGCAGCCGCACTTGAAATCGAGCAACTGGCATTCTTTGACCCTCTCACCAAATTACCCAACCGGCGCCTGTTGATGGACCGACTGCGACAGGCGCTTGCGTCGAGCGCACGACACGGTCGGCACGGCGCGTTGTTATTTCTCGATCTCGATCATTTCAAAACACTGAATGACACCCAGGGCCACGACGTGGGCGACGACCTGCTGACGCAGGTGGCGCAGCGACTTGCCGGTGTATTGCGCGAAGGCGATACTGTGGCAAGGCTGGGCGGGGACGAGTTTGTCGTCCTTCTCGAGGATTTGAGCGAACGCAGCCTGGAGGCTGCTGAACTGGTGCACGTCATCAGCGAAAAAATGCTGCTTACCCTGAACGAGCCCTATTCGCTGGGTGCGTACCCGCATCACAGCAGCGCCAGCATTGGCGCCACGCTGTTCAGCAATCAGCAAATAAGCATCGACGAACTTATGAAGCAGGCCGATCTGGCCATGTATGCTGCCAAAACCTCAGGACGGAATACGGTTCGCTTTTTCGACCCGGATATGCAGGCGACAATTACCACCCACGCCTTGCTCGAGGCAAACCTGCGGCAGGCGCTGAGCGAACAGCAGTTCTGCTTGCATTTCCAAAAGCAGGTCACGCATGATCGTCAGGTCGTAGGAGCCGAGGTATTGATTCGCTGGCAACATCCGGTGCGAGGGTTGATTTACCCAGCGGAATTCATACCGCATGCGGAGGAGTCAGGCCTGATTGTTCCGATAGGGCTATGGGTCCTGGAAACCGCCTGCGAACAACTCAAGCGATGGGAAAGCGACTCTCGTTTCAAAGCGCTGCGCCTGGCCGTCAACGTCAGTGCACAACAGTTCCATCAACCCAATTTTGTGCAACAGATTCGCGACGTTCTGCAGCGCACGAAAATTGGCGCTGAACGACTCAAACTTGAATTGACGGAAAGCGCCGTGCTCACCAATGTCAATGACACCATCGTCAAGATGAATTTGCTCAAGAGCGATGGAGTGCAATTCTCCATGGACGACTTTGGTACCGGGCAGTCATCGCTATCCTATTTGACGCGCTTGCCACTTGACCAACTCAAGATCGATCAAAGCTTTGTCCGTAATATAGGCATTCGACCTGAAGATGCCCTGATAGCCCAGACCATTATCGGCATGGCCAATAACCTGAGCATGGAAGTCATCGCTGAAGGCGTGGAAACTGAAATCCAGCGCGAATTTCTGGAACAACATGGCTGCCCACTGTGTCAAGGCTACCTGTTTGGTCATCCGATGCCGATCGAAGAATTCGAGCGTCTGATCTAGCCCCTGCGCCAGGTCGTCCCCTGCGGCCCATCTTCCAGCACAATGCCGGCCGCCTTGAGTTCGTCGCGAATACGGTCCGATTCAGCAAAGTTCTTTGCCTGCTTCGCCGTACTGCGAGCGCCGACTTTTACTTCGATCTCCTCGTTGCTCAGGCCGCCTTCGGGAGCCGCCTGAAGAAAACCTTGCGGGTCGCGCTGCAACAAGCCGAGCACACCACCGAGTGCCTTGAGTTGAGGACCCAGTTCTGCGTTGCCACGATTTACGAGACTCGCCAGATCGAATAGCACTGCCATTGCCTCGGGGGTGCCAAAGTCATCATCCAGTGCCGCCTTGAAACGCACGGCGTGCGGCTCTTCCCAATCCACCTCGACAACACCCACGACGCCTTTCAATGCTGTGTACAAACGGGTCAGCGCCTGCCGTGCATCATCAAGGTGAACATCCGAATAATTCAGCGCGCTGCGATAGTGGGCGCGCAGAATGAAGAAACGCACAACTTCAGGGTCGTACTTTTCAAGCACCACGCGAATGGTAAAGAAATTGCCCAGCGATTTCGACATCTTTTCGTCGTCGACGCGTACAAATCCATTGTGCATCCAGTAATTGACATACTGGCATTGATGGGCGCCTTCAGACTGGGCAATTTCGTTTTCATGATGCGGAAACTGGAGGTCCTGCCCACCGCCGTGAATATCAAAATGGCGGCCAAGCAGCTCCGATCCCATGGCTGAGCATTCGATATGCCAGCCCGGACGACCCGAACCCCAGGGTGACTCCCACTGTACTTCGGCGGACTCATCCTCCCGGGCATGCTTCCACAACACAAAATCGAGCGGATCCTGCTTGCCGGCCATGACATCGACACGCTCGCCAGCGCGCAGATCCTCCAGTGATTTGCCGGAAAGTTTGCCGTAGCCAACAAACTTGCGTACCGAATAGCAAACGTCACCATTTTCGGCAACATAGGCATAGCCCTTCTTCTCGAGCGCTCCGATCATTTTTAGCATCTGCCCCACATGGTCCGTGGCACGAGGTTCGGCGTCCGGCGGCAGCACACCCAGCGCAGCGGCGTCTTCGTTCATCGCAGCGATGAAACGGTCTGTCAGTTGTCGGATCGTCTCGCCGTTCTCTTGAGCACGGCGAATGATCTTGTCGTCGATATCGGTGATGTTCCGTACATAGGTCAGTTCGTAGCCACTGGCCCTGAGCCAGCGGGCGACCAGATCGAATACCACCATCACGCGGGCATGTCCCAGATGGCAAAAATCATAAACCGTCATGCCGCAGACGTACATGCTGACGCGGCGGGGATTAATGGGGACGAACTCTTGCTTCTCGCGGGCCAGGGTGTTGTATATCTTCAGCATGTTGAAAAATTGATTTTCGGTTTGGAAAACGCCGACATTATCGGTGTTTCGCCCATGGGTCGGAACCAAAATTGTCCAATCGGCCGGCTAAGCCGAAAAATGGACATCAAAGGCAGGCATTATCGGATCATCGATCAAATGCTGTCAGGTTGTCGTGAAGGCGGGCTTCTTGTTAGAATCCAGCGTTAAATACCGCAAGGGTTTGTCCCCGAAAATGGAAGTTTCGGTGCAGGCTGTAGCCAGTTCAATTCGTGTTACTCGAAATAGCCGAAACCAATGCTTCATTTCAGGACAGACGGACACCAGCAGCATCGGCGTCAAGCGCAGCGGCCGTAACCAGATTGATTTTCGGGCAACCGTCAACGAGAAGCCAATACCATGACCCAAATCCGCTTCAACGCAACACACTTGCTGGCCTCATTCGTTTCCATTGTGGCTCTGGTACTGGCACCGACCGCCCATGCTGAAGGCCTTCAGGACATCAGCAAACTGGTCAAGCAAGGGCAGCACGCAAGGGCACTGGAGCAGGTAGACAAGTTCCTGGCGACCAAACCCAAGGATGCGCAGGGGCGGTTTCTGAAGGGTATTGTGCTGACGGAGATGAACAAGCCCAGCGAGGCAATTGCCGTGTTCACCAAGCTGACCGAAGATTATCCAGAGCTGCCGGAGCCCTACAACAACCTCGCCGTCATTTACGCCCAGCAAAAGCAATATGACAAAGCCCAACAGGCTTTGGAGATGGCAATCCGCACCCATCCTTCCTACGCCACGGCCCACGAGAACCTCGGCGATATCTACGCCAGGCTCGCCAGCCAGGCGTATGACAAGGCGCTTCAGCTTGATTCGTCGAATTCCAGCGCACAGAACAAACTGGCATTGATCCGCGATCTGATGAGCACCTCAGGTCGACCCGGCAAGGCCACCAAGCCGATCGGCAACGCGCGCCCGGTGGAGACTGTCAAGATTGCCGAAGCTCCAAAAGCAGCGGCCGCGCCGATAGCGGCCGAACCGGCCAAGGTCGTTGAAGCACCCAAACCTGCCCCGGCGCAAGCCTCCGGGGATGACAAAGCAGAAGTTGCCGAAGCGGTCAAGCGTTGGGCTGCTGCCTGGTCAAGCAAGGATATGAAGGCCTACCTCGAGGCCTATGCAAGCGACTTCAAGACACCCGGGGGAGAGTCGCGTTCGGCCTGGAGCGCCGGACGCAAAAAGCGTATCGTCAAGCCCGGCTCAATCGATGTCAGCTACGACAACCTTCGCATTACCATCAACGGCGACACAGCCACAGCGAGTTTTCGCCAGCATTACAAGTCGTCCAATTTCAAGACTTCTGGTAACAAGGTGCTTCAGATGGGCAAGCGTGATGGCAAGTGGATGATTGTGCAGGAGCGGGTAGGAAACTAATGGCCTACCGGCGGAGCATTCTGGCTGTTTGCTCAGCCGCCAGTCTGCTGCTTGCAATCGGCGCGGCAGAGGCTGCCGGAAAGGCACCAAAGCATCTCAAGCCGGAGACTCGCAGCATTCCAATACAGGAAAGCTTCACCGACTCGGGTCCGGAGCCCTTGCTGGCCAAGGTATTTGACGCCATCGAAAGCAATCGACTTGACGTTGCCATGCAGCAAACGGAAATGCTGATCAAGGCCTATCCGAAATTTCGCCTCGCTCATCTGGTCAAAGGTGATTTGCTGCTAGCGCGTTCGCGCGCTTTGCTGAGCTTCGGCCAAGGCGGCGGACCGGGGGCGAATGAAAAAGTCGCAGATCTGCGTGAAGAAGCCATTGCTCGCCTCAAAGGCTATCGCAGCAAACCGCCGACCAACTATGTTCCACGCTATCTGCTGCAAATGCTGCCGGAACAAAAGCACGCTGTAGTCGTCGATACCCAAAAATCACGGCTCTATCTCTACCAGAACGACAAAGGCACGCCGCGCTTTGTCGCTGACTATTACATTACTCAAGGGAAACTGGGTGCAGACAAGTCTCGCGAAGGCGACAAAAAGACACCTATCGGTGTCTATCACGTCACCTCCAGCCTGCCGCGACAGAAACTCCCTGATTTGTACGGCAACGGCGCCTTCCCCATCAACTATCCCAACGACTGGGACAAACTCAAGGGCCGCAATGGCAATGGCATCTGGTTGCACGGCACCCCTTCCGACACGTTCTCGCGGCCACCGAAAGCGTCCGATGGCTGCGTTGTCCTGGCCAACCAGGACCTCGACAGTCTCTCGAAGAGCCTGCAGGTCGGCCTGACGCCGGTAATCATCAGCAATAGCATCGAATGGTTGTCTCTTGACGACTGGCAAGCCGAACGCACTTCCCTGCTCGGCACGATCGAGACGTGGAGAAAAGACTGGGAAGGTCGCGACGCCAAGAACTACGCCCAGCACTACTCGAAGAAGTTCAGTGCTGATCGCAAGGACTATCGCGCCTGGATTGAACACAAGCGCAAGGTCAATGCCGGCAAGAGCTGGATAAAGGTAGGTACCAGTAACATCAGCATGTTTCGCAATCCAGGCAAAGATGATCACGTTGTCGTCACCTTTGACCAGGACTACCGCTCCAGCAATCTTTCGAACCAGATGAAAAAACGTCAGTACTGGATCAAGGAAAGTGGGCGCTGGAAGATTGTTTTTGAAGACGCCGCCTGAGGCAGGCGTTCGCAGTACCCCGTATTACCATTTCCCTCACCCGAGTTCCCGGAGGCCCCATGCATCGCCTGTTTCTGCTTTTGTTCGCTTTTGTTTTCAGTGTATCGGCTCATGCCGCAAATCCGCGGATCGAAATGAAAACCTCGCAGGGCACCTTGATCATCGAGTTGTATCAAGATAAAGCGCCTAAAACGGTCGAGAATTTTCTGCAATATGCCAAGGATGGCTTCTTCGATGGGACCGTATTCCATCGGGTAATCCCCGATTTCATGATCCAGGGCGGTGGTTTCGGCCCTGACATGAAGCAAAAGGCCACTCGCGCGCACATTCAGAATGAAGCCAAAAACGGCTTGAAAAACGAATTGGGCACGCTGGCCATGGCGCGCACCTCGGATCCGCACTCTGCCAGTGCCCAGTTCTTCATCAACCTGAAGCACAACAGCTTTCTTGATTATCCGGGCCGTGACGGCTGGGGTTATGCGGTATTCGGCAAGGTCGTGCAAGGCTTCGATGTTGTGCAACAAATAGCCAAAGTCCCAACCGGCAACAATGGTCCCTACCAGAATGTGCCGATGAAGCCGGTTCTGATCGACTCCGTCAAGTTACTGCCTGCAAAATAAATGCCCTATAGAGAGACAACCATGATCAAACTTACAACCAACAATGGCGACATCATCCTTGAACTCGATGCCGAGAAGGCGCCCAAGAGCGTCGCCAACTTCATCGCCTATGTCGAAGCCGGCCACTACGACAACACGATTTTCCATCGCGTGATTGATGGTTTCATGATCCAAGGTGGCGGGTTCGATCCCGCCATGGACCAGAAGCCGGTCAACGATCCCATCGAGAATGAGGCCAAGAACGGCCTCAAGAATGAACGCTATACAGTCGCCATGGCACGCACCAGCGATCCGCACTCCGCAACGGCTCAGTTCTTCATCAATGTCGGTGACAACGGATTTCTGGACAATGACCAATGTCAGGATGGCTGGGGCTACTGCGTATTCGGCCGCGTTGTCGAAGGTCAGGAAGTCGTCGACAAAATCAGATCAGTGAAGACCGGCAACAAGGGCTTTCACCAGAACGTCCCAAAAGAAGACGTGATCATCGAGCGCGCTGAAAAGATTTGATACATCAGGGCAGTTCCATGCTGACTCTGGAAGGCACTGCCCGCTTCGTTTCCGACCTGCATCTGCGAGCTGAGCGACCCGACCTTACCGAACGCTTCGCTGCCTTTCTTGGCGATACGGCGGCTTGCAAAGTCAAAGCGCTGTTCATTCTCGGTGACTTGTTCGAATACTGGATCGGTGACGATGACCTGGCCGATCCCTTCAATGCACGGATCTGCAATTTGCTACGCGACCTGACAGATCAAGATACGCGCGTCTACTTTATCGCTGGCAACCGCGACTTTCTGATTGGGCAGCGTTTCGCTGCCGCCGCCGGACTCACGCTCCTCAACGAGACTCAAAAAATCTGCGCTGGTGCGCCCTGCGTACCTGAAATTCCGCTTCGCGGGCAGGTAACGGCAACCTTGCTGATGCATGGCGATACTGTCTGCACCGACGACATTCCCTACCAGCAGTTTCGCCAGATGGTACGAAGCAAGGAATGGCAAGCGAATTTTCTTGCCCGTCCTATTGAAGAACGTCGCGCCGAGATAGAAGTACTGCGTCGTCGTAGCGCGGAGGCAATGCTGGACAAGACAGCGGCAATCATGGATGCAAATCCTGCTGCGATACGCGCAGCGCTGATCGACAACGACTGCACCCGACTGATTCACGGCCACACACACCGACCAGGGTGCGAAACCATAACGCTTTCCAGCGGTACCACCGAACGCTGGGTGCTTTCAGATTGGGATACGGGTCGTGGCGACGCGCTTGAAATTGACCCGTCGGGTTGTCGCCGGCTGGATCTGACCGGAAAAGCTTAAAACTAGGCCATCCCGCGCAGCAAATCAGCTTGAAGGTCCGCCGGACTTTCCAGTCCAACTGCTATCCGCAACAAGCCTTCACCGATACCCGAGGCCAACCGTGCCTCTGGCGATATCCGCCCATGAGTGGTTGACGCTGGATGAGTGATGGTGGATTTGGTGTCACCCAAATTGGCCGTGATCGATAGCAGGCGACAGTTGTCCACCACCCGCCATGCCGCTTCGCGCCCTCCCTTGACCTCGAAAGAGACAATGGCGCCCGCGCTGCTTTGTTGCCTTTGCGCCAGCTCGTACTGGGAATGCGAGACCAGACCTGGATAATGCACACGCGCCACCTCCGGCCGAGTCTCCAGCCATTGCGCGAGTTCAAGCGCATTGGCCGATTGCGCCTTCATGCGCACTGACAAAGTTTCCAACCCTTTCAGAATCACCCAGGCATTGAACGGTGACAGGCACGGCCCGGCCGTGCGCAGGAATTTGAACACCTCCTCGGTCAGCACCTTGGCGCCACAAACCGCGCCGCCCAGCACGCGGCCCTGTCCATCAAGAAACTTGGTGGCGGAATGAATAACCAGATCGGCACCCAAGGCCAGAGGACGTTGCAGCGCTGGAGTGCAAAAACAGTTATCGACCACCAGCAACGCGCCCGCGTCATGCGCCACTTCCGCTAGCGCCGCAATATCAAACACCTCTGTCAATGGGTTCGATGGCGTTTCAATGAACACCAGACGAGTGCTCGGACGCATGGCAGCGCGAAAACGGTCAACCGAGCCCTCATCCACAAAACTCGTTTCAATACCAAACCGTGGCAATACATTGCCGAACATTTGCTGCGTGGCGCCGAACAGGCTGCGCGAAGCAACTATATGTTCGCCCGACTTCATCAACGCCATGACGGTCGACAAGATTGCCGCCATGCCGCTAGCGGTGGCGACGCAACATTCTGCGTCCTCAAGAGCCGCCAGACGATCCTGCAACGCAGTGACGGTCGGATTGGTGAAACGGGCATAGACATTGCCCTCTTCCTCACCCGAAAAGCGCGCAGCTGCCTGAGCTGCGTTTTCAAAGACGAAACTCGAGGTGAGGTAGAGCGCCTCGGAATGCTCGTTAAATTGGCTGCGCTCTTGCCCGGCGCGCACGGCAAGGGTCTCGAAGGACCAGCCTGACATATCCCGGGTACTCATCGTTCCTGAACCAGATTCAGATCGAGTTGTTCGCCGTCCCCACCGTCGTAGCCATCATGATCTTCCGGCACTTGCAGCGGAGGCAACGAGCGTTTGTCTTCCATTCGTTGCAGATAACTTGCGGTAACGTCGCCGGTAACGTACTTGCCGTCGAAACACGAGGTCTCAAACTGGGTCACCGTCGGATTGACCGAGCGTACCGCCGCCTTGAGCGCATCTATATCCTGATAGACCAGCGCATCTGCCCCAATTTCGCGGCAGATCTCTTCGTCGTTGCGGAATGCAGCAATCAATTCACTACGTGTCGGCATATCAATACCATAGACGTTGGCAAAACGTACCGGTGGCGAAGCCGAGGCGAAATAGACTTTCTTGGCTCCCGCTTCACGCGCCATCATGATGATTTCGCGACTGGTGGTACCGCGCACAATGGAGTCGTCGACCAACAGTACGTTGCGTCCCCTGAACTCCTGACTGATGGCATTCAGTTTTTGCCTGACGGATTTTCGTCGGGTCGCCTGACCGGGCATTATGAAGGTGCGTCCGATGTAGCGGTTCTTGACGAAACCTTCCCGGTAAGGAAGATCAAGCCGTCGTGCCAGTTCCATTGCGGAATGACGGCTTGAATCAGGTATCGGAATCACCGCATCGATTGCCAGATGTGGCATGGTGAGACGAATTTTGTCCGCCAGATAATCACCCATCTTGGCTCGTGTCTCGTACACCGAAATGCCGTCCATTACCGAATCCGGGCGCGCAAGATAGACGAACTCGAACATGCACGGTGCGTGCACGGTGTGCTCGGCACATTGCCGACTGACAAAGTTACCGCGTGTGTCGATCAGCACCGCCTCACCCGGTTCGACATCGCGCAGCATCTTGAATCCCAAGGTATCGATTGCCACGCTTTCGGAAGACACCATGTACTCCATGCCGTCCGGCGTCTCATTGCGACCGATTACCAACGGACGAATTCCGTAGGGATCGCGAAAAGCCAGCAGACCGTAGCCCGCTATCATCGCCACCACCGCATAAGCACCGCGCACGCGCCGATGCACGCCGGCCACTGCCTTGAATATCGCCTCGGCATCCACTTGATACTTGGTCGTCGCCGCTTGCAATTCGTGCGCCAGCACGTTGAGCAACACTTCCGAATCGGAGTTGGTGTTGATATGACGCAGATCCTGCAGGAACATGTCCTGCTTCAAGTGTTCGGAATTGGTCAGGTTTCCGTTGTGCGCGAGCGTCAGGCCGAATGGCGAGTTAACGTAAAACGGCTGAGCCTCGAAGGGATTGGCAGCAGAACCGGCGGTAGGGTAGCGGCAGTGGCCAATACCCCAATTGCCGACCAGGCTGCGCATATTCCGGGTACGAAAAACGTCGCGTACCAAACCGGACCCCTTGTGCATGTGAAAGCGTCCGCCTTCTGCCGTGGCGATACCTGCCGCGTCCTGGCCCCGGTGCTGAAGCACCTGCAAACCGTCGTAGAGCAACTGATTCACCGGAGTGGTGGCCACCACTCCCAGAATTCCGCACATGATCTTCCTCTATCGAAACCGAATCCGTTTTGCCGCTTCAACCGGCAACCACGGTTTTGCCGCAATCACCGCCGTTTCCAGAGGCGGCGCAAGCATCGCATCACGCCACCAGTCTGCCTTCGGCAGCGGTGTCATGCCCGCAACCAGCACTGCCACCAATACCACCACTAGTCCCCGCAGGACTCCAAAAGACCCGCCCAAAACTCTATCCAGCACACCCAAACCCGCTGCCTTGAGCAACAAGGAAATCAGCATGCGCGCAATTGCAAAGACAATCAATACGCCTACAAACACCAGCACATACGCCGCCGCCAGCCTCATGCCCGGATCGGCGATCCTCCCCACCAGCCAACCCGCGACCTCGGAAGCCTCGGCGCGGGCTGCAAAAAACGCCACGATCCAGGCGGCCAAAGCCAGTATTTCACTTACCACTCCGCGCCACAAACCCAGCAGTACGGATGCTGCAATTACAGTCAGCACTAAATAGTCGAAGGCTGTCATTGCCCTACTTCTGAGCTACGGGTCCGTCAACACCAATTATTTTTATTCTTTTTTGTGCCTTTTCCGCGGCCTGCCTGCTATTGAAGGGACCCGCCCGAACTCGAGTGCGCGGTCCTTGTGGTGATTCATACTTTTCAGTGTAGGCCGGAATGCGAAGGCCCTTCAGTTTGGCAAGCAAAGTCTTGACGTTGCCTTGCTCCCTGTAGGCCCCCAGCTGAACGACCCACTGTTCTGACACCTCGCTTTTCGCTTTTGGCTCGGCAGTTTTGCCAACAGCGGGCTTTTCGGCAGATCCCGATTTGTTTTCAGGAGTCGCTGCGGTCGAAGGTGCTTGCGAAGCTGCCGACATGATCTCGGGTACCACGGTGGTCGCCTTTGGCTCAGCATTTTTGGCAGATTCCTTACCTGGCGCTATATCTGTCGCCAGCTTGGGCGCCGGCATCGGCGTTGCTGCAGGTTTTCCAGGCAGCACCTTGGCGACAAATCCGGGTGAATTCTGACTGGGAATACGCACCTGGATATCCTGGCTCATGGGACGCGGCTCGCGATCCATCACCATGGGCAATACGATTACCGCAAATAGCGCCAACGCGGCGGCGCCGACAAGTCGTCGTCGAGCGCGCTTCTTCAGCTGTAGTTCTGCGTCAGGCGATGTGTCGTGTTCCGCCATGATTAACGTGGAGCCCCCCTTTCTAGGCTACGTGTAACAATCGAGCAAAGCGAGCCGATTGATAGCCTCCCCGCGAGGGGAGGAAGGGAGGGGCGGGTCTTCTTGCCGCTTTTGTCCTGTTTCATCATCAGGGTGCAGTCACTGCATGAAAGTTAGGCTGAACGACCAAGCATCTGCAAGGCCGCAGCGACAGTGAGGAAGGATCCGAAGGCAAGAATTCTATCATCTTCATTCGCGTTCTCTTGCGCGAAAGCCAGTGCTTTTTCCGGTGTAGCGAAGCGACCGGCAATCTGCTTTCCCTTGAGTTGTAATCGGTCGGCCAAAAAGTCGGCGCTGGCGACACGGCGTCCTTTCAGAGTGCAGGGCAACCAATCCGTTACCCGGTCGCCAAGTGCCTCAATCACGCCGCCAATATCTTTATCGGCCAGCATGCCGAACACCGCCCAGGTTCTGCGATGGAAGGCCATTTCTCCCAAGTTGGCCGCCAGCACGCGCGCCGCCTGCGGGTTATGGGCGACATCGAGAACGATGGCCGGGCGACCAGGAAGAACCTGGAATCGGCCCGTCAGTTCGGTTTCCAGCAATCCCTGGCGTATGTCCTTCATTGCGACCGGCAACTGCCGATGCAGAGCCTCAAGTGTGGCCAATACACACGCAGCGTTGGTCAGCTGCATTTCACCGCGCAGAGAAGGAAAAGCCAACCCGCCTCGACGTGTTGTGGCGGTACTTCCTTGTGCGGCGCCTGCGACGGGACCCCAGTACAACCACTGCTGGTCCTGGCGCAAATAGCCAAAATCTTGTCCCAGTACTTGTAGATCAGCACCTATTGCCTTGGCGTGATCCAACAGTGATTGCGGTGGCTTGGGGTCACCGCAAATCGCCGGGATACCCGGGCGGAAAATACCGGCTTTTTCGCGACCAATCGCCTTTCGGTCCGGACCGAGAAAATCCATATGGTCGAGATCGATGCCTGTGATGACGGCGCAGGTTGGCTCATAGATGTTGGTGGCATCGAGGCGGCCACCCAGTCCCACCTCAAGAATGATGACATCGAGACCACTGGCGGCAAACACCTCCCAAGCCGCCAGGGTGCCGAACTCAAAATAGGTTAGCGCGACATCCTTGCGTGCCTGCTCGACCCGCTGAAAAGCCTCACATAGAGCGGCATCTTCAACCGCCAAGCCATTGATCCTGATGCGCTCGTTATAGTTCAGCAAGTGCGGTGAGGTGTAGAGCCCGACTTGATAGCCGGCGGTGCGCAAGACGCGCTCAAGCATGGCGCAGGTTGAGCCTTTGCCATTGGTACCACCGACCAGAATTACCGTACAGTTTTGCTGCTGGCCCAGTCGCAATTTGACAGCGGCGACACGTTCCAGACCCAGTTCAATGCCCGCGCTACCACTCGGATGCAGCGCCTCGAGGTGCGCCAACCAGTCATTCAGCCCCTGAACGGGCATGCGTGGCATCAAGCCGCCGGAACGCGCAGCAACAGAGTCAGCAGGGAAGCCAGTTTGTCCCTAAGTTCACGTCGATCCACGATCATGTCGATCGCACCTTTTTCCAGCAGGAACTCGGCGCGTTGAAAACCAGCCGGCAAAGTCTCGCGTACCGTCTGCTCGATAACCCGGGGGCCGGCGAAACCGATCAGGGCGCCAGGCTCGGCAATCACCACGTCGCCGACAAATGCAAAGGATGCCGAAACTCCGCCCATGGTCGGATCTGTCAGTAATGTGATGAACGGCAGTTGGTGCTGCGAGAGTCGTGTCACGGCAGCAGTGGTCTTGGCCATCTGCATCAGGGAAAACAAGCCTTCCTGCATGCGCGCGCCGCCGGAGGCGGTAATGCAAAGGAATGGAGTCCGCTGCTCGATCGCGGCTTTAACGCCACGCACGAAGCGCTCGCCGACCACGGCCCCCATCGAACCACCGAGAAACTCGAACTCAAAACACGCGACAACCACCGGCACCGTCTTGATCGCACCCTGCATCACCACCATGGCATCAGCCTCGCCCGTATCCTCCTGGGCGGCCGCAAGCCGATCCACGTAACGCTTGCTGTCCTTGAACTTGAGCGGATCCATTGGCATCACTTCGGCGCCAATCTCGAAACGGCCTTCGGGGTCGAGCAAAGCGTCAAGTCTTGCGCGGGCACGCAATCGAAGATGGTGGCTGCACTTGGGGCAAACGTACTGGTTGCTTTCCAAGTCTGTGCTGTAGAGCACCGCTTCACAGGCCGGGCATTTCGCCCATAGCCCTTCTGGAATCGACTTGCGCGTCCCTTCCGCACGTTTGATTTTGGGTGGCAGCAGCTTTTGTAGCCAGCTCATGATATTCCTCCATCCATTGCCGCGCGTATCCCGGCAAGGAATGCGCTAACACGCTGAGGCGCCTGCTGAACATCACCACTTTCGATTTCTTCGATGAGACGGCTGCCGATAACCACAGCGTCCGCCACCTCGGCTATGCGCGCCGCCGTCGCTCCATCGCGAATCCCGAAGCCTACACCGACCGGCATTCGAACCTTTTCGCGGATCAGCGGAATACGCTGCGCAACTTCATCGAGATCCAGACTGCCAGAACCTGTAACGCCTTTCAGAGAAACATAGTAGATGTATCCGCTGCCAATTTGCGCGAGCTCACCGTAACGTTTCTCAGTGGATGTCGGCGCCAGCAGAAATATTGGATCGATCCCCGCCTGTTTCATCGTCGCGGCAAAATCGGGACATTCTTCAGGCGGGTAGTCGACAACCAGCACACCATCGACGCCCGCTTTACTTGCGTCGCGGGCAAAAGCATCTACGCCATAAGCTTCAACCGGGTTGGCATAGCCCATCAAAACTACCGGTGTGGCCGCATTTTCCTTGCGGAACTCAGCAACCAGAGCGAGCACGCGACGCAAACTCATACCATGGGCCAACGCACGCTCGGAAGCTCGCTGAACGGTGGGTCCATCCGCCATCGGATCCGAAAAAGGTACACCCAGTTCGATGATGTCTGCGCCGCTGGCAACCAGTGCCCGCATCAGCGGCAAACTGAGATCCGGATGCGGATCGCCGGCGGTAATAAAGGGAATCAGTGCCTTGCGGCCTTGTGCGGCTAGCGCGGCGAATGTTGTTGGGATGCGTGACATTGTGATCAGGTGTCAGAATTGGATGCCGGAAGCGTCGGCAACCGTATGCATGTCTTTGTCTCCGCGGCCGGACAGATTCACCAGCAGCAGCTTGTCTTTGTCCAGTGTCGGTGCCAGCTTGGCCGCATAGGCCAGGGCGTGGCTCGATTCAAGTGCCGGAATGATGCCTTCCAATCGACACAGATCATGGAATGCCTGCAGCGCCTCATCGTCGGTGATGGTGACGTATTCTGCGCGACCCGAATCCTTGAGCCAGGCATGCTCGGGACCCACGCCCGGGTAATCGAGACCCGCCGATATCGAGTGAGTCTCGGTGACTTGTCCGTTTTCGTCCTGCAACAGATAGGTACGATTGCCATGCAGGACACCCGACCGCCCCGCAGTAAGTGAGGCTGAGTGCATGCCCGACTCGAGTCCGTGACCGGAAGCTTCGACGCCGATCAGCCTCACATCTGCCTGTGAAATGTAGGGATGGAAAATACCCATGGCGTTGGAGCCACCACCAACGCAAGCGATCACCGCATCCGGCTGGCGGCCAGTGAGTTCGGGCATTTGCTGTTTGCATTCGTCTCCGATCACCGCCTGGAAATCACGCACCATCATCGGATAGGGGTGGGGCCCGGCAACTGTACCGATGATGTAGAAGGTATTGCCGATGTTGGTCACCCAATCGCGCATGGCTTCGTTCAAGGCGTCCTTCAGCGTCTTCGAGCCGGATTCAACCGGCACGACTGTCGCTCCCAGCAATTTCATTCGATAGACGTTGGCCGCCTGGCGCTTGACATCTTCGGAACCCATGTAAACCACGCACTCCATGCCGTAGCGAGCAGCTACTGTCGCAGTTGCGACGCCATGCTGCCCGGCGCCGGTTTCAGCGATGACTCGCGGTTTGTTCATGCGTCGCGCCAACAGCGCCTGACCGATGCAGTTATTGATCTTGTGCGCACCGGTATGATTCAGGTCTTCTCGTTTCAGGAATATCTGGGCACCGCCCAACAGTCCGGACCAGCGCTTGGCGTGATAAATCGGACTGGGCCGACCAACATAATGTTTGAGCTCGTAATCGAATTCAGCCTTGAATTCAGGATCCACTTGAGCAAGGGCATAGGCTTCGCGCAGTTCGGCGAGCGCTGGCATTAATGTCTCCGCAACAAAAACACCGCCATACGGGCCAAAGTGACCGCCCGCGTCCGGCAAGTTATAAGGAAGATCCTGCATCTGCATCTCGCACTCCGGCAATGAATTCAGTAATTTTTTGAGCATCCTTGATGCCTTTGGCAATTTCGACACCGCTGCTGACATCCACTGCCCACGGCTGCACTTCACGCACCGCTTGCGCAACATTGCCAGGATTCAAGCCTCCTGACAAAATCACGGGTAGCGGCAAGGACCGCGGAATCAGTGACCAGTCGAAGGTTTCTCCACCTCCACCATAGCCATCAACATGAGCATCCAGCAACAAGCCCACCACTCCGGGAGCCCTCGAGAACGCGGCGGCGTATTCTAGCAAATCGAACCCTGGCTTCATCCTGGCGGCCTTGATCCAGGGCTTGCCGAATTGAGCGCAATAGGCGGCATCTTCTTCACCGTGAAATTGCAATAGATCCAGGGATAATCGATCCAGAATCTCACGCACCGCCAATGGCGACTCATTGACAAACAACCCGACCGAAGTAACGAACGCGGGTACCCGAGCGAGTAGTCTCGTTGCATGAGTCAACTCGACAAAGCGAGGGCTGGGTGGATAGAAAACAAAACCCAACGCATCGGCTCCGGCCGCTACCGAGGCAAGTAGGTCTTCTTCGCGGGTAATGCCGCATATCTTGATTCGGGTACGCTTCATGAGATCAGGAGAACAGTAGCGCCGTGTCGGCAGCGCCGAGTTTTCTGATTCCGCGCTGTAGGGTTTTCAGTTGCCATACCGGATCATAATCGACACCGGCAAAGTACAATCCGCAAGCTTCAAAAGTCGGAGCGGCCTTGGCACGGTCCCGACTGGCGAGCAGTTCGGCAATCCATTCCGGCGCATGAGCACCCTTGCCCACATACACCAACGCACCGACGATATTGCGCACCATGTGATGCAGGAATGCGCTGGCTTCAAATTCGAACGTCAGCAAGTCACCATGGCGAGCCAAGGCAGCGCGGCGCAATGTCTTGATCGGCGACTTGGCCTGGCACTCGATAGCTCGAAACGCCGAAAAATCCTGCTCACCCAGAAGAAGTTTTGCAGCCGCCGACATCGCGTCGACATCCAGTGATTGGTGAAACCAACCCACCCGATGGGCCATCAAGCCCGGACGTTCACCTCGATTGAGCAGCAAATAGCGATAGCGTCTGCCGAGCGCAGAAAACCGTGCATGAAACTCATCAGGTACTTTCTGTGCCCAGCGTACCGCGACGCTGTCTGGCAAATGCGAATTGACGCCGCGTACCCATGCCGTATCCGGACGCACGGCCTCGGTATCAAAATGGACCACCTGCTCTACCGCATGCACTCCAGAATCAGTGCGCCCGGCACACGCCACTCGCGTCGGAGCATCTGCAATCTTGCATAGCGCGCTCTCAAGCGCATCCTGCACGGCCCCGCCTCCGGCTTGCGACTGCCAACCGCAGAAGCCGGAGCCCTCGTACTCAAGGCCCAGTGCGATTCTCATGCCAATACAGCGACGCCTGCCAGTATCGCAACGACAGCTCCCGTAACGACATCACTTACGCTTAAGGACGTTTCCGGAAAGTTCAAGGAATGAGGTCTGGTGCCGTCCTCGCGCTTCTCTGGTTTGGTTGAATTTTCTACCTCTTGGAGCGTCAGCGCCAATCGAACCGCAACGCTATCGCGAGAGATTCCCAACAGAGCAAAAGGAACCAGCAACGCGCGCATGCCAGCGACGAGCTCAGCCGAAGACAGTGATTTCAATAGTATCGCAACTGCGGAAAGAGCAATGACCAAGCGGGCGATGCTCGCTGCGACGAGCAGCAACCCTTCCAGACTCGCTCCAGGAAGAATCGCAAGCGGAGTGCCGGGAGTGAACCAGCCGAACATGATCAGCATGGTCAGCAACAACCAGCGGCTGCGCCTCAGGAGCAATCGCATATGCGATGTCGCAGCTATTGACGCGACCAAGGCGAGGCTAATACATGAAAGATACAAGCTCATTCCATGGCGCGACGAAGCGGCAAAAAGCACCGCCAAGCCAAGCAGAATAAGGCTTGCGGGATGCGGACGATTCACTTGAGCAACAACTCCTGACGCCCGGACGTCAGGAGTGCCTTTAGATCAACCGATGCTGTCAAGTTTGGCGCGTGCAACCTTCTGTTGAGCCGGACTACCCTCAGCCAGCGCCTCCTGGAACAGCTCTCGAGCACCGTCGTGATCGCCCATTTCCTCGTAGGCCATCGCCAACTCAAGCTTGGTGGCAACCTCAGGATTGTCGGATGAGTCGTCACCAGCAGGCACGGCGGCAGGTATCGGCTTTTCTCCAGTTGAAGCTGGCGGCGTGTCCAGTTCCAAGCTTATGTCACCAAGATCAAGTGCGGGTGCCTGGGTTGGCGATTCAGTCGACGCTGGAAGTTCAAGGCTCACTTCGCCAGATGTTTCGGGTGCCGCAGCTTCGGGCGTCCCCATATCAAACTCGAAATCAATGCTGCTTGAATCAGTTGCAGCAGCAGGGACTTTTAATTCACCAGCCGCCTCTTGAGTTACCACAGGAGGAGTTTCAGGCGCTGGAGCATCTGGAATTGCTTCAGCTGTCGACTCGCTTGCCGGCATGTCAAAATCAATATCGAGACCACCAGCTTCCGTCCCTGCATCGCTCGTCTGAGCCGCATCGGGAGAGGGAGTTGAATCTGGCGCACCAAGATCCAGATCAAAATCAAGACCTGAAGATTCAGCCTCGGCTTCTACGGAAACAGATTCCGCACTCGCCGAATCTGCGGTACCAATATCCAGGTCAAAATCAAGTGCCGATGCGGTATCTACCACCTCCTCGGCGACTTCGGTTGTGGCTGCTTCGGACACCGGAGAAGAACGAAGAATAACTGTGGCATCCGGGTCGACTTCATTTGCTGGAGCTTCAACCGAGGCGCCCGCAGAGGCTTCCGTAGGCGCTGACTGGTAAAGAGGATTATCCGGGTCAAGCGCTGCGCCCATGAGCGCAGCCTTCTCCCAGTCCGCTCCCGTTCCACTAGTCAGAGTGTGCAGTTCCTTTGCCACCGATTCAAAAAGCTGGGCATTCTTGCGAGCCGAATAAATATCGAGCAATTTGAGATGAATCGCCGCTCGCTGCGGATCCGTCTCGAGTGCATCCAGAAGAATCTCTTCAGCCTGTGAATCACGGCCAAAGGCCAGAAATGTATCCGCTTCGACAACCGGATCTACTGTTTCCTGAGTAGCGGCCATCCCGATACCGGTTGAACTGAACTGACTGTCTTCTTGCTCGCCCGGCGGAGGCGCGACACTCGTGGAACTGAACACTGAATGTGCCGAAAGATCGGTCTCGGCCACAATTGCGTCGTCGTCGGCCGCTGCCGCACGCTTCTTGCGATATGTTGAATATCCCAACCAGCCGAACAACAGCGCCAGCAATGCTCCACCGCCAAAGACAAGCGGCGCATTTTCTTCAATGAAATCGGGTTCAGGTGGCGGCGGTGGCGGGGGAGCAGGCTTTTTCTTCTTTGGCGGCGGAGGCTTGGGCGCTTCGACAAGCTTAGGCGCTTCTTCGGGCTTTGCCATTTCCTGTGGTTTGGCCGGAGCGCTCTCCGCAGGTGCGGGCGGGCTTGCAGCAGCCGCCGGAGTCGCCGGAGCGGGTTTTTGCAGCGAGGCCCCGGTCCCACTCTTCAGTTGGGCGAGCTTCTGTAGATCACTAAGATTCTTTTCCAGGTCGGCTATGCGACTGCTGGCTTCTTTGAGCGCCCTGTCTCGCGCCACCAGATCTTCTTCAAGCGCAGAGATACGCCCCTGCAGCGGCTTGCCTTTGGCGTCCTTGGTCGCCTCGGTGCGAGAAACCTGCAACTTGTCCTTACCTGTTGCCAAAGGCGCCTCGTCGGCCACCCTGGGTGCAATCTTGCCGCTAGCGGCCTGTTTCGATGCCTGGTCACTAACTGGTCCGGCAGCGGCAGCGGCCGCAAGACGCTTGCGATAGGCTGCAAAATCAACCGCCTGAGCAACGACTTCCTGACGCGCCTCTACAGGCGAGACCTTTTCGACGTCCTCAGCATCGGGAATCGAAAGAATTTTTCCCGCCTGGACACGATTCATGTTGCCGCCGTCGAACACTTCCCGATTGCTTCGAAACAGTGCGACCAGCATCTGATCAAGACTGACACCCTTTGGCATTGTCTGTGCTGCGATCTTGCCCAAGGTGTCACCCGCAACTACCGTTCGCAGTTTGCCGGATGCTGATCGCGAGCCCGTCTTTGTTTCAAGCTTTTCAACCGGCCGCATTTGCGCTGGGGTGGGCTCTGCAACCGGAGGTACCGGTTTGGCTTGAGTTGTTTCGAGAGCAGCCGCCGGTTCCGATGGCTTGGCCATCGCAGGCTCCGCCTTGACTGCCGGTGCTGCAACCGGCTCGGGAGCAGTTCTTTGCGTCAGATCGGGTGGGTCCAGCAAAAATGTGTATTCGCGAACCAGGCGCCCTGAAGCCCAGCTCATCTCAACCAGCATGTCAATAAAAGGTTCATTAAGGGGTTGGTCGGTGCTGATTTCCAGATACTGTCGACCGCCCCGCACCTTGATGTCACGGGAAAACCTCAATGTTGCCAAGGCGGGCGAATAATCAATTCCAGCCTGCTGAAAAGCATCAACCGATGCTACCTTGGCTGCCAATGAGGGCGACTCGTCGCTGGTTGCCGTCACTTCAAGCTCAGCTTTGAGCGGCTGCCCCAAGGCTGAGAGTACGGTTATTCTCCCCAGCCCGGCAGCATGGGTCGCCAAAGGCAGGACAGCCATCGCCACCGCTATGACGGTGGCCTTGAATTGAAATCGCTGGTGAGTATTGCGCACTATGGTGACTCCCGACGGATTTTTATCATGTTATCAAAATAACATCATGGTGTTAGCGATGCAAGCTCAACCTTCGCATCATGTTTAGCCTGTGCTCGGCACGCAACTTCAATGCAACAGAATACGGAGCATACGCCGCAATGGCTCGGCAGCGCCCCAAAGAAGCTGATCGCCAACTGCAAACGCGGAAAGATACTCTGGACCCATGCTGAGTTTGCGCAGTCGGCCGACCGGAACACCCAGAGTCCCTGTCACGGCGGTAGGTGTCAGCTCCTTCATGGACAACTCACGTTGATTCGGCACGACCTTAACCCAATCGTTATGCGCCGCCAATATGCCGCTGATCTCGTCCAGAGGTACATCCTTCGAAAGTTTGATCGTAAATGCCTGTGAGTGGCAGCGCATGGCACCAATGCGAACACAGATGCCGTCGACCGGAATGGGTTCTGCGCCTCGACCAAGAATCTTGTTGGTTTCGGCCTGCCCCTTCCATTCTTCCTTGCTTTGACCATTGCCCAGATCCTTGTCAATCCAGGGAATCAGCGAACCCGCCAGCGGCACACCAAAGTTCGCCGTGGGGAAACTCTCGTCACGCAGAATGCCGGCAACCTCCCGATCGATGTCGAGAATCGCGGAAGCCGGATCGTCAAGCAGGCCTTTCACAACGCGATGCGTCTCGCCCATCTGAATCAGCAATTCACGCATGTTCTGTGCGCCAGCACCGGAAGCAGCCTGATAGGTCATCGAGGTCATCCACTCCACCAGACCCGCCTTGAACAAACCGCCGAGCGCCATCAGCATCAGACTCACCGTGCAGTTGCCGCCGATCCAGTTGCGCCCGCCATTGCTCAAACTATTCTTGATCACTTCCAGATTCACTGGGTCAAGAATGATCACCGTGTCGTCCTTCATGCGCAGCGCCGATGCCGCGTCAATCCAGTGCCCCTTCCAGCCGGCATCACGCAACTTCGGAAAAACCTCGTTGGTGTAGTCGCCACCCTGGCAACTGATGACGATATCCATCGTTTTCAGTTGATCGACATTCCTTGCATCGATGAGTGGCGGCGCGCCAACGACAAAGTCAGGCGCCTTGCCACCAGGGTTTGATGTCGTGAAAAAAATCGGCTCGATGAAGGCGAAATCGCCCTCCTCGCGCATGCGCTGCATCAGCACCGAACCCACCATCCCACGCCAACCCACTAGCCCTACACGCTTCATGATCTTTCTCTTTTCAGAATTACAGCGCGGCTAGCACCGCGTCACCCATTTCCCTGGTTCCAACTTTTTGCGTTCCAGTTTCGTAAATATCGCCTGTTCGCAAGCCTTTCGCCAGCACTTTCTTTACCGCAGTCTCAATACGCCCCGCCGCTACCTCGTTGGCGAACGTATAGCGTAGCATCATAGCCACCGAAAGAATCGTCGCCAACGGATTGGCAACGCCCTTTCCTGCGATATCGGGTGCCGAACCGTGTGATGGCTCATACAGCCCCTTGTTGTTCTCATCCAGCGAAGCCGAAGGCAGCATGCCGATCGAACCCGTCAGCATCGAGGCCTCGTCCGAGAGTATGTCGCCAAACATGTTGCCGGTGACCATGACGTCAAACTGCTTTGGGTCTTTCACCAGTTGCATCGCCGCGTTATCGACCAGCATATGTGAAAGCTCAACATCTGGGTATTCGAGTGCGGTCTCGATTGCAACGTCGCGCCACAGCTGAGTGCACTCGAGCACATTCATCTTGTCTACCGAGCAGACTTTGCGATTGCGCTTGCGCGATGCCTCAAAGGCCACCCGCAAAATTCGCCGGATCTCGCTCTCGGTGTAATGCATGGTATTGAAACCAAAACGCTGCATCTTGCCATCCACATCGCGTGTTTCGATTCCGCGTGGCTGGCCAAAATAGATGTCGCCGGTCAATTCGCGCACGATCAGAATGTCCAATCCGGCCACCACTTCCGGCTTGAGTGTCGAAGCATTGGCCAACTCGGGATAGAGGATCGCCGGGCGCAAATTCGCAAACAGTCCGAGATGCTTTCGAATTCCAAGCAGTCCGCGCTCTGGGCGTTGTTCACGAGGATTGCTGTCCCATTGAGGACCACCCACTGCGCCGAGCAGAACCGCATCAGCCTCCTGTGCCAGTTTCCGGGTGGCTTCAGGATAGGGCTCGCCCGTGGCGTCCACTGCGCAGCCGCCCAGCAAGGCTTCCTCCAACTCGAACTTGAGATCGAGTACCTGCAATACCCGAACCGCCTCGGTCATGATTTCCGGCCCAATACCGTCGCCGGGTAGAACACAAATCTTCATCAAGAATCCTCTACGCAAATAACCAGGGTTGCTCAGTACGACGGCGAGCTTCGAATTCACGGATCTTCTCGGCATGACGCAGGGTCAAGCCAATATCGTCCCACCCATTAAGCATGCATTCCTTGCGGAAGGCATCGACCTCGAAATGAATCGCGTATCCGTCGGGACGCACGACCAACTGAGAAGGCAAATCGACCGTCAACCGATAGCCCGGTGAATGTTCAGTCAAACCAAACAGCGCGTCGATTTCGGCCTTGGGCAAGACGATGGGCAGCAATCCGTTTTTAAAGCAGTTGTTGAAGAAAATGTCGGCAAATGATTCGCCGATGATGGCCCGAAAGCCAAAATCGTGCAGTGCCCACGGCGCATGTTCTCGCGACGAGCCACAACCAAAATTGCTGCGTGCAAGCAGAATCGAAGCACCCTGGTAGCGCTCCTGGTTGAGAACAAAATCAGGATTCTTCACTCTCTTCGCGCTGTCCTGCCCAGGCGCGCCCTGATCGAGATAGCGCCACTCATCAAACGCGTTGGGACCGAAGCCGGAGCGCTTGATCGATTTGAGGAACTGCTTGGGGATGATGGCGTCGGTATCGACATTGGCCCGATCGAGCGGAGCCACGAGCCCTTCAAGCTTGATGAATTTATCCATTACTTGACCGACTTCTCGATGGCTTCACCACCCTTTTTGATGTCCTTGCCAATACCCTTTACGGTATTGCAGGCCGAGACTGCAAGCAGCATGGAAACTAGAATGAGTACACGGAACACAGTTTTTCTCCTCACAACAAGTCACGAACATCGGCAAAGCGACCAGCAATCGCCGCGGCCGCAGCCATCGCCGGGCTGACCAGATGAGTCCGGCCCCCCGCACCCTGCCGCCCCTCGAAGTTACGGTTCGATGTCGAAGCACAACGCTCGCCAGGCTCAAGGCGGTCGTCATTCATGGCCAGGCACATCGAGCAACCGGGCTGCCGCCAATCGAATCCCGCGGCAATGAATATCTTGTCCAACCCTTCTGCCTCGGCCTGTTCCTTGATCAGGCCTGATCCAGGAACCACCAATGCCAGCTTTACATTGGCAGCAACCTTGCGCCCCCTGGCCACAACCGCCGCAGCGCGCAAGTCTTCTATACGCGAATTGGTGCAGGAACCGATGAAGACCTTGTCGATCTTGATGGCATCGATCCGCGTGCGCGGCGTCAAACCCATGTACTGCAATGCCCGAGTGACGCCTTCGCTCTTCACCGGATCCTTGAAGTCCTCGGGCGCCGGCACTTCGCCATCAATCCCGGTAACCATCTCCGGCGAGGTGCCCCAGGTCACCTGCGGCACGACTTGGCGTGCGTCCATCTCGATCACCGCGTCGAAACGAGCGTCCGGATCTGAAACCAAGGTGCGCCAATAGGCGACAGCCTTGTCCCAGTCGTCACCTTTCGGCGCGAAGCTACGGCCCTTAAGATAGGCGATGGTGGTCTCGTCGGCAGCAACGAAACCTACCCGAGCGCCGGCTTCGATCGCCATGTTGCATACCGTCATGCGACCTTCCATTGAAAGTGCCCGAATCGCCGAGCCGCCGAATTCAATCGCGTAACCGTTGCCGCCAGCGGTGCCGATACGACCGATCAGCGCCAGAACAATGTCCTTTGCCGTAACGCCAGAGCCGACTATTCCCTCTACCCGCACCAGCATGGTCTTCGACTTCTTCTGCAACAAGCATTGAGTCGCCAGCACATGTTCGACTTCAGATGTGCCAATACCATGAGCAAGGCAAGCAAAAGCGCCATGCGTCGATGTGTGCGAATCGCCACACACCACCGTCATGCCGGGCAGGGTTGCGCCATTTTCCGGCCCAACCACATGCACGATTCCCTGGCGACGGTCCTTGAACGGAAAGTAAGCCAGTGCGCCCACTTCGCGAATATTGGCGTCGAGTGTTTCCACCTGCTGGCGTGAGATGGGATCCTGGATGCCGAGTTCCCAGTGCGATGTTGGTGTGTTGTGATCCGCCGTGGCGACTATCGATGAAATACGCCAGGGCTTGCGATTCGCCAGTTTCAGACCTTCAAAGGCCTGCGGACTGGTGACCTCATGAACCAGGTGGCGATCGATATAAAGCAGCGCCGTGCCATCTTCTTCGACATGGACGACGTGGCTGTTCCAGAGTTTTTCGTAAAGCGTCTTTGACATGATGAATGAAGCCTCAGCGTGGGTCGCTGATTATCGCACAGCAGCGCTCGCTGGATCGCCCGGAACCCCGCGCCAGACAAGAATCAAGCCCACCAGGGCAAGTAATGATGCGGCACTGAAGGTGATCCCGGCTCCGGCACTTTCCCACAAGGCTCCCGCCAGCAATGCACCGCCCAATCCACCTGCACCGTAAGCGATGCTGCCATACAAGGCCTGCGCCCTTGCCTGTTGCCGCGCTGCGAACCAGCGATTGAGCGCCGCCATGGTCGCCGCGTGGTGAGCGCCGAAGCTGGCGCCATGCAGTAGTTGCGCAAAAATCAACACGCCGATGAACTCGACCGCCCAGCCGATCAGCAGGAAACGCAAAGCAGCCAAGGCAAAGCAGGCCAGCAAGATCTGCCGCAAGGATATCCGCGCTGAAATCCTCGGCATGAACAGGAATACGACGATTTCTGCAACGACACCCAGAGTCCACAGGGTTCCGACCACGGTCTTGTCATAACCCTGCACCACCAGGTGGATCGAATAGAAGACGTACAAGGCGCCGTGCGCCGCCATCATGAACAGCCCGGCAGCCAGCAAAAAGACAACTTTACGCTGGCGCAGCACATCCCGAATCGGCCCTGCCACCTGACCGGCGTGCCCCTTGACTTCAACCAGTGTCAGGGCGCTCAGAAACGTGCCCAGGAGCAAGGCCCAACTCACCCAGAGTTGCGAGCTGATCGGCGCCAAGTCGAGCAAAAAGCCGACCCCCATCACGGCGGCAATAAAACCAATGGAGCCCCAAAGCCGGATACGCCCATAGCGTTCCGGATGAGAAGCAAGATGTCCCAATGTTAGCGCCTCCACCAAAGGCAACGATGCGCTCCAGAAGAAGTGGAGAACCGCCATGCCGATCAACAGCGCGACAAAATCCTGCGTCAAAAACACCACGGCATAGCTGGCCACAGCGGCGGCCGTCGACGCAACAACAATACGCACTCGCCGACCACCGCTGTCGGCAAGCCAGCCCCAAAGCAATGGCGCGAGCAGGCGCATGAACTGCCCGAGCGACATCAATACCGCGATGCGCCCGGCAGAAAGACCGATGGACTGCAGGTAGAGAGAAAAGTACGGCAGGAATGCGCCAATGAAGGCGAAATACCAGAAATACCAAGCGGACAAACGCTCGCTTTGCGCCATGACAACTACCGCCAACCGTTGCCGGCGGCTCCGCTACTTACGACTGCGTCCCCTCTTCAGGCTTTGTGGGCCAGAAGCATGGCGTAAAGCTCATCCTTGAGCTTCAGGCGCTGCTTTTTCATTTCCTCAAGCGCCAGATCGGCAACCGGAGAATCCTTGATCTCAAGTTCCTCGATTTGATCGGTCAGCGAGTGGTATTCGTCGAACAGCTTGGCGAAATGCAGGTTGCCCATTTTTAGCGTATGAATGGACTCTGCGTACTCAGGCAGTTCGTGAAGCAGGTCGTGGTGATCAACGTTCATTGCATATCCTAGTATTTGCTATTTACGAATTTTGACTCAGCCTATTTTACCTTTGGCCGAGCCGGAACTCTTGGCGTCGGGCACTCCACATCGGCGCACTGCGCCCGATGATGAAGCGCGGCATCAATCAAGACCAGCGCCAGCATGGCTTCGGCAATCGGCGTGGCGCGAATGCCGACGCAAGGATCATGTCGGCCATGGGTTTCTATCATCGCCGGTTCACCGGCGAGATTGATGGTGCGCCTCGGCAACCGGATACTCGATGTCGGTTTGACAGCCATCTTCACCACCACATCCTGTCCGGTGGAGATGCCACCCAGTACCCCGCCGGCATTGTTGCCAAGGAAACCCTCAGGGGTAAGTTCGTCGCCGTGTTCACTTCCCTTCTGTGTCACCGATTCAAAACCGGCACCGATTTCGACGCCCTTGACGGCGTTGATGCCCATCATGGCGTATGCAATATCGGCATCGAGGCGGCCGTATACCGGGTCGCCCCAGCCAACAGGTACACCTCGTGCCACGACCGAAATTTCCGCACCCACCGAATCGCCTGACTTGCGCAGGGCATCCATGTAGTCTTCCAATTGCGGAACGATTTCGGCATTGGCGACGAAGAAGGGATTGGTATGAATAGCTGCCTCGTCCCCCCATGGAATCTTGATGCTGCCCAACTGGCTCATCCAACCGCGCACCGTCACGCCGTAGCGTTGCTGGAGCCATTTGCGCGCTATGGCGCCCGCAGCGACGCGAACCGCGGTCTCACGCGCCGAAGAGCGGCCACCGCCGCGATGGTCGCGAATGCCGTACTTCTGCCAGTAAGTGTAGTCGGCATGCCCCGGACGAAATGTCTCGGCAATATTGCCGTAGTCCTTGCTGCGCTGGTCTTCATTGCGGATCAGCAAACCAATCGGCGTACCCGTGGTGCGGCCTTCAAATACGCCGGAGAGAATCTCGACCGTGTCCGATTCGCGTCGCTGAGTGACATGACGCGATGTTCCCGGCTTGCGCCGATCGAGATCAGCCTGGATTTCTGCCGTCGATATTTCCAGACCCGGCGGACAACCGTCAACCACACAGCCAATGGCTGGGCCATGAGATTCACCGAACGAAGTGACACTGAAAAGGGAGCCGAAAGTGTTGCCGGACATTGAGAATTAATCAGAAAAGAGATGAGACGCAAGGAAAGTCGAGTCTACCATGTTGGCCGCCTGACCTCCCTCGAAGAGACCCTTCCTGAAAAGCCGCCTTGGGCCTGTCAGGGACAACCTTCACTTCACTAGGTATTCATCCTGATTGTCCAATCCGGTCAGCCGGATTACGTTTCGGATAGCAAGACGCAACGCAAGTTGCGCTTGTCGCGCCAAGAAAATACAAGTACGGCGCCGCAACGCAGGGAGGGAACACCGCTGGCTGTTCCCGGTTGTTAACAATCGAAAGCCTGAGGCGGATTGTCCCAATCTACCCTCTGGTCACCACGTCCCGATACGGGAGGAGGAAATGGCTCATGAGCAATTCTGTAAAGATTCATCCAGCAATAGATAGCGGCCCTTTGCCGGCGCTGCCGGGTTTTGAAGGAGGAGTTCTTCACTGCCGGTGTCCATCGGATCGAGTTGAAGTCACGATCAGCGCACAAACCGCGCATAACCACGCCTGCGGTTGCAGCAAATGCTGGAAGCCGGAGGGAGCCTTGTTCTCGCAAGTCGCAGTCGTTTCACGTGACAAACTCAAAGTAACGGCGCATGAAGAGAAGCTGAAAATCGTCGATCCCAGTTCGGCCATTCAGCGCCATGCCTGCACCGGTTGTGGTGTCCATATGTTCGGTCGCATCGAAAACAAGGCTCATCCGTTCTATGGTCTCGATTTCGTCCATACGGAACTATCGGGAGTACGCGGCTGGTCACCTCCGGAATTTGCCGCTTTCGTTTCGTCGATTATTGAAACGGGTACGGATCCGGCGCAAATGCCTGCAATCCGAGCCCGCCTCAAGGAGCTTGGGTTGGAGCCTTACGACTGCCTGTCGCCGCCATTGATGGATGCCATTTCGACCCATATCGCCAAGAGCAAGGTCGCGGCGTAATCCGCGAACAGTCAGGGCGCGAAGCCGCCCCCCCCGGTTCCTCGCCCTGACTGCTCTTGCCTAAGCTGCACTCGTTGCTGCATTGAGGGCTGATTTTCCTTTGATCAGATTGCGCGCGTGAAAGCGCAGATGGTCTTCGACAAAACTGGCGATGAAGAAGTAGCTGTGATCATATCCCTCTTGCATACGCAGGTCGATAGCAACTCCGGCACTCTCGCAAGCCTCCAGCAAGAGTTCGAGCTTGAGCTGCTCTTCAAGAAATTGATCACTGCTTCCTTGATCAATCAGCAAAGGAGGACCCGTCCAGCCACGGACCTTGATCAGCTCGGTAGCATCGTAGTCACGCCATGCTTCGCGATCCGGACCTAAATATCCGGTCAGCGCCTTTTCACCCCAGGGACAACGCATCGGTGAAGAAATCGGGGCAAAGGCCGAAACGGATTTGTAGATATGCGGACTGCGCAGCGCCAGCGTGAGCGCACCATGACCGCCCATCGAATGACCAAAAATTCCGACCCGGGCGGGATCGACGGAAAAATTGGCGGCGATCAAACACGGCAGTTCCTGAGTGACATAGGAATACATGTGATAGTTCCTGGACCAGGGTTCCTGGGTTGCATCGACGTAGAAACCCGCGCCGGTGCCGAAGTCATAGCTGTCTGTCTCGCCCGCAAGATCAAGCCCTCGCGGACTGGTGTCGGGTGTAACGATGGCAATACCCAGCTCCGCAGCGACCCGTTGCGCCCCGGCCTTTATGACGAAATTTTCCTCGGTGCAAGTCAAACCGGAAAGCCAGTAGAGCACCGGAACGGACACCGCTCCAGCGGCCGCTTGCGGTGGCATAAATACGCCAAAACGCATCGTGCAACCAGTCTCTGGCGAGACATGGCTATACACACCTTGAATACCGCCAAAACATTTGTATTGCGAGATTTTGGTAATTGTCATCTTCTCGGTTCGACAGCCAGCAGCGACGCCGAAGGCTGCCGAATCTTCCTTGTTGTTGCGTGGATAGGCACTGGCTTCTAGAACGTCACAACAGACCGTATCGACTTGCCTTCGTGCATCAGATCGAAGGCATCATTGATTTTCTCCACGGGCATTACGTGAGTAATCAGGTCGTCAATATTTATCTTGCCATCCATGTACCAGTCGACGATTTTCGGTACATCAGTGCGGCCCCTGGCACCGCCGAAAGCCGATCCCTTCCAGACCCGGCCCGTCACCAGCTGAAACGGCCGCGTCGAAATTTCTTGCCCCGCACCGGCCACGCCAACAATGGTGCTGGTACCCCAACCCTTGTGGCAGCATTCCAGCGCCTGCCGCATCAGATTGACATTGCCGACGCACTCGAATGTGTGGTCGGCACCGCCTTTGGTGAGATTAACAAGGTAGGCAACAAGATCGCCCTCAACCTCTTTCGGATTGACGAAATGCGTCATTCCGAACTTCTCTGCCAGCGCTTTACGGCCCGGATTGATATCGACCCCAACAATCATGCCTGCGCCGACCATGCGCGCGCCCTGAATCACATTGAGACCAATTCCGCCCAGCCCGAAGATCACTACGTTGTCGCCCGCCTGCACCTTTGCAGTATTGATTACCGCACCGATACCCGTTGTTACTCCGCAACCGATATAGCAGACCTTGTCGAAGGGGGCATCCTCGCGAATTTTGGCTACCGA
Organism: Sulfuritalea sp.; assembly: GCA_021738385.1. Lineage (GTDB taxonomy): Bacteria > Pseudomonadota > Gammaproteobacteria > Burkholderiales > Rhodocyclaceae > Sulfuritalea. Next base: position 19,719 of record JAIPCF010000001.1, on the reverse strand, counting down.
TATTTCGGGCATCACCGAGTAATTGGCAAATGTTGACGTACCCATGTAGTGAAAAACCGGTTTGCCGCCAAGTCTGAAGCGGCTGGTGCCGTCCGGCATCAGCCCCTGACCCTGCGTTGAACGTATGGCCTGGCACAAGTTGGTCTTCTGCGAGAGGCAGTATTCACACTGCCGACATTCCGGGGTGTACAGCGGAATGACGTGATCGCCAGGCTTGACACTGGTCACACCCGAGCCCACCTCAACGACAATGCCCGCCCCTTCATGACCGAGTATCGCCGGAAATATTCCTTCGGGATCATCGCCAGACAGTGTGAAGGCGTCGGTATGACACACCCCACTTGCCTTGATCTCTACCAGAACCTCACCGGCCCTCGGGCCGTCCAGATCAACAGTTTCGATGGACAGCGGCTTTCCGGCCATGTGTGCAACAGCAGCTTTAACCTTCATGACTTCTCCTCAGTGATTCATGAATCATCCCGCCAGAAGCGGAAACAAAATTACAACCCGGAAGGGCCACTACAATTTTTTTGCGTTCCTTCAACACGGCAAGCGCTTCTGTCGTGTCGCCAGAAAGTCCAAGCCTGCCCTTTCCGCCATCAGTGCGAGGATGGGGGACCACGGAATGGCACTTTATCGACTCAGAAGGTCCCGCGGAATTCGGATCATTCCAGTGCGCGTTAAGGGAAATCCCCTACCTGCTGATGTCATTGCCCGACCATGGAACAGACGCAGACAAGACCTTTTCTGAGTCCGGTTCTCTGGATCGACCAGGTCCAATAGCCGAAGATGAAAATCCACTTCCATTGCTCCTACTGGAACCGGCTGGCTCGGGATAAGAGATGGGTCGGACAGCGTTCCAAACCACCAGAAGGCTGCTCGCCGACATCGCCAACGCCGCAAACAGAGGATTCAGCAGCCCTGCCATTGCCAACGGGATTGCCACCGCGTTGTAGGCAAGCGCCCAGCCAAGGTTTTGCCTTATCCTGAGCCGGGTTGTACCAATCAAGCTTAGTGCATCCAAAACGGTTCCCAGGCGATTCCCCGGTATCACGATGTCGGCAGCTTCCGCGGCAAGCGAAGCAGGCGAGCCGAAAGCTATTCCCAGATCTGCCTCGGCCAATGCCGATGCGTCATTGCTGCCGTCACCCACCATGGCCACTGTGCCTTGTGCTTTCAGGTGCCGGATAACGGCGGCCTTGGCCTCGGGGGGAACGCCGGCATGTACCTCATCCACGCCATCCTCGTAACCTCTCGGGTCCTCGGCTCCGGTCAACAACACGACCCGTGTAATCGCAGGCAGACGCTCAATAACCTGCCGCCAATCATCGCGCGGTTGGTCCCGCGTGATGATCGCGCCCTCGGCACAAGCATTCCAGCCGACATAGGAAATGACGCTCTCCGCTGGAGCGCGACTGGCAACCTGAACCCTCAGCGCCTCTGGAATCGTCCATCCGAGCGTCGCAAACAATTGCCTGCTGCCGACCGCCACACGCCGCCCGCCAACGCTGGCCAAGGCACCGCGACCAGGATGGCTTTCAAAATCGCTTGCGGTCCGTTGCGAGTCAAGACGGGCGATCGCTTCAGCAACCGGATGCGGCGAATGGCGCTCTACAGCCGCAGCTCGGGTAGCGACCTCTGGAGGACCGATAACGTCGACCACCGCCATCTCGCCAGTGGACAAGGTTCCTGTCTTGTCGAACACAACGATATCGATATGGCGCGCCTTCTCAAACAAATCGGCACTGGAAACCACAATTCCACGGCGCAGAGCAGAGCTGATGGCGACGGCAGTGGTCAGTGGAATTGCCAGTCCAAAGGTACAAGGGCAGGAGACGATCAACGTCGCCAGGCTCGCGAGTAGCGCCCTTTCGAGTGGCGCGCCGCTGATGTAAAAGCCGAGCCCGACCAGTACGGCAAGCACAATAACCGCGGGAGCAAAAACGCGTGCGAGTCGATCAACGCCGCTCTGAACACCCGCAATGGAGCTTTGTGCATTCCACAGTATTCGTGAGAGACCCTCCAAGCGGCATTCGACTTGTTTTCCAACAGCGATTTCAAGCTTGCCTTCGAGCAGAATGCTACCGCCTCGGACTTTCTGACCGGCAGAGCGCCATACGGGAAAGGGCTCCCCGGTAATCAGTGCCTCATTGATTGCCCCTTGCCCTTCGACGATGACGCCATCAACAGGCAAAGTTTCACCTTGGCGAACATAGACATGCTCCTCGGGGTCAAGTTCATTCAGATCACATACGAGGTAGCTGCCATTTCTCTTCACACAGGCCTTGGGCTCCCATGCCTGCATGAAGCCTCTGAGCTCCTGGGTTGCACGAACCCTTTCGGCTTTCTCTAGATACCTGCCTATGGTGATGATCGCGACCAGTGTTCCCGCCACTTCGAAATACAAGTCGATCGGATCATGAAAAAGCTGAACGACGCTGTAGCCGTAAGCCGACAGGATCGACAGGGCGATCAGGCAGTCCATGTTCAAAACCCTGGTACGAATCCCGGTCCAGGCGCCGCGCAGTATCGGATACCCGACGTAGAAGACCAGAACTGACGTCTGAAATAGTAGTGCGATCGGCGTCAACACGAACGCGAGCCAACCGATCGCTTTGTAGTCGCTTGGCACGGCAAAGCCGCCATGAATCGGATAGATAAACAGCAAGGTCAGCATCATCACGGAGGAGGCCAGAATCCCCCCGGTCAGAAGCCGCAACAGATCCTGCCTTTCGTCGTATTCCGGCGCCTCTTCGCTGCGCAGCCTGGCGCGATAGCCGTAGCGACTAAGCAGGGCGGGTAGTTCGGACTCTGCGACGCGCTCTGTGTCGTAAACGATTTTCGCGGTTGAGGTTGCGTAGCTCGAAGTCGCCGAATGAATCCCCGGCACGCTAAGTGCAATCCTCGAAATGAGAAATTCGCAGGAAGCGCAGTGCATTCCTTCAATCCAGAGATAAGCCTCCTTGCCCTGCAACTGCGAAGGCGCAACGCAGTCAGCCTCCTGATCGGCGGCGAAGGCTCCATCTCCAAAACAACGATAGACCTCGCAACATCCATGGCAACAGAAACCATGACCATCGCCCACTATCGGTGGATTGGGGGTGGGAAGGCCACAGAGCTTGCATTGCATCGTTTTCCTCTTAATCTCGATACGCGCATTCGTCGGAATCCAGCGACTTCGGCCCGGATCGCCGGAGAATCTCCAAAAAACAAACGTCCGCGTTGCCGCGGACGTCTATCTCGATAGTTCCGCAGTTCTTGACTACGCCGCTACCGGCTGACGACCGACGGCCACACTGAGATCCCTGGATTTCAGGAGACTATACGCATATACAACAAACGCGGCGCCGAGAATCAGGCCGAAGAACAAGGTCAGGTTGCCATAGATCATCCACCCCTCCTGGTTCCAGGCTGCAAAACGCCGTGGCATGCCGGCCGCCCCGCCTGCCAGCATCGAAAGCGCCGCACCAAAGCTGCCAACGGTAAAGAGCCAAACGAACCACCAGCCAACGGTGGGATCAAGCTTGCGACCCGTCATCACCGGGTAATGGTGGTAAAGAACTCCCATCCACATCAGTGCCATAGCCAGAATCACGGTCATGGTATGGCCGCTTTGCCACATCGTGCCATGCAGCACGTAGGCCCAGGCAATATTGGACGTGACGACTGCGCTGGCTCCATCGAGGATGTAGAGCGCCCAGGCAATCAGCACGGCAATGATGCCGGGTTCCGCACGCAAACCATGCTGCCAGATCGTGGCGAACACCGTGAAAATGCTCAGTGCGGCTCCGATCCCGGTGCCCCAGCTCATGATGTTTCCCCAATAGGAAAGGGCGGACGGCTGATTGGGATAGAAGGTGATGAAGTGATGTAGAAACGAAGTAACCGACGTAAGCAACAGTATCCAGAGCGCCAGATTGGCGAGCTTGTTACTGAACAATTTGCGAGTTCCGTCGGCGAGATATAGCGGCAGCGTTGCATACATCGCGCTGGTAACCATTAGCGCCATGGCCTCCATCATGTTGTGAGCAAAGATGTAGAAGCTGTACTGGAATACTATCGGCTTTGCGGCCCATGCAGCCATAGCCATCGGGATCACGCCGTAGAGTGCGAGCAACAGCGTCGTACCGACAACGACCAGAGGTGTACCAGCGACCAGTAGTGTCAAAGCCGCCAATACCATGCCCAGCATTCCGGGATCATTCAGCGAGCGCTCGGACAAGACAAGTTCCGGCTGTTTCTTGCCGAAAAACAGCATTTTGAGCACGAGAATTGGATAAAACAGAATCATGCTTGCAAGCACGAGATAAATACCGGTGAAGCCAACGATAACCGTGGTCATACTCCAGATGCCCATTTGAGCACCAACCAGTGGCAGCGGGAACATCACCACCAGACTGACTTTGAAACCCATCAGCACCGCCACGGTCAGAATTGCAGCGCCAAGGTTCATGGTAATGAAGGTCAGAGCGGGGAAAATGCCTGTTACCGGTTTGCCTACACAACCGCCCGAGCGGTGCAGACCGACACCGACCATGAGTTGAAAACCGAACGGAAACGCCAGCGCGGCTCCATGAAGTGTCAGCGTGGTGTAAAACCAATCGGTATTGAGATCGAAAATCTGCGTCACAGGCATGACGATTCCCAAAAGGCCCGCTACCGCCAGCCAAATGAATGACGCCATGATCATCAGGGCCGGCCAGGCATTGATATCCTCAAGGCCGGTACTCTTGTCAACGCTGAACATCTTGCCGAAAATCGGCGTGTTATGAACGAGTGTGCTTGCGATACTCATATTGATTCCTCCTCTGCGGCGAATGCGCTCAATTGCTCTTGACTACAGTCAGTTCGTCCAGCATCACGTGATGCGCAATACCGCAATATTCAAGACACCGAACCTTGTATGTGCCTGGTTCCTTGAAGGTATGGACCACGGTCGTCGGCTGTTTCAAGCCATCCATCAGCAGCATCGTGAACAGCATTCTGCCGTCAGGGTGATATACGGCGAAGCCGTGCTGGGTATCGACGCTCCGTCCGGAAAAGCGCACCGGACGCCCCGCCTCTACCTGGCGGCTCGACATTTCGTAGCCCCAGGATTTTGCCGTCACATCGATTTCCTGCAACGGCAGCCCGCTTGTCGCGGCACGTGCTTCGGCGATATAGGGCATGTACTTGAGACTGCCCAGATTGATACCTACAAAAAACACGAATACGAACGTAAGCCAGATGCCTTCCATCTTGGACAGCGTTTTCACTGGCGTGGTGCCCGGTCCAGTATCGAATACGCTTTTCCTGTAGACGATGTAGGCAAGCATTGCCGCAAACGGCATAAGCATAAACAGCGTCACCCAGAACGCCCCCCAGCCGGAAAACAGGAAGTCCTGCATAGCGATAATCTCCTCTTATGGTCAATTGGCGCGACGAACCCAATTCCTCGCGTTGGTACCCTTTGGTTACAGCCCGTTCCCACCGGGACCTTATTTTGTTCTTGGCGAACAATAGGCCGAGCAGCGGTTACCGACAATTGGGATGTTTACCTAGTCTTGCAAAGGTTCTTCCCTATTGATCGTCAAGCAGTGTGCAATCAGACTTATTCCATCCATTCTGTTCTGGAGTGACACCATGATTGAAACCATTCTTGTCAGGCCCGGTACGGGAGAACGCCTCCAGCGCTATGTCCGTCTGACCAAACCACGCGTCGTATCGCTCATAGTTTTCTGCGCCGTGATTGGCATGCTGCTGGCGACACCTGGCGTAGTGCCCTTGACGGTCTTGTTGGCGACGACGGTTGGTATTGCCCTGGTAGCCGGATCGGCCGCCGCGGTGAACTGCCTGATTGAGCGCAAGATCGACGCCATCATGGCGCGTACCAAGGGCCGTCCCTTACCGCGCGGAGAGGTTGACGTAACCGAGACGTTCATCGTATCGGCAGTTATCGGGAGTCTTGGCCTGGCTCTGCTTCATGCTTTCGTCAATCCGCTGACCATGTGGCTGACCTTGGCGACATTTGTCGGCTATGCAGTCATTTACACCGTGATTCTCAAGCCCCTGACGCCACAGAACATTGTGATCGGCGGTGCTTCGGGCGCCATGCCGCCGGTGCTGGGCTGGGCTGCGGTAACGGGGCAGATGCCGGAACAGGCCTGGCTGCTGTTTCTGATCATCTTCGTATGGACGCCGCCACACTTCTGGTCCCTGGCACTGTATCGGACCCAAGATTATGCTGACGCCAATTTGCCGATGCTTCCCGTGGTACATGGGAGGGAATACACACAGCGCTGCATCTTCGCCTACACCATTGGTCTGGCGCTGGTTACGCTGATGCCCTTCTTCATTGGTATGAGCAGCTGGTTCTATCTCGCGGCGGCGATTTCGTTGAATTCGATGTTCATCCTCTACGCTTGGCAAATCTGGCGAAACTACAGTGATCGACTGGCGCAGAAAACCTTCCGCTTCTCGATTCTCTACCTGTCCCTGCTTTTCGCTGCTCTGCTCGTCGATCACTACCTGCCCTACTAAGAAAAACACCGCGAAAAGTTGGGGAAAACGTTTCTATTTGGGGGTTTTCCCTGAGCAGCGAAGGAAACTCCCCAATTTTCATTCTGTCGATTTCGGCTCACAGTCTGCAGCGTGCGTACCGGAAATTGCCCATTCGCACCAGCTACTCATCGACGCCATCACTGTTTGCGATTGGCCGCAGAAACCCGGAAGTTTCCCAACGGAATAATCGGAGGATTGAAATCATGTCTCAACAAGCATTAAAGGAAGCACTGAGCAAAACCGTCCAGGGTATACAAGAAAATCCCATCATGTCGCGCGTTGTTTTTGAAGCCCAAACCGCTTTGGTTGATGGAGTTCGCTGCACTGCTTCGGTGCGCGACTTCCCGCCCGTTATTGTGGACGAGCCGCCGGAACTCGGTGGTGGAGACAAAGGCGCCAATCCTGTTGAACTGGTGCTGGTCGCGCTGGGTACCTGTCAGGAAATCATGTACGCCGCAATGGCTGCGATGATGGGCATTCAGCTCGACGAAGTCAAAGTCAATCTCAAGGGCGCACTCGATCTCAAAGGGCTGTTCGGTATGGACCCCTCGATACCGCCCGGCTACCAGAAGATTTCTTTTGAAACCACACTGAAAAGTCCTGCATCTGAAGATGACCTGCGCAAGCTGGTCGAAGCCGTGGAATCACATTGTCCGGTACTGGATACCCTTGTCCGGCCGGTCGAAGTTTCAGGAAAAGTCACAATCAACGGCGCCTTGATGGCGGCCTGAAACCAGGGACTCTTCGGCGCATATCCATGCGCCGATATTCCGCTTTAGACAAGGTACCCACTATGGTTCAGGTTTATGAAGTTGCCGTTCCAGACGTCGGTAGCGAAGACACCTTGTCTGTCGCTGAAATACTCGTCAAGCCCGGCGAACTGGTTTGGGCGGACGATCCTCTGATAACGGTCGAGTCGGGCAAGGCGATCGTTGACGTTGCAGCGCCCATCGACGGCACGATTACCGAAATCCGTGCAACGATCGGCGAGAAGCTTGTTTCCGGCAGGATTGTCGTTGTCATGGCCGCCAGTGCGGAGCAACGGCCGAAGCGCCAACCGCTGGATATCCCAGCCTCTTCCGCACCACGCCACTTTTCTCTCTTCGCTGCCTTCACCGCCGCCTCCCGCATTGACGAGCCGCCGGAGGAACTCTCTTGCGATCTGCTGGTTCTGGGCGCCGGTCCCGGGGGCTATTCCGCCGCCTTTCGGGCAGCCGATCTGGGGCTCGATACGATCCTGGTGGAACGCTTTCCGATCATGGGGGGCGTATGCCTAAACGTTGGCTGTATTCCATCAAAAGCCTTGTTGCATAGGACCATAGTCATGGAAGAGGCCCTGGCCATGGCCGCGACCGGTATCGAATTTGCGCCACCTCGAATCGATATTGACAAGCTTCGCGCCCACAAGACACGGGTCGTCGGCCAACTCACGGATGGACTCGCCGGAATGGCCAAGGCACGAAAGGTTCGCACGATTTTCGGCAGCGGTAGTTTCCGCGATGCACACAGCATTGATGTCGAGCTCACCGATTCCAGCGGCCAGGCTGCGCCCGTGCGACAGGTAGTCCGCTTCAACAAATGCATCATTGCTGCCGGCTCCCATCCGGTGCACCTACCCTTCCTGCCCAAAGACCCACGTATTGTCGACTCCACCGGCGCACTTGAACTACGTTTTGTGCCGCGAAGAATGCTTGTGATTGGCGGCGGCATCATCGGACTGGAAATGGCTACAGTGTATTCCGCTCTGGGTGCACAGATAGACGTTGTGGAGATGCAAGACAGCCTGATGCCTGGACCAGACCGTGAATTGGTAAAAATTTGGGATAGCCAAAATCGACACCGCTTTGACAACATAATGCTGCGTACCCGAACCGTGGCGGCCGATGCTCGGGATGACGGTGTGTGGGTCCGGTTCGAAGGCGACATGGCTCCGGCGGAAGCCCAGCGATACGACTTGGTCCTGCAGGCCGCCGGGCGCAAACCGAACAGCATGAAGCTCGGCGCCGACAAGCTAGGCATCGAGGTTGATGCGGCTGGATTCATTACGGTTGACAGTCGGATGGCCACCAATGTGCGGCATATTTTTGCCATCGGAGATATCGTTGGTATGCCCTTGCTGGCACACAAAGCAGTACATCAGGCCCACGTCGCCGCCGAATCCGTCGCGGGACTGGAAGCTATCTATGACGCCTCGCTGATACCGGGCGTAGCCTATACGCATCCGGAAATTGCATGGGTTGGATTGTCCGAAGATGCCGCAAAGCAATCAGGCGTTGAGGTGGATGTGGCCAGATTTCCCTGGGCCGCCTCGGGGCGGGCCATCGCCAATGGCGCCGACTATGGGATGACAAAACTTCTGTTCGACAGGACAAACGGCAGAATTCTGGGCGGAGCCATCGTCGGCCCCAGTGCCGGCGACATGATTGGAGAAATCACCCTGGCCATCAGCTTGAAATGTGATGCGGCCGCCATCGGCAGAACGATTCACCATCCCCATCCCACCCTGGGTGAAACCATTGGCATGGCCGCGCACGTCGCCCATGGAACTTGCACCGATTTGCCGGCCTCAAGGAAACCGGCAGTGTTGAAGCACGATAATCTTGATCCCAAAATGGAGCGGGAGGCAATTTAGGGTAGCCGGCACTCGACCGGCGGCGGATCGCCTATTGCGTCTCCTGATTCAGCATCGCCATTTTCACAAGATCCGCCACCGAGCGGGCATGCATCTTCTCCATTACTTTGGCGCGATGGACTTCAACAGTCTTGGCACTCAAACCAAGCGTATTAGCCACCGCCTTGTTCGACATTCCTTCCACCACCAGATCCATCACTTCCCTCTCTCGCGGGGTCAAGCTGACAAACAGTGATCGCAACTGCGAGCGCTGCGTATCCTTCCCGCGTTGCTCGGCGTCGACCGCGATGGCCTTCTGAATTCGGTCGAGCAAATCCTGATCATTGAAGGGCTTCTCTATGAAATCAAACGCGCCCGCCTGAACTGCCTTTACCGCCATCTGCACATCACCGTGACCGGTGATGAAAATGATCGGAATCTGCACGCGCTGCGCCGTCAAGCGTTCCTGCAGTTCAAGGCCGCTCATGCCGGGCATACGCACATCGAGCACCAGACAACCCGGTTTGGCCGCGTTGTAACCATCAATAAAGGCTTGGGCCGAAGGAAAAGTTTCTACCTGGAGACGAATGGATTCGATCAACCAGCGGACGCTACGAGCGACCGCCAGATCATCGTCAACTATGAATACTGTCGGCTCGTTCACGCTTGCTTACCTGTGGTTTGCTGAGCTTCAGTGAAAAACGCAGTATGGTTCCTCCGTCCCGGCCAGATTCGGCACGGACATCCCCGCCATGCGCCTCGACAATCGACTTGCTGATCGACAACCCCATACCGACTCCCTGATCCTTGGTGGTGAAGAACTGGTCGAATACCTGATCGATCACGGCTTCGTCAATACCCGGCCCGGTATCTGAAATTTCGACCTCGATCGCATCAGTATCGAAGCGGCGCGTATGGATCGAAACCTCGCGACGCGCTGAGTTCGCCTCTTCCATGGCCTCTACCGCATTGCGCACCAGATTGCAGATAACCTGCTCGATCATGATGGCGTCGGCCTGAACCTTGGGCAGATGGGGATCGAGATGAAGGTGAATCATTGTTCGGTGCTGGCGCGCTTCATGCTCGGTGAATTTGACGACGGCGCGAACGATCTGGTTAATGTCCATGGGCTTCAACTGCAGCTCGCTCTTGCGCACGAAATTGCGCACATGGCGAAGAATGTCGCCGGCGCGTTCCGCCTGGTCACAAACTTCCTCCAGAGGCTCTATCAGCTCGATCGGGCTCATACCGCCAGCGCTCAGGCGGCGGATGCACCCTCGAGCAAAATTCGCGATCGCGGAAAGCGGTTGATTCAGCTCATGCGCGATTCCCGTCGCCATCTCTCCCATTGTTGATAATCTGGCTACCCGCGCCAGTTCAGTCTGATGCCGTCGCGCCTGCTCTTCGGCCTGCTTGTGCTCGGTAATGTCACGCGTAATGCCCAACAGCGCATAAATGTTTCCACGGGCGTCGCGCAAAGGAGCGGCGTGAGTCTCCATCCAGGCGACTCGATTCTTGAGCGTGATCGCCTTGAACTCGTAGACCACGGCTTCGCCAGCAAACACGCGCTTCATGCTCTCCCGGTAGGAATCGACGCATTCGGGCGCGACAATCGAATAAATCTTTCGGCCGACGATATCGGCCTGTTGATTGGCATCCACCAGCCTCAGGCCCGCCGGATTGATCTCCAGAACCGTGCCGTCTTCCGCCTGAAGCTTCACGCATTCGGGTTCAGATTCGATGATGGTGCGAAGCCGGTATTCGTTTTCCTGGAGCCGGTCCAGAACACTCTCATGCGAGGCGTCACGATCACTTATCTTCTGCTCAGCCTCGCGCAAGCGAAGGGCTGTCACCCCCAAACCTATCAGGGCCGCCGCCAGGCAACCGCCAAGAATCACAATTGCTAGCCACATAGTATCGGTTGCCGGAATCATCTGTTGTGCACTACCTCATCCATTGCGCATCCCACTGTATCGAGGCTTGTGACGGGGTCAATCAGGAACAACCTGCGGAAGCCTAGGTAATTACCCTAATTGTGTCTCTGAACGATATCCTGCTGAATACTATAGTCCTTTGAAAATAATGCGGAACATCTGATGAGCAAACCCGAAGCGCCCTCCTGCATTCGCAACCAGGAGCCGATTCTGTCGGTGTTGCGAGACCATTTCGCGGACCGACGCAATGTACTTGAAATTGGCAGCGGCACCGGGCAGCACGCCGTCTTTTTCGCTGCGGCGCTGCCACATCTGAGTTGGCAAACTTCGGAGCGGCCGGAAAATCTGGCCGGCATCCATGCATGGCTGAACGAAGTCGCCCTGCCCAATACCCCCGCTCCACTCGCGCTCGACGTCAATACGGAATGGCCGGCGCAGCGCTTTGATGCCGTATTCAGTTCCAACACACTGCACATCATGAGCTGGTACGAAGTCGAGCAGCTATTCATGCGCCTGCCTGATGTCTTGACCGATAACGCCATGCTCGCCATTTACGGCCCGTTCAACTATGGCGGCCGTTACACCAGTGACAGCAACGCGGCTTTTGATGTCTGGCTCAAGGAGCGTGGCGCCCATCAGGGAATTCGTGATTTCGAGGCGGTGGATGCGCTTGCCGGTCATGTCGGCCTGAAGCTGATCGAAGACCGCGCCATGCCGTCGAACAATCGCTGCCTGATCTGGGGGAGCTAGCACCACCGCCAACAGCTACATACCGACAAAAAGTCGGCGATGGCGATACGGCTCGTCTTTGCCTACCGACCTGACTCGGATCGCCCGAGTGTAGCCAGCGCATCGCGCACCAGGGGCTTCAATTTTCCTTCCTCTTCCGTGCCGAGTGACGCCAGAAGTTGCTCCCGCATGCGCGGGTCCCAGGTATTCATCAGGTGCTTGGCCACGTCTTTGACGGCCTGTGCGCGATCGGGCATGGCCTCGAAAAAGGCACCAATCTGATTCGCCATCTTGATCAGGTTGTCCAGTTTCATGCCACCGTCTCCTCAATCGGCCGGCTTCGGGTATAGATCACGCAGTTCTCATGGCGAAGAAATCCGACCAAGGCGACATTCAGTTTTTCCGCCAATCGCACTGCCGCTTCAGTTGGCGCCGAAACGGCGGCAAGCGTGCCGATACCCGACGTCGCTGCCTTTTGCACCATCTCGAAACTGGCGCGACTGGTGATGACGATGGCCTTGTCGGCAACCACTCCGTCGTCACGCGCCAGCGCGCCCAGGGTCTTGTCCAGCGCGTTGTGCCGGCCGATGTCTTCGCGCACATGACCGATATTGCCTACGCTATCGACCACGCATGCAGCATGGGTGGCGCCGGTCGCTTGTTGCAGCACCTGCTGCGCCGGCAACCTGCGTATGCCTTCATATAGCGCATCAAGTGAAAAGGTCTCCATTGCCGGCAGCGGCGGCAGATCGCGCATCACCTGGTCCAGACTCTCGGCACCACACAGCCCGCACCCGGTGCGTCCGGCCAGACTACGGCGGTGCGCCTTGAGGCGAACGAAATCCTCGCTGGCGATCTCGATGTGCAGAGTAATGCCGGCGTCTGACTCGGTGTAGCCGATATCAAAGATATCCTGCCGGCGCGCGACGACGCCTTCCGACAGACTGAAACCCATTGCCAAATCTTCAAGGTCGGCCGGAGTCGCCAGCATCACTGCGTGGCTGATGCCGTTGTACTCGAAGGCCACCGGTTTTTCCTCGGCCAACTGGTCGGGCCGGCTTACACCATCCCGCCACACCATCCGCTTAACGAGCGCCTTCACGCGCCCACCAACCGCGACACTTGCACAGCCGTCACCTTGTATTCAGGGCAGTTGGTAGCCCAGTCGGAGTTGTCGGTGGTGACCACATTGGCGCCCGACTCGGGAAAATGGAAGGTCGTGTAGACCACGCCGGGCTGCACCCGTTCGGTAATGCTCACCGGCAAGGTCGTGGAGCCGACGCGCGACTCGACCCCGACGCGGTCGCCGTCCCGGATGCCGCGCTCCTCGGCGTCGTGCGGATGAATCTCCAGCAGATCGGCGCCATAAAAGTCGGCGTTGGCGGTACGGCGAGTCTGGGCGCCGACGTTGTATTGCGAGAGCACGCGGCCGGTCGTCAGCAGCAGCGGAAAGCGCCGTGTGATCTTTTCGTCGGTCGGCACGTACTGGGTGATGAGGAAACGCCCTTTGCCGCGCACGAACTGACCGACGTGCATGGTCGGCGTACCCTCGGGCGCGTCGTCGTTGCATGGCCATTGCAGACTTCCGGCGGCGTCGAGTTTTTCGTAATTCACACCGGCAAAGGTCGGCGTCAGGCGCCCAATCTCGTCCATGATTTCGCTCGGATGCGCATAGTGCATTTCGTACCCCAAGGCTTTCGACAGCGCCATGGTCACTTCCCAGTCGGCCATTCCGGTCAGCGGCGTCATGACGCGGCGCACGCGCGAAATACGCCGCTCGGCGTTGGTGAAAGTGCCATCCTTTTCGAGAAAGGAGGCGCCAGGCAAAAACACGTGGGCATACTTTGCCGTTTCGTTGAGAAACAGATCCTGCACCACCACGCATTCCATGGCGGCCAACGCAGCAGTGACGTGCGTCGTATTCGGATCGCTCTGCGCCGGATCCTCTCCCTGGCAGTAGAGTCCAAGGAAGGAACCGTCAAGCGCGGCATCGAGCATGTTGGGAATCCGCAGGCCGGGTTCGGGCTGAATCACCACACCCCAGTCGCGCTCGAACAATTCGCGTGTGAGCGTGTCCGAGACATGACGATAGCCCGGTAACTCATGCGGAAAGCTGCCCATATCGCAGGAGCCCTGCACATTGTTCTGGCCGCGCAGCGGATTGACGCCGACGCCCTCGCGGCCCACATTGCCGGTAGCCATCGCCAAATTGGCGATCGCAATCACGGCTGTCGAGCCTTGCGAATGTTCGGTGACGCCGAGGCCGTAGTAGATCGCGCCGTTGCCCGCCCTTGCGTAAAGACGCGCCGCGCCGCGCACTTCTGCTGCCGGCACGCCGCTCGCACCCTCAAGCGCCTCCGGTGAATTCGTCGGGCGCACGACGAATTCTCTCCAGTCGGCAAAGGCCTTGTCCTCGCAGCGCTCAGCGATGAAATCTTCGTCAAGCAGACCCTCGGTGACGATCACATGAGCCATCGCGGAAAGTACCGCGACATTGGTACCCGGCTTCAGTTTCAGATGATGAGCGGCCTTGATGTGCGGTGAGTTGACCAGATCGATTTCGCGCGGATCGATCACGATCAGTTGTGCGCCTTCGCGCACCCGACGCTTGAGGCGCGAAGCGAACACCGGATGTCCGTCGCTGGGATTGGCGCCGATGACCACGATCACGTCCGATTTTTCGACGGACTTGAAGGTCTGCGTGCCGGCCGATTCGCCCAGCGTCTGCTTGAGCCCATAGCCGGTAGGTGAATGGCAAACGCGCGCGCAGGTGTCGACATTATTGTTGCCGAAAGCGGCGCGCACCAGCTTTTGCACCAGATAACCCTCTTCATTGGTGCAACGGCTCGAGACGATCCCGCCGATGGAATTGCGACCATGTTTCGCCTGGATGCGGCGAAACTCGCTGGCCGTGTGCCGCAGGGCTTCCTCCCACGACACCTCGCACCACGGATCGGTGATCTTCGCTCGAATCATCGGCTTCGTAACACGATCGGGATGGGTTGCGTAACCCCAGGCAAAGCGGCCCTTGACGCAGGCATGACCCTCGTTGGCGCGGCCATCCTTCCACGGCACCATGCGAACCACGTCCGAGCCCTGCATCTCGGCACGAAAACCGCAGCCAACACCGCAATAGGCGCAGGTGGTGATCACGCTGTGTTCGGCCTGACCCTTGTCGATCACGGTCTTTTCCATCAGCGTCGCTGTCGGGCAGACGTTGACGCAGGCGCCGCAGGATACGCATTCCGAGTTCATGAAACTTTCGCTCTGTCCCGCCGCCACGCGGGATTCAAATCCGCGACCGCTGATGGTCAGCGCGAACGTTCCCTGCTGTTCCTCACAAGCACGTACGCAGCGGTTGCAGACGATGCACTTGCCGGGATCGAAGCTGAAGTAGGGATTCGAATCATCGGTCACCGAATCGGTAAAGTGATTTACACCCGTCATGCCGTAGCGGACATCGCGCAAGCCGACCACGCCGGCCATGGTCTGCAACTCGCAGTTGCCATTGGCCGAACAAGTCAGGCAATCCAGAGGATGATCGGAGATGTACAGCTCCATCACGTTGCGCCGCAGCTTTGCGAGCTGCGGCGATTGAGTGCGAACCTTCATGCCGGCTTCGGCGGGCGTGGTGCACGAGGCCGGAAAGCCGCGCCGACCTTCGATTTCCACAAGACACAGGCGACAGGAGCCAAACGCTTCCAAGCTGTCGGTGGCGCAGAGCCTGGGCACCATCACGCCGGCTTCGGCGGCGGCGCGCATCAGCGAGGTGCCGGCCGGGACGGTGACTGACACGCCGTCGATCTCCAGGATCGCCGTTGCCTGCCCGCGAAGCGGCGTCCCAGACATGCAGAGCCCGCCAGCGCCAGCGCTTTGCGTCCCTTCGGGAACTTTTTGGGGTGTGCCGAAGTCGGTCTCGCCGCAGGCCTTCACGTACGCATTCATGCGAAATCCTCAGGGAAGTGGTTCAGCGCGGAGAGCACCGGGTAGGGCGTCATGCTCCCCATCGCGCACAGCGAACCGTGAGTCATGGTGTCGCACAGCTCGCGCAGCAGCGCAATCTGTCCAGCCTGCCCGGCCCCAATCCGGTCGATCACCTCGACGCCGCGCGTCGACCCGATGCGACAGGGCGTGCACTTGCCGCAGGATTCGATCGCGCAGAACTTCATCGCATAACGCGCCTGCTTCGCCATATCCACCGTGTCGTCGAAGGCGACGATGCCTCCATGACCAAGTCCGGCACCGATGGCGGCGAAGGCTTCATAGTCGAGCACGGTATTGAACTGCGACTCCGGCAGATAGGCACCCAGCGGACCGCCCACCTGCACCGCCCGCAGAGGCCTGCCGGAGCGAGAGCCGCCACCGAAGTCGTACAACAGATCGCGCAGCTTCAGACCAAACGGCACTTCGACCAGACCGCCAAACCGGATATTGCCGGCAAGCTGGAAGGGCAAGGTTCCACGCGAGCGATTGCATCCCATGCCGCTATAGATATCCGCACCCTGCGCGAATATGTCGGGCACGCTGGCAAAGGTGATGACATTGTTGATCACTGTCGGCTGGCCGAACAAACCGCTGATCGCCGGCAATGGCGGCTTGGCGCGAACTATCCCGCGCCTGCCCTCGATGCTCTCGAGCATGGCGGTTTCCTCGCCACAAACGTAGGAACCGGCACCCTTGCGCACTTCAATGGTGAATTTACCAGGCCCGTTGCCCAGCCAATCACGTGCACCCTCAATCGCTCTGTTCAGCGCTTCAATTGCATGCGGATACTCCGAACGAACATAGATGTAGCCTTGCGTGGCGCCAACCGCCAGCCCGGCAATGGCCATGCCTTCGAGCAACTGGAACGGATCGCCTTCCATCAGCAGACGATCCGAAAAAGTGCCCGAATCACCTTCGTCCGCATTGCAGACGATGTACTTCTGAGAGGCTGCGGTATCGAGCACGGTCTTCCATTTAATGCCCGTAGGGAAAGCCGCGCCGCCGCGTCCGCGCAAACCCGAGGCGGTCACTGCACTGACAATCTCGGCCGGCGCCAGACTGCGGGAACGACGCAATCCTTCTCCGCCGCCATGCGCCTTATAGTCCGCCAATGAACGGGGATCGATCACACCAATGCGCCGACAGGCAAGGCGCCGCTGCTGACGCAACCAGGACAAATCCTCGGTGAAGCCAAGAAGCAGCGGGTGCACACCACCGCCTGCAAAGTCGGCATCAAACAAGCCACACACATCGCCCGCCGCGACTGGACCATAAGCCATGCGACCGCGCGCGGTGGCGACTTCGACCAAGGGCTCGAGCCAGAACATGCCGCGTGAACCATTGCGCACCAGACGAATATCCATGCCGCGTCGCGCGGCCTCTCGGGTGATGGCGGCCGCCACGGCATCTGCACCCAAGGCCAGTGCGGCGGCATCAGCAGGTACGTAAATGGTGATGCTCATGGGTCCACCTCAAGTGCATCGACCAGCGCGTCGAATTTCTGCGGCGTGACGCGGGCGTGCAGTGTGGTCTCGTCAATCTGCAGCGCGGGGCCGCAAGCACACAGACCCAGGCAATACACCGGCTCCAGGGTCAGATCGCTGCCTTGCAGCCGCAGCCGGGCATGTTCAGCCAGCGCTTCGCCGCCCACAGCCTGACAGGCCTCGGCACAACACACACGAAGTACATGGCGCCCCGGCGGGATCTGCCGGAAATGCTGGTAGTAAGTGATGACGCCATGAACCTCGGCACGCGAGAGATTGAGCGCTTTCGCAATCCGGGGGACAGACTCGGACGGGATGTAGCCCAGGCCGTCCTGGATCTCATGCAGGATGGGCAGCAGCGCGCCGGGCAGGGACTGTTTCGCAGCGACAATCGCCTCAATGGTGCGCTCTATAGCGGGCAGATTCTCCATGCCTGCCTTTTTAACCCTGTTACCGCAAAAGGGAAAGCGGGAAAAGCCGAAGGCCTATGCGGATTTGTCGAACGACTCGGCCAAAGCTCTGGCTTCAGCGATCAGCGCCGCCACCATCGGCGCCTGCGGCTCCCGTACCAGTGTTACCAGCCCGGTCGCCCAGTCCACCGAAGGTTCGACCAGTTCGATGGCGATTACACGGGGTGGTATGCCGACCTGATCGAGCACACTGCGCGGCACGATGGACGACCAGTGACCGGACCCGACGTGGGCGAGGATGCTGATGATCGAATTGGTTTCCAGCATCGGCGCAACGCCAGCGCCGACTTTTTCAAACACGGCATCGATGGTCTTGCGATTCTGCATGTCCGGCGTCAGCAAGCACAGCGGGACAGCCGCCGCCTCCGACCAGTTCACCGTTTCCCGGCCTGCAAAACTGCCATCAGCCCCGGTCAGCAAGACATGGCGCTCACGCCAGATCGGGACAATGTCGAAACCGGCGACCTGCGCCGATTCCACATAAACAATGCCCGCATCAAGCTCGAAGCGCCTCAGTCGGGCAAGAATTTCATCGGTAGCGAGCGACAACACCTCGGCCGTGACCTGCGAATGGCGCCTCGAGAACGAGGCGGTAAGCGAAGCAACAACGGTGAGCGCCGTCGGTATCACACCCAGGCGCAACCGCCCGGTGAGCCCGTCGCGCAGCGCGGCCAACTCCTGCTTGAGATCTTCGGCACTGGCCGCCATGCGCTGGGCGTACTCGACAACGCTGCGCCCTTCCGGCGTCAGTCCGCCAAATTGATTGCCGCGCTCGACCACGGCGACACCCAGTTCGGATTCCAGATCGCGGATCGCTGCAGAAAGCGTTGAAGGCGAAACATGACAGGCCGCTGCCGCGCGACCAAAATGCTTCTCTCGCGCCAGTGCAATCAGATAGAGATATTTGCGGGAGATCATCGCTCGAGACTATACGACGTCCGCCAACGACTTTGGCCCGCAATTTCGTACGGCGCACCCGCAATGCCAGGTGCTGAATCTTGCTTCAGCGCTCCAGCAGCTCGAGCTTTCCGGTCTTCTTGGCCCAATCGTCAGCGTCGTCCGGCGCTTCCTTGCGCTCGATGATGACCGGCCATAGCTTGGTCAGCTCCGCGTTCAAGGCCGTAAAGTGCTCTTGCCCTGCCGGCACATCATCCTCGGCAAATATCGCCTCTACCGGGCACTCGGCGACGCACAGGGTGCAGTCGATGCACTCCTCGGGATCGATCACCAGAAAATTCGGTCCTTCGTGGAAACAATCCACCGGGCAAACATCCACACAATCGGTGTATTTGCACTTGATGCAGGATTCGGTCACTACATAGGTCATGGGGTCACTCCGTGTTTTGGCGCACAATGTAACATTGCGAGGCGCGATTGGCACGAAGCAGAGTTCGCCATGGTCGTTTTTTTTTGCTAGCATTCGGCAATGCACGCGGTTTCAATCGCTGCAATTCATAGCGCCGACCTGCCGCAGACGCGGCAACCGAGACGCCAACCCCCCGAGGATTCCATGAGCGAACATATCAACCACGTAACCGACAGTACTTTCAAAGCCGAAGTACTTGACTCCGCGACCCCGACGCTGGTCGACTTCTGGGCCGAATGGTGCGGTCCCTGCAAGATGATTGCACCGATTCTGGACGAAGTCGCCAAGGACTATTCCGGCAAGCTGCGTGTGGCCAAACTCAACATTGACGACAATCCCAAGGTGCCCGGCGAGTTCGGCATACGCGGCATTCCGACGCTGCTTTTGTTCAAAGGCGGCGCCGTCGAAGCGCAAAAAGTCGGCGCCTTGTCAAAATCACAACTTACTGCATTCATTGACAGTAATCTCTGATCCCGTTACATTTCGGCCCAGAGTCTGATTCTGGGCCGCTTCCGAGCAATACTGGTGCCCAGGCCTTGATGGCACCGAATCAGTTCCCACCCTGATCGAATTCCTCCCGGAGTTCATCCCCTACATCCCC
>JAIPCF010000046.1 GCA_021738385.1 Sulfuritalea sp. | reverse complement strand
TGCGCGCGCCCATGCGGGTGTGGCGCTTGATCACGGCGTGCGCGGCAATTTCGCAATCGTCGCCGAGGATCACGTCTTCCTCGATGACGGCGTAAGGGCCGATGCGAACGTTGGCGCCGAGCGTGGCGTCGGCAGCGATGGTCGCGCTGGGGTGAAGGCTCAAGCGAGTGCCTGCCGTATTACGCCGACAATGCGGCGGATCTGCTCATCCTTCAGCATCGGCGAGATCGGCAGGGAAAGGCAACGCTGCGCGACGTTTTCGGCGACCGGCAGCGAAAGATGACCGTGTGTGGCAGCGAACATTTCCTGCCGGTGCAGGGGCACCGGGTAATACACGGCGCAGGCGATACCGGCGTCGCCGAGTACTTTTTGTATTGCGTCACGACGGTCGGAAAGAATCGTGTATTGGTGATAGACGTGGTGGCCATACGCGTCGGCGAAAGGGATCTCCACCAGCCCATCGAGCAACTGGTTGTAAAAGTCGGCGATGGTGCTACGGCGGTGGTTGAACTGATCGAGATGCCGGAGCTTGATGCGCAGGATCACCGCCTGGATTTCGTCGAGTCGCGAGTTATAACCGAGTACATGGTGGTGGTAGCGCTCGCGCGAGCCGTGGCTTGCCAGCACGCGCAATTCGGCGGCGAGCAGATCGTTGTCGGTGATCATCAGGCCGCCATCGCCGAAGGCCGAAAGATTCTTCGACGGATAGAACGAGGTACAGCCGATATCGCCGTAGGCGCCCGACTTGCGTCCGCCATAGCTGGCGCCGAAGGATTGCGCGGCATCTTCAATGAGCTTCAGGCCATGCTTTTCGCACAACGCCATCAATGGCGCCAGGTGCACCGGCTGACCAAACAGATGCACCGGCACGATGGCCTTGGTACGCGACGTGATCGCGGCTTCGACCTGATTCAGATCGAGATTGAAACTGCGTGGATCGATATCGACAAAGACCGGCGTGGCGCCGCACATGACGATGGTCGAGGCGCTGGCGACAAAGGTGAAGGGTGTCGTAATGACTTCGTCGCCCGGGCCGACGCCGATGGCTCGCAGCGCGATCAGCAGGGCATCGGTGCCGGAAGCGCAGGCGATGGCGTGTTTGACGCCGGCATAGTGTGCGGCTTCCGCTTCGAAGGCCTTGACGTTGGGACCGTTGATGTACTGGCAGGCGGCCAGGGCATCAAGTACGGCGGGTTCGATTTCGTCCTTCAGCAAGGCGTATTCGGCCTTGAGATCGAGCATGGGTATGTTCATGGCAGTTTCAGGAGAATGTTTTGTGACGCTCGGCAATCATGCGGTCGATATCCAGAGCGATGGCCAGCGCGTCTCGACCTTCGCGACCGCTGACTACCGGTTTGCTGCCGTTGCGGACAGCCGCGACAAAGGCCTGGACTTCGGTCATCAGGGCATCGCCCGGCGGTTGCTGGAAAGTTTCATTGTCGAGCGGCGGTTCGCCTTCGACCAGGGCATCACGTTTCTTGCTGATGCCAATGCGGCGTTCGCCGAAATCGATGGAGATGTACTCGTGATGTTGAAACACCCGCAGGCGGCGCAGGCTGGCGGTCGAGGTGCGACTGGCGGTTAGGTTTGCGACGCAGCCGTTGGCGAATTCGATGCGCGCGTTGGCGATGTCGATGCCATCGGTGAGTACCGAGACGCCGGATGCCCGAAGGTCCGCTACCGGGCTGCCTATCAGGGGCAGAATCAGGTCGAGGTCGTGAATCATCAGGTCGAGCACCACCGAGACGTCGATGCCGCGCGCCTTGAACGGTGCCATGCGATGCGCCTCGATAAATACGGGCTGCTTGATCTTGTCGCGTACCGCCAGCCAGGCCGGATTAAAACGTTCGAGGTGGCCGACCTGGAGGATCAACTTGTTGGTGTCGGCCAGCGCAATCAGTTCGTCGGCCTCGGCGACAGTGACGGTAATCGGCTTTTCCGCCAGCACATGCACACCTGCCGCGAGACAGTCGCGGGCCACGGCGTGGTGGGTCTCGGTGGTGCTGGCCACTGAAACCAGATCCAGCTTGGGGTGATCGCCGAGCAGTTCGGCGTAACTGGTGAAGGCTTTCACATTCAACTCGTTGGCGACAGCCCGCGCGGTGTTTGCATCGGCATCGACCACGGCAATCAGTTCCACATCGCCGCCAGCCGCCGCCAGCGCTGCGTACTTCTGCGCATGAAAGCGGCCCAGATAACCGACCCCGATAACGGCAGCTCGCAATTTTTTGGTCATGACGGTGAAATCGGCAGATGGTCGCGAAAGCGGACAGTAGGCGATAATTCTACTTGCTTTGCTTTCGGCATGAACCGCCGGCGCGGCCGCAAGCTTCCATCGCTATCCTGTTCGAGAACTCTTACTGCCTTCAATGTCGTCCCTGTTCACCTTTGTTTTCAGAGTGCTGGCCCGTCTGCCTCTGCCTTTGCTGCACAACCTGGGTGCATTGGCGGGTTGGCTGGCGTGGCTGTTGTCCCCCACCTACCGGCGCAATCTGCACGTGCATATTGCCCAGGCGGGATTGACCGAGACCAAGTTTTCCGCCATTGCCGAAGCCGGCAAGGCGCTGCTCGAGCTGCCGAAAATCTGGCTGCGCCCGCACGAAGAAGTGGTTGGGCGCGTGGTCAAGGTCACAGGCTGGGAACTTGTTGAGCAAGCCCGGGCAGCGGGACGCGGCATTTTGTTCCTGACGCCGCATCTCGGTTGCTTCGAGATTACCGCGCAGTACTACGCGTCGCAGCAGCCAATCACCGTGATGTACCGGCGGCCCAAGCAGGACTGGCTGGCGCCCCTGATCGAGCAGGGGCGTGGCGCCAAGGTCAAGCTGGCGCCCGCCGATCTCTTGGGCGTGCGGCGCCTGCTCAAGGCGCTCAAGCGCGGCGAGGCGGTGGGCATGTTGCCTGATCAGGTGCCAGGTCAGGGTGAAGGTGCCTGGCTGCCCTTCTTCGGTCGACCGGCCTACACCATGACTTTGGCGGCACGGCTGGCCGAAACCGGGGCGACCGTGCTGATGGCCTACGGCGAACGTCTGCACTATGGCGCGGGTTACCATTTCAAGGTGTTTCCTCTCTCGGCGCCGCTCGAAGGCGATCTGCTCCAGCGTGCCGCACAACTCAATCGGGAAATTGAAGCCCTGATACGCCAATGCCCGGAGCAATACCTGTGGGGCTACAACCGCTACAAGATCCCGGCCGGGGCGGAGCCACCCGAGACCGGGGAAGCAGGGCAATGATCTGGTTCAGATCGGAGCCGGGAATTGACCTGACTTCGACAGGAGTCGGCCAGATCGTCGTGATCCGACAGCCTGCAGAAACCTTGACCATGATTACACCCTAATACATAATGACCAGTATGATCATAATGATTGGAAGACCATGATTACAGAGACAAGTGCGGTCAGTTTTCGACAGAACCTCGGCGAAATGCTCAATCAGGTGCAATATCGTCACGACACTGTGGTGATCAGCAAGGACGGCAAGCCAGTCGCCGCGCTGGTGGATGCTCGGCTGTTCGAGCGCATTCGTCGCATGCAGGGTCGCTTCGACGCGCTATGCCAGCGTATCGAGGCCGGTTTTGCGAATATATCGGAGGCGGAAGGTCTGGCGGAAATTGAGACAGCCATCAAGCTGGATCGGAAGCTGACTCGCGTGGCAACCAAGAAGCGGTAAGTCGCCGTGGCCGCTTTGCGGGTAGTGCTCGATACCAACGTGCTGCTTTCGGGCATCGCCTATCCGGCGAGCGTGCCTGGGAAAATCATTTCAGCTTGGCGCCATGGCTCGGTCGACGTGCTGCTTTCCACCTGGATTCTTGACGAGTTGCGTCGCGTTTTGCCCCGCCTGTCTCACCGACACGGTCTGACTTCGGCGGAGATTGACGATCTGGTGGATGCACTTTCATTCCAGGTCGAACTGGTCGAGCCGGCACCAATTGAGGAACCCGATCTACGCGACAGCGACGATCAACCGGTGCTGGGCACTTTGCTGACGGCGCTCGCTACAACCGGGGCCGACTACCTCATCACCGGCGACAAGGACTTGCTGGTGCTCGCCGAGCGTTACCCCATCGTGACCCCGGCGAACTTCTGGGAAACCCATGCGGGCGTTTGATTGTTACAACTTCTATTTGAGCCAGGCGAACCTGCATGCTGATTCATTTTACGAAACGTATCGCTGCCCCGGCTTCAGCTATCAAGCACGACAGGGGAACCGGCAAAATCACCAGAGTGAGCATCATTTTTGTCGCCGCCTGATTGTGACCGAGTGAAATGACGAGGACCCTACTCGCATTGATGTGGCTGCTGCACTGGTTGCCCTTGCCGCTGCTGGCTTGGCTCGGGCGCGGCCTGGGTCTGGCGTTGTACCTTTTGGTGCGTGAACGCCGGCAGGTAACGCTGACCAATCTTGGTCTGTGCTTTCCGCATTTGTCGCCGGCCGAAAAGTCGGCGCTGGCGAGACGGCACTTTTATGCCTTCGGCCGCAGCTTTCTTGAGCTCGGCATCTGGTGGTGGGCCTCCAAGGCGCGCATCAGGCGTCTGGTGCGGCTCGAAGGCGCGGAGAAAATTGCTGCGCTACGCGGCAAGCCGGTGATTCTGCTGGTGCCGCATTTTGTCGGCATCGACGCGGGCGGCATACGCCTGTCGCTGGATATCGAACAGGGGCTGGTGGCGATTTTCACCCGACAGAAGAATCGGGTTTTTGAAGCGGCAATGAACAACGGCCGGACGCGTTTTGGAAAATTCGACATGGTCTCGCGCCAGGAGGGCACGCGCAAGGCGCTCAAGGCCATGAAGGCGGGCAGCCTGTTTCACTACTCGCCGGACATGGACTACGGCCCGAAAGAATCGGTCTTCGTGCCCTTCTTCGGTGTACAGACCGCCACCATTACCGGTCTGGCGCGCCTCGCCCGGCTCACCGGGGCGACGGTAATTCCGCTTGTGACGCGCATGACGGACGACGGCTATGTCGCCAGTGTGGGCGAGTTGTGGACCCACTTTCCATGTGGTGACGACATCGAAGATGCCCGGCGTCTGAATGCCTTCATCGAAGCTGAAGTTGTGAAATCACCCGAGCAGTATTACTGGTTGCACAAGCGATTCAAGACGCGTCCACCGGGGGAACAAGGGGTTTATTGACCTCGATTTCAAAAAGTCGGCGCTGGTGACACGGCGTATGCTTTGCTAACTTTCATGTGGCCGATCGCGGCACATCTGACGATGAAACAAGGCAAACCCTGCAAGTGGACCCGCCCCTCCCATCCTCTCCTCACGGGGAGGCTATCAATCGGCTCGCTTTGCTCCAACGTCAGCCGTCGCTTCAAACCCGCTATTTCAAGTCTATGAGAATTCGCTTTGCCAAAATGCACGGTCTCGGCAACGATTTTGTCGTGCTGGATGCCATTTCCCAAAACTTTGTGCCGACCCCGGAACAGGCGCGCTTTCTTGCCGACCGCCATTTTGGTGTCGGGTGCGACCAGATACTTGTGGTTGAGCGCAGCAGTTTGCCCGGAGTCGATTTCCGCTACCGGATTTTCAATGCCGATGGTGGCGAGGTGGAGCAGTGCGGCAATGGCGCGCGCTGTTTTGTTCACTTCGTGCGCGAGCAAGGACTGACCGACAAGACCGAGATTTGTGTCGAAACGAAATCCGGGCTGATCACCCCGCGCCTCGAAGCCGACGGTCAGGTCACGGTCGATATGGGCGCGCCACGTTTTCAGCCTGCCGAGATTCCGTTTGAAACCGAAGTCGATGCGGTATTGCATTTCCTTGCCGTGGGCGAAACGCAGATCGACATCAGCGTGGTTTCGATGGGCAATCCGCACTCGGTGCAAGTGGTTGACGACGTGGATACGGCGCCGGTCGGGACGCTTGGCCCGCAGATCGAATCGCATCCACGTTTTCCGCAGCGGGTTAACGCCGGCTTCATGCAGGTGATGGACCGAAACAACATTCGGCTGCGGGTCTATGAACGCGGCGCTGGTGAAACCCTGGCTTGCGGCACCGGTGCCTGTGCGGCCGCAGTCGTTGGCATTCGTCGCCGTCTGCTGGATTCTCCGGTGTGCGTCCACACTCGCGGTGGTGATCTCACCATTGTTTGGCATGGCGAGACCGCCAGCGGACCCCAGCCGGTGATGATGACCGGCCCGGCAACTACGGTCTTTAGTGCTGAAATCGAAATACCGAACAACCTGATATGAAAGTTGACCTATGAGCACCTATCCCCCATCCCCTTTCCCTCGGAAAGGGGTGACGCGGGTTCCGCCGCGAAAGACCTGCGGCTCCCCGATATGTTCAATGCATGCCTCCTTGGGGCGGCCCTACGGAGGCATGAAATGAAATCAGAAGACGTCGCACGCTATCTCCACGATCACCCGGAATTCTTCGACCAGTATGCGGACACGCTGGCTCTGGTGACGCTGCCGGACCCGCATACCGGGCGGGCCATTTCGATTACCGAAAAGCAGTTGTTCAACTTGCGCGACAAGGTGCGCACGCTGGAAGCCAAGCTGGTGGAACTGATCAGTTTCGGCGAAGAGAACGACGCCATTTCCGACAAGGTGCACGGGCTTGCGGTGGCCCTGATTTTTGCCACGGAGCCAGCCAGTGTAGTGCGTGCCTTGTATTCGCATCTGGGCGGTGCCTTTGCCGTGCCGCATGTCACGCTGCGTTTGTGGGGCACGGGCCAGGGCAGCGGCAGCGAACACGAAGCCGTCAGCGATGCCATTAAAGCGTTTGCTGCAAACTTGCCCCGGCCCTATTGCGGCAGCACAAACGGGCAGGAGTCAACAAAGTGGTTTGGCGAGGCTGCCACGCATCTGCGCTCAATGACCCAGGTGCCTCTGCGCACCACGGGCGGAGAATGCTTCGGCCTGCTGGTGTTGGCCAGTGAAGAGCCGCATCGCTTCTATCCGGAACTCGGCACGCTGTATCTGGAGCGAATCGGCGACATGGCATCTGCGGCCCTGCTGCGCGTCGCCGAATAGCGGTCAGTCATCGAGAAGTTGATGGAACGTCAAATGATCACCACGGAGAACACGGAGGTCACGGAGAGAGGCGGAACTGTTTTCGCGTGTGATTTCTCCGTGGCCTCCCTGTTCTCCGTGGTGATGCTTTTCAAGTTGTCTGACTACTAGGATGAGTGCCGGCTCGGTCGAGCAGTTTCTTTCCGAGCTTGCGATTCAGCGGCAGGCGAGCCCGCACACGGTCGAAGCTTATCGCCGCGATCTGGCGCGGCTGGTGGCGTTGTCAGTCGGCACCGAACTGGCCGCCCTGCAGACTCCCCAGTTGCGCCGCGGGCTGATGCAATTGCACGCTCAGGAACTCGCCCCGCGCTCAATCGCCCGTACGTTGTCGGCCTGGCGAAGTTACTACGCCTGGCTGGCGCGGCGCGGCGTCATTGCATTGAATCCTGCTGACGGATTGCGCGCGCCGAAGCGACCGCGCACCTTGCCCAAAGCGCTGGGTATTGATCAAACCGCCGCCTTGCTCAACATCCCGGCCGACGGCCCCTTGCAAGTGCGTGACGCAGCAATTTTCGAACTGTTCTATTCCTCGGGGTTGCGCCTGTCCGAACTGGTCAGCCTCGACTGGCCGGGCGGCATCGATCTTGATACGGGGGAAGTCACCGTCACCGGCAAGCGCCAGAAAACCCGCAAGGTTCCGCTAGGCGAAAAGGCGGCCGTGGCGTTACGGGCCTGGCTATCGCTTCGTCCGCAGTTCGATCGTCCGGGTCAGACAGCCCTGTTTCTCGGCCGCAACGGCACCCGATTGACGCCGCGTCAGATACAAAGCCGGCTGGCGCAGTGGGCGCGACTGCAGGGTGTCGGCGTACACGTGCATCCCCATATGCTGCGTCATTCGTTTGCCTCGCACGTGCTGCAATCGTCGGGCGATCTGCGCGCCGTGCAGGAAATGCTCGGCCACGCCAGCATTGCTGCAACCCAGATCTATACGCACCTGGACTTTCAGCATCTGGCAAAAATCTACGATTCTGCGCATCCGCGCGCGCGGAAGGCCTAAAACGCGCCCGCCGCCAGCGCTGCGTGATAGACACGCAAGGCAACCTGCGCGTCATTAGCGGCGTAAACAATCTGGCGTTCAGTCAGATTTTGGTTGGCCCAATTCGACGTCGTTGTTCGTTTGGATTTCTGCAGGCGTTGACCGAAAAAATGCGCCACTGCTGATTTGGCGCCCAGGCTGTGTTTGTGCGTCTCGCTCTTCAAGGCACGCGAAAGATCCAGGATGTTCTGCGCTTCGATTCCCATGCGTGATTTGAGCTGCGCCAGATCGCTGCCGAGCCCGAAGCCGACTTTCAGAATGCGCGGCGACTCAAGGATGGCTTCGAGACCGTGATGCTCAGGCAGGCGGCTCAGGGGATACAGATACACAAGATCAGCGGTGGCCAGCTGGATCAAATGCGGGCCGGAAGACTTTTCGCCCTTGTTGAACGTTGGTTTGGCTTCGGTGTCGAATCCGATCACGCTCTGCGACAAAAGCGCTTTGCTGGCTTCCGCCGCAGATTGCGGCGAAAGTACGAGAACGATGTCGGCCAGTGTGACGCCGGTATAAGGCGGTAATTCTGAATCGGGTGCGATATTGGAGCTCATGTTAAGGTTGGGCCATGTTCTTTGGATAGTCAGCAAGAAATCCCGGTGCTGGATGCGGCCTGCAATGCATCCATGCTGCTGCCGAAATAGCGATACGTCATGTAGCTGGACGGGCGTTTTGTCAAGACAGTCTACAATCTACACACTTTACCGACCGAGTCCCTACCCATGGCTGAGACTGCATTCTGTTACCACTGTCGGCAACATCACCCGAAAACGGAGATGCGCCAGATTGAAACCAAGGCCGGTAAGCGCTGGCGCTGCATACGCAGCATCGAGGCAACGCGTCAGGGCCAGGCCGCCCGCGAAGCCTACGGTCGACAGGTTTCCGAGATGAACAAGTCCGAGGCGCAAAGCCGGGCACGCCTAAGCAAGCCGATCGTCGGATCTTGAGACACGCTTCGGTGCATCGATGCGCTCGAGTGCGCTGAAAGGTTTTCTTGCCGCAATTTTGATCGCCGCGCTCGCGGCATGTGCGCCGTTGCCCTCGGGGCAGAGCCGGGACGCGCTATGGCGGCCATCGCCCAACCATGATCAGCGCCGCCCGAATTTCATAGTGCTGCATCAGACCAGCAACGATACCGTTGCAAGAGCCCTGGCGACGTTGACCGATCCTCAGCGTGAAGTCAGTGCGCATTACCTGATTGGACGCGACGGTGTGATCCTTCAACTGGTGGACGAAAGCCAGCGTGCCTGGCATGCGGGAAAGTCGTGGTGGGGCGGCAATACCGATCTCAACTCCGCTTCAATCGGCATCGAGCTGGACAACACCGGCGAAGAAGCATTTGCCGAAGCACAAATCGTCGCGCTGCTGACGTTGCTGGACGAACTGCGCACGCGTCATCGCGTTCCATGGGCCAATTATCTGGGACATGGCGATATAGCGCCCGGGCGGAAGGTGGACCCCAGCCACCTGTTCCCCTGGCGACGACTGGCTCAACATGGCTTCGGCATGTGGTGCGAGACGCCCACGGAACCGGCGCCGGAGGGCTTTAATGCCACGCTGGGCCTGCAGGCACTGGGTTACGACGTGAATGTTCCGGCCGCCGCGCGTCAGGCATTTCGTCGGCATTTCACGGCCAGCGACGACGATGCGGCCTTGACGCCAGACGAGCAGGCCCTGCTGTATTGCCTGCTGCTGAGCAACATGAGCGATGCGCGCCCTCCCGCCGTGCAATGAGCCCATCATGAAAACCCGATACGCCGATATCGCCGCCTACGTCACCAAGGACGGTTCTGAAATTCGCGAACTGATGCATCCCTCGCAGCATGGCAATCGCAACCAAAGTCTGGCCGAGGCCACCGTGCAGCCCGGCACCCGAACCCAACTGCATTGTCATGCACTCACCGAGGAGTTGTATTACATCCTGGCCGGTAGTGGCGTCATGACCCTGGGTGGTGAATGCTTCAAAGTCGGCGTTGGCGACACGGTGCTGATAGCGCCGGGCACGCCGCACCGGATCGAAGCGACCGGCACAGAAGCATTACGTTTCCTTTGCTGCTGCAGCCCGGCCTATGCGCACGAGGACACCGAGTTGCTGGGCGACGACTGAGTCCGCAGACGGTTGCCTTATGGGTGGGTCACTGCGCACGGTGGAGCCCGGCAGCGGGCACAAAGCAAGCGCTATTGGCCGGCTCCGATGCGTTGCAACTGTGCACGCAGTTCGGCGATTTCGTCCATCAGATCGAGCGCCAGCGCGACGCCGGGCGGGTTGATTTCCAGATCTTGCGACAGCCTTAGTGCCAGTCGGGCGCGGCGCAGCGACTCACCGCTGAAGCGCCAGTCTTGTGGTTCGTTTCCAGCCGGCTCCAGCACGCCTTCAAGAACCCAGGTCAGCACATGTTCCTGTTCGGCGCAGCAGGCCTGACACAGTTCCACCAACGTCAACTGGACTTCTTCTTCGACTACCGCTCCCTGAAGAGCGGCCAGTGTGGATTGGGTCGCCATGATCATCCTTTCGGCGTTTGTCGGGGGTTGAAGTCAAAAGCCTTGGCCATCGTTCGGTAGGCTTCTTTCGCGGCATCGTTGTCGGCCGGCGGCAGGGCAATATTCAGCACCACGTAAAGATCGCCGGGCGGCGCGCCCGGAATGCCGCGCCCTTTCATGCGTAACTGACGACCCGCCACCGAGCCGGGAGGAATCGTGAGTTGCACCGGGCCATCCGGCGTGGGCGTCGTCACCGAGGCGCCCAGCGCAGCTTCCCACGGGGCTAGCGGCAGGTCGACATAAACATTGCGGCCGTCGGCGCGAAAATGCGGATCGGGCTTGAACGCGATTTCCAGGTACAGGTCGCCCGCCATGCCCTTGCCCAGTCCAGGGCCACCCTGTCCGTTCAGGCGCAGATGCTGACCGGCACGGATGCCTTTCGGAATGCGCACCTCCAGCGTGCGCTCCTGCGTCGTGACGTGGCCTTGCGGATCGACCACCGGCAAGCGCAACGTAATGCCGCGCTGGGCGCCGCGGTAGGCATCGATTAGATCAATCAGCACTTTGGCGTGGTGATCCTCGCCTCGCGCATGCATGTGCGCATGCTGCGCGGCGCGCGCGTGGCGACCGAACAAAGCCTCGAAAAAGTCGCTGTGGTCGCCGCCCGGCCCGGCGCCAAAGTCGCCGCCGCTGAATTCGAAGCCGGCATCCCAGCCCGGCGGCGGCTGGAAATCCTGCCCCGTCTTCCACTGGCTGCCCATCTGGTCGTAGGCCGCGCGCTTCTCCGGGTCTTTCAGCACCGCGTAGGCTTCGCCGATTTCCTTGAAGCGCGCTTCAGCATTGTCATCCTTGCTCACATCCGGATGGTATTTGCGCGCCAGCTTGCGATAGGCATGCTTGACTTCGTCCTGCGTGGATGTGCGCGGCACGCCGAGAGTTTCGTAATAGTCCTTGAATTTCATGATGAAGGAGCTGTGGTGGGATTTTGGTTAGCCATCAGTTACAGGGCCTTGCGCCGTGATTCGACAATGCCCATGTTCGGCGCGAACTCCCCTTTGCCGGACTCGGCGACTGCTTTGCGCTGATCGCAACGCTGCAGCACTTCCCGCTGTTGCTCATCGGTATAGGCCACCCACCAGTCGCGCTCGTCCTGGGTGCGGAAGCATCCCTGGCATAGCTGTGTCACTTCGTCCATCTTGCACACCTTGACGCAGGGAGCGCGTACCGGTGTCGGTGTAGCAGATCCAGATCCTGATTTCATTCAGATGTCCCGCTGTCTGATAATCTCGGCAATCTAACGCATTTCGTCCCGACGGGAAAACTTCATGAAGCCTTTGCGTATTCTCGGAATTGTCTTTGGCATCTTTCTGGCCCTGGTTGCGGTGGGTATCGGCACGCTCTACGCACTATTCGATGGGGAGAAGATCAAAAGTGAGCTCAGTGCTGCCATGCTGGACAAGCACCAGCGCAAGCTGGATATCGCCGGCAAGCTCGAACTTTCGGTGTGGCCCGATGTCGGCATCCGGCTTGGTCGCGTGACGCTGTCCGAGCCGGGCGGCAAGGCGGAGTTCTTTGCCCTCGATTCGGCGCGAGTGGCGGTGGCGGTGATGCCGTTGCTGTCGAAGCAGGTGCAGTTGCGGCGGGTTGAAGTCAATGGATTCAAGGTGATCCTGGTCAAGCACAAGGATGGCACACTCAACATTGCCGACTTGCTGAACGGTACAGCCGGGCACGGCAAAAAAACCGAAGAGTCACAGAAAGTCGGCGATGGCGACACGGCGCGGGAGCCTTTGCAGATCGATATCGCGGGCATCAAGGTGGCCAACGCCCAGTTCACCTGGCGCGATGAAAAAAGTGGCAGCACCACGGCCTTTTCCAATATCAATTTAGGCACCGGGCGGGTGCAGGCTGATGGCGCCAAACAAACCGTCGCGGTAGACGCTGTGAGTCTGGCGGTCAAGGGCAAAAGTGGCGCCGACGCATTCGACCTGACGCTCGACTTGCCGAAGCTTTCTCTCGCGCCGGGCAAGGCGGCGGGCGACTCCTTGACTTTGAGCGCGTCACTCACCGGCAGCGGCCGCAGCGTGGTCGCCAAGTTGTTGTTGTCGGGTGTTGAAGGCACGGCGGAAACGCTCAAGATCGGCAAGCTGACACTGGATGCCGATGCCAAAGCCGCCGATACGGTGGTTAAAACCCATATCGAGTCGCCGGTCGCGGCCAATCTCAAGCAGCAGACCGTCACACTGGAAAAACTCGGCGGCAGCGCCGATATCTCGAACCCGCAATTGCCGATGAAACAGCTCAAACTGCCACTGTCCGGCAGCCTGCGCGTTGATCTGGCGAAGCAGTTCGCGGCGCTGAACCTTGGCACCCAGTTCGATGAATCGAAGATCGTCGCGAAACTGGATGTGGTCAAGTTCTCGCCGCTGGCGCTTGGCTTCGATCTCGACATCGATACGCTTAATGTGGACAAGTATTTGCCACCCAAAGCCGCCGATGCGCCGCCGGCGAAAGATGACAAGGTGGATTTCTCGGCCTTGAAAGGGCATACGGCAAGCGGAGCCATTCGCATTGGCGCCTTGCAGGTATCAAAACTCAAACTGGCCAAACTGAATGCCAAAATAAAACTGGCCGGCGGTCGTCTGGATGTGTCGCCGCTGACCATGAACCTCTATGAGGGCACGGCCAGCGGCGGCCTGACGCTGAACGCGGCGGGCAATGGTCTGGCACTGAAGCAGAACCTGAGTGCGATCAATATCAATCCGCTGATGAAAGACCTCGCCGACAAGGACCTGCTGGAGGGGCGCGGTAATGTCGTGCTCGACGTCACCAGCCATGGCGACAGCGTGACGGCGATGAAGAAGGCGCTGGCCGGCAGCGCCTCGCTGACCCTTAAAAATGGAGCGATCAAAGGGATCAACCTGGCGCAAAGCCTGCGCGATCTCAAGGGCAAACTGGGGGCCGTATCTGCCAAGCGCGAGGATGCGACGCAACAGGCCAAAGCCGGCGACAAGACTGATTTTTCCGAGCTCAGCGCTTCGCTGAAAATTGCCGGCGGCGTCGCCCACAATAGCGATCTGGCCATGAAGTCGCCTTTCCTGCGCCTCTCCGGCGAAGGCGATATCGACATCGGCAACGGCCGGATGTATTACGTGACCAAGGCCAGTGTGGTGAATACCAGCGCCGGACAAGGCGGCAAGGAACTGGAACACTTGAAGGGCCTGACCGTGCCGGTGCGCGTCAGCGGCCCCTTCGAGAGTCTCTCCTACAAAATCGAATTCGCCAGCCTCGTATCCGATGCAGCCAAAGCCAAGGTCGAAGAGAAAAAGCAGGAGATCAAGACCAAGGTCGAAGACAAGTTGAAGGACAAGCTAAAGGGCTTGTTCGGCCGCTAAGACAGGCGCAGAATTTCGCTATTGAACGAAGGCAAGTTCGAACGCGAAATTGACATGGAAAAACTTGGGAACTTGATCGGCGGGGCATCGCAGCTGCTGCCGCTGATCTTCATTCTTGCCGGCACGGCCATCATCATCTGGGGCGTCAACCGCGTGCTTTTCGAGCGGATGGGCGTGATGGCCGAAAGCAAGCTGCCGCGCCAGGTGACCGTGATGGCGCTGGCGATGGTCGGCGTGGTGATGGCGATTCTGGCGTTGCCGGTCGGCGAAGAAACCAAGGGGCATCTGCTCAGCCTGCTCGGTCTGCTGCTCACCGCCATTATTGCAATGTCCTCCACCACGCTTGCTTCGAACGCCATGGCGGGGCTGATGTTGCGTGCCATGCGCAGCTTTCGCACCGGCGATTTCGTGCGGGTCGGTACGCACTTCGGGCGAGTTACCGAGATCGGCCTGTTTCATACCGAGATCCAGACCAGCAACCGCGACCTGACGGCGCTGCCGAACGCTTTTTTTGTCAGCAATCCGGCGACCGTCGTCAGGCATTCCGGCACCAT
Source organism: Sulfuritalea sp. (assembly GCA_021738385.1). Taxonomy (GTDB): domain Bacteria; phylum Pseudomonadota; class Gammaproteobacteria; order Burkholderiales; family Rhodocyclaceae; genus Sulfuritalea. The sequence goes on along the minus strand of JAIPCF010000046.1, from coordinate 9,275 downwards.
TATCGAGACCACCCTGTCGCTGGGTTACGACGTGCCGCATCACCGGGCGGAAGAACTTCTGCTCAAGGCCGCCAAATCCACCGGCCTCGAAGACCCCTTCGTGCTGATTCTGGAACTCGGCAATTTCTCCATCACCTATCGAATTGCCGGCTTCCTCAGCGAAACCAAGCGACTGGTCTCGGCCGGCACGGTGCTGCGACGGGAGGTGCTCGATACGCTGCATCGTGCCGGTGTCGAGATAGCGTCGCCGACCTTGATGAGTCAGCGCCGGCTCGGTGAAGGCGAAAAGCTGCTGCCCAAGGAGCGTATCGGCTATCGGGAAAAACGCGAGCGGTCGCTGCCGGAGGATATTGTTTTCGACAAGGCGGAGGAAGCCGAGCGTTTCGAGCAATTGCGCATCGACCGCAAGGAGCTTGTCCAGCAGCTAAAAGACCTCGAGAGCAGCCGCGGCGACGCGCCGGAGGAAGAACGGAAAGAAGTGGAGGCGGATATCGCTTCAATCCGGCTGCAACTGGAAGACATCGACCGGTTTCTTGGCAAGTCCGAATAGCTCCTTCAACCGAACCGTGTCGGGTTGGAACTCCTGCACGGGAAATTCGTTCGTTGGACTTTCCCGGGCGGCGCCGTCGGCAACAGTCAAATGTGGGCTGCAGCCGCACGCTTGAAAACTCTTCGGCCTACTTCATCATCTGTGCCGACCTTGGTTTGAATATACTCGGACCAACCACAGGAAATCAGCGTGCTGCGTTTCGGAATTGATTTGGGCGGAAGCAAGATCGAAATCATCGCTTTGGGCGAGGATGGTGGCGTGCTGCTGCGCGAACGGGTGGCGACGCCACAGGGCGATTACCGGGCGACTATCGATGCGGTAGCGGGTCTGGTTGCGGCGGCAAAGGCAAAACTCGGCGTTGGTGATACGGCAGCCAGTATCGGCATTGGCATTCCCGGCGCGGAATCGCGCGTCAGCGGCTTGATCAAGAACGCCAATTCGACCTGTCTGATCGGCCAGCCCTTGAAGCGCGACCTGGAGGCGAGCCTGCAGTGCGAAATCCGCATCGCCAACGATGCCAACTGCTTTGCGTTGTCCGAGGCGGTGGATGGCGCCGGCAAGGGCGCGAGCGTGGTGTTCGGCGTGATTCTCGGCACCGGTGTGGGCGGCGGGATTGTCGTCGACGGCAAACTGCTGACTGGCGCCAATGCCATTGCCGGCGAGTGGGGGCACAATCCGATGCCCGGCGAGTGGGGCGGCCTTCCCCCCGGCCCCCTTCCCGCGGATGGGGGTGACGCCGGTTCGCTGCGGAGCGGCTCCGGATCAATTGCAAGCGTCGCCGTGGGTCGACCCGGCGGCGACGCCACGCCGACCTGCTATTGCGGTCGCCGTGACTGTATCGAGCTCTACCTCTCAGGCCCCGGCTTGAGCGCCGATCATCGCCGCTACTTGCCCGCAGAGCGGAATCCCAAGTACGCAGAGCGCGCCAGCGCCGACATTTTCCCCGCACAGATAGTCCAAAGGGCTGCGGCAGGCGATGCCGAATGCGAAGCCAGCCTGCAACGTTACGAAACCCGCTTGGCACGTGCGCTGTCGCAGGTGATCAATATTCTCGATCCGGATGTCATTGTTCTGGGAGGCGGCTTGTCGAATATCGACCGACTGTATGAAGCGGTGCCGCGTCTTTGGGCGGCCCATGTTTTTTCCGATTTGGTGGCGACCCGGCTGCTCAAGCATCGCCATGGCGATTCCTCCGGCGTGCGCGGCGCGGCCTGGCTATGGCCTTGAATTCTCGCATTACCGTCGATGGCCTGTTTGTCGGTCAGGTTCGTCAGCTCGCAGGTGACAGCCGCAGCAGCGCGATTGCCAAGACGCCTGCGAGCGGACGCTGCCAATTGTTGCGAGACGGGTTGGTTGGCGATGCGCAGGCCGATCGTCGGGTGCATGGCGGTGCGGGCAAGGCGCTGCACCAGTATCCGGCAGAGCACTACGCGCGGCTCGCGGCAATGTTTCCCGAGGCGCAGCATTTGTGCCCCGGCGGCCTGGGCGAAAACCTGTCGACCCGGGGCATGACGGAAGAAAATGTCTGCATCGGCGACGAGTTTCGTATCGGCACGGCGCGCATCCAGGTGTCGCAACCACGCACGCCCTGCTGGAAAGTTGACACTCGCACGGCTTGCGAAGGTGTTGCGTTGTACATAGGCGAACACGGTCTGGCCGGCTGGTACTTTCGAGTGCTGGAAGAAGGAGAGCTCAAGGCGGGCGAAACCCTGGAGCATGTCGAACGGCCCGCCGATGCTGTGTCGCTGGCCGAGTTCTGGCGCGTGATCCGCACGCAGCGACCGCCGATCGATGCCCTGTGCCGGCTTGCTTATGCCAGCGGACTCGATGAGCAATGGGCAGCCAAGCTTCTCCAGCGTGTTGAATGGCTGCGCAACAACGTGCACGGGGCTCCGGCATGAATCCCTGGCTGCGTGTATTTTTGCCCTTCGCCGCGGGCTATTTCTTTTCCTATTTTTTGCGCAATGTCAATGCGGTGATCTCACCGGAACTGACGCGCGAACTGGGTGTTTCCGCAACTGGCCTGGGCCTGCTTACCAGCGCTTACCTGCTGGCCTTCGGTTTGGTGCAGTTACCACTCGGGCTGGCGCTCGATCGCTACGGTCCGCGCCGCGTTGAAGCCGTCCTGCTGCTGATCGCTGCCAGCGGTTGCGCGCTGTTCGCTTCCGGCACATCCCTGACGCAACTGGTGATTGGACGGGCGTTGATTGGTCTTGGGGTGTCGGCCTGTTTGATGGCGTCGTTCAAGGCCTTCAGTCAGTGGTTCGGCTTGGAGCGTCAGGCCTCGCTCAACGCGGCAATCATGGCGGCAGGTGCGCTCGGCGCACTGACCGCGACAACACCGCTGTCCTGGGCGATCCCCCAGTTCGGCTGGCGCGCCGTGTTCGTCGCCTTGGCCGTTGCCGGCGTTGCCGCTGCAGCAATCATTTTCAGTACACCTGACAAGCCCGGCGTGGCGCACGGCGAATCGCTGCGCCGTCAGATCGCCGGCCTCGGCGAAGTTCTGGCCAGCCGGGCTTTTTGGCGCTATGCGCCGCAATCGACCATGATTATCGGCGGCTTCATGGCCTTGCAGGGATTGTGGGCGCTGCCTTGGCTGATGAATTTTTCCGGCCAACCGCGCGGCGTGGCTGCGGACCATTTGCTGCTAATGGGAGGTGGCATGTTGATCGGCTTTCTGTCGATTGCTTTCGGTGTCGCGCCACTGGCAAGACGGGGAATTTCGACCTTCAGTTTGTTGGTGGTCGGCATGGGGCTGGGTCTGTTTTCCAGCCTGCTCATCATGCTTGATGTTGGCCCAAGCCAGCCCTTGTGGTTCATTCTTGGCCTGGTCTTCTCGGTCGGTAATCTGGCTTACGCGTTACTGCAGCGGCATTACGATGTGGCGCTCGCGGGTCGCGTGAATACCGCGCTGAACCTGATGGTTTTTATCGGCGCCTTCGGCATCCAGTGGGGCTTTGGAGTCGCGGTCGACAGCATGCAGGCAAGCGGGTTCTCGGTTCGCGACGCCTATCAGCTTACTTTTGGCGGGCTGCTGGGGCTGCAAGTGGCGAGTTGGCTCTGGTTTCTCGGTCGGCGCAATTGAGCCGACCTTTGCCTGCTGATGTTTGAGGCAGAATAAACGCGGATACACGGAGTTCATCACCGTGTCGCCAGCGCCGACTTTTGTTCCGGCCCGGGGCAAACTGCTTGTCGATGCGTCGCCTGAGCAAAACGCGGACGAAAAAAAACCGCAGCCAAGGCTGCGGTTTTTGTTTTCGACTGCCTTAAACCGGCGTGATCGTCGAAGCCTGCTTGCCCTTCGGGCCCATCTTGACCTCGAAGCTGACTTTCTGGCCTTCGGGGAGCGACTTGAAGCCACTGCCCTGAATTTCGGAAAAATGCGCGAATAGATCTTCGCTGCCGTCATCGGGAGTGATGAAGCCGAAACCCTTCGCATCGTTGAACCACTTGACTGTACCTGTTGCCATGTTTGACTTTCCTTGAAAAAATATAAAACGAGCGGACGCCCATTAACGCAGGCGAAATCAAGAAAGCAGCTTGGCAGCGGAGAAACGGCACGGTAACGGCGGTTTACTTCAATACGGCAATACGCTACTTGAATCGAATGCCGCGACACCATACGGGGTCAAGCGGCCAAAGGCAAGGTTTAATTTGATGGGCTGATGTTTCCCTCGGGAGGTCGGGAGGTAGCAATCTCGTAGTAGATTCGCGTTTCCGCAAGCACCGTGTCGGAAACCGCAGCCGGTCCTGACGCCATAAACAGCCGCAAGTGCGGCTTGCCTGCCCTGCGGACCCGGACCTCCACGAAAGATAGCCATGACACGCGCCGAAGAACTCAGCCATCTGCCCACCGCCGCTTTCGCCGAACAGCCGGATGGCAGTTTTCGTGCCAGTGGATTGACCCGCGGGCCGTGGCATCCGGATCACCAGCACGCCGGGCCGCCCACGGCGCTGGTCATGCGCGCCATCGAGCGGGTCGCTGCCGAAATGGAACTCGACCACATCGGTCGCCTGACCGCCAACCTGCTGCGCCCGGTGCCAATTGCCGACCTGTCGGTATCGGTCACCACGGAATATGCCGGGCGCAACGCCGCTCACCTGGCAGCAGTTCTGATTTCTGGCGGCAAGGAGATCGCCAGATTCACCGCGCTGGCGCAGCGTGCGGCCACGCTCGAGATGCCAAGTGGCCTGCCGGGACATCCGCTGCCCAGGGCGCCGGCAAGCTTTGCTGATTCGCCAGCCGTGCGCTTTCCCTTCCTGCTCGATTCGATTGGCTACCCGGATCTGGTCGAAACCCGTGTCGCGGCCGGCGACTTCTTTCGTGGCCCATGTGCGTCCTGGTTCCGCATGCGTCATCCGCTGGTTGAGGGGGAAGCGCCGTCGGCCTATCAGCGTGTCGCGGTGGCAGCCGATTCCGGTAACGGCATCAGCGCCATTCTCGATTTCAAACGCTACACTTTTGTCAATTTTGATCTGACGATCAACCTGCTGCGCCGCCCGCGCGGTGAATCGATCTGCATTGATGCGCAAACCCTGGTAGGTCCTGACGGTGGCGGTCTGTCCGAGTCGCGCATCTACGATGAAGATGGCCTCATCGGTCGCGGCACGCAGAGCCTGCTGATCCGGTTGCGCGACTAGCGGCTCCCTGGCCTTCGTCAGAACTCCAGCGGATCGACATCGAGATGCCAGCGCAGACCTCCCGGCATTTTCAGCGCATGGAGCGCTTCCATCCATTTCGGCAGAAAAGCCTGCAGCGCCGGTCGACTCTGCGATTCGACCAGTAGCTGGCCGCGCTCCAGTTTCATCAAGCGTTGCAAACGCATGGGCACCGGATCGTAGAGCGCGACCCCATCGGCCAGGCTTTCTGCGGCGCAACGGGCGGTGGTGAGAAAGGCCAGCGACTGATTCATGTCACGCGCTTCGGCGCGCAGCATGGCCTGAAAACTGAAAGGCGGAAAGCCGGCGATGCGGCGCTCGTCAAGTTGAGAGCGGGCGAAGCGCTGGTAGTCGTGCTCGATCAAGGCCTGATATAGCGGATGCTCGGGGTATTCCGTTTGAATCAGCACTTCGCCGGGCAGGTCGGCTCGTCCACTGCGCCCGCCAACCTGCATTAACTGGGCAAAGAGCCGCTCCGGCGCGCGAAAGTCCGCGGCGAACAATGCCGCGTCGGCGCTGACAGCGCCGACCAGGGTCAACAACGGAAAGTCATGACCTTTGGCCAGCATCTGCGTGCCGACCAGGATGTCCGCCTCACCCGCATGTATGGTGGCAAGCAATGCCTGCCATTTTTTCGGCGTGCTCGCCGAGTCGCGGTCGATGCGCAGCACACGGGCTTCGGGAAAGCGCTCAACCAGCATGGTTTCGAGACGCTGCGTGCCGCGGCCGAAAGGCAGCAGATCGACATTGCCGCAGTCGGGACAAGACCGCGGGACGCCGGTTTCGAAACCGCAGTGGTGGCAGCGCAGGCGTTTGTCGGCCAGATGCAATACCAGATTGGCGGCGCAGCGCGTACAGCGCGAGATCCAGCCGCAGGGCGGGCAGGCCAGCACCGGTGCATAGCCGCGCCGGTTGAGAAACACCAGGCTTTGTTCGCCACGATCGAGACGCTGTTGCAACCCATCGAGCAGGGCGGCCGAAAGGCCCTCCTGCAATTTTTCACGTCGCGTGTCGATGATGCGCACCGTAGGCATGGCGTCGGCCACGGCGCGTTCCGGCAGTTCAAGCAGGCGATAGCGACTCGTCCCGCCGCCGGTGGGGGCGGACCTTGGCTGGGCATGGTGGAAAGTCTCCAGCGAGGGGGTGGCCGATCCGAGCACGATGGGAATGTTCAGTTGATGGGCACGCCAGATGGCGACATCGCGTGCCGAATAACGCAAACCTTCCTGTTGTTTGAACGAAGCGTCATGTTCCTCATCGACCACGATGAGTTGCAGGCGCGGCATGGGCATGAATACCGCCAGGCGGGTACCGAGCACGATTTCGGCCTGACCGCTTTGCGCCTCGAGAAAGCCGCGCGCACGTGCGGCATCACCCATGCTGCTGTTGGCGCAGACGATATGCGCGCCCGGAAAGCGCGCCGCGACGCGACCTTCGAGTTGCGGCGTCAGTGCAATCTCGGGCACCAGCATCAGCGCCTGGCCGCCACGCGCCAGCACGGCGGTGATCGCACGCAGGTAAACCTCTGTCTTGCCGCTGCCGGTTACGCCGTGCAGCAGCAGGGTGTCGAATCCATTGGTGGCGGTGATGGCTTCAACCGCCGCTTGTTGTGCGTCGAGCAGGCGAGGCAGCTCAACCCCGGCCGCAAAACTCGGCGATGGTGATACGGCGACTGGTTTCGTTTTTTTGATGCGCGGCAGCTTGCCGCGACGCAGCATCGGCGGCAGCGCGAAGGAGGTTACCTCACCCAGTGGCGTCTGATAGTAGCGCGCACAGAATTCGCAAAGCGCCAGCCATTCGGCAGGTAGCGCAGGCATGTCACGCAGGATTGCCGAGACCGTTTTCAGTTTGGCAATCGGTTGTTCACTGACATCGGCCACACCGACAATCACACCCGTTCGTGAACCTGTGCCAAATGGCACCGTAGCTCGTAGGCCTATATCACTAAGGTTAGAGTCCGGTGCGAGGTAATCGAAGAGTCTTGGCAGAGGCAAATCGAGTGCGACATGGATGATGTTCATGCTTGCTCAGATGCTTGCTGGTCAATGCTCGAGAAAGTATTGACATACGTCTTCAAGGGCTTGCTACAAAAGCAAAAATTGCTTACCCACAAATTCTGTGGATAACTTTGTGAGTAAGCACCCCGCAATGTCTCGATGTGGTAGTCGTGCACGGTGCTTGTGCCCATTGAGCAAATTTTGAACAAAATAAAGTCGTTTAAAAACAATTTGTTGAAGACATTCATTCGGAATGTGCCAAGGCGTTGCGGAAACTACGGTGCCTTACCGGTTTTTGTGCATAAGTCAATAAAAAGAGGCATTTATTTCTCCTCTCCGAAAGCCTTGTGAGAGAGGGATTTTCGAGGGCCAAAGCGCCTCATGCCGCTCCCTCTGCTGGTTCAGAGGGTCAGCTTCCCGCAGAGCTCCGCCGGCTGTGGCTGTGCACGGTATCGACCAGTACTTTTACGTTCTCGGGCGGGGTGAATTGTGAAATGCCATGCCCCAGATTGAACACATGCCCGCAAGATTTTTCACTGGCGGACGAATCGCTTTCAAAACTGTCCAGCACCCTTCGTGCTTCGGCCGCAACTTTGTCCGGAGAGGCAAACAATGCCATGGGGTCCAGATTGCCTTGCAATGCAACACGGTTGCCGACGCGTCGGCGTGCCTCGCCCAAATCGGTGGTCCAGTCGAGGCCAACTGCATCGCAGCCGATATCGGCAATCGCTTCAAGCCACTGGCCGCCACCTTTGGTGAATACGATGCAGGGAACACGCTGACCATCATGGCTGCGCTTAAGATCGGCAACAATGCGTTGCATGTAGGCCAGAGAGAATTCGCGGTAGGCGGCGTGTGACAGTGCGCCTCCCCAGGAATCGAAAATCATCACAGCCTGTGCGCCGGATTCGATCTGTGCATTGAGGTAATCCACCACCGCAGTTGCCGTGACTTGAAGAATGTGATGCATCAGATCGGGGCGGTCGTAGAGCATGGTTTTGACCGTGCGGTAGTCGGCCGAGGAGCCACCTTCCACCATGTAGCAGGCAAGTGTCCACGGACTGCCGGAAAAGCCGATCAAGGGCACCGAGCCGTCCAGCGCGCGGCGAATCTCGGCCACTGCATCCATCACATAGCGCAGGTGTACGTTGGGGTCGGGTGCGGTCAGACCCCGGATCACCCATTCCTCGCGCAGCGGGCGCTCGAACTTGGGGCCTTCGCCATCGGCGAAGTAGAGGCCAAGACCCATCGCGTCAGGTACGGTGAGAATGTCAGAAAACAGGATCGCCGCGTCCAGTTCGAAGCGCGACAGTGGCTGCAGTGTGACCTCGCAGGCGAGTTGAGGGTTCTTGCACAAATTGAGAAAACTGCCGGCGCGACGGCGCGTCTCGTTGTATTCGGGCAGATAGCGTCCCGCCTGGCGCATCAACCAGACCGGCGTGTAGTCCACCGGTTCGCGTAGCAGTGCACGCAGAAAAGTATCGTTTTTGGGGCGGGCCGAAGGTGACATGAAGGGCTATCCAGCGAGGCAAAGATCGGATTATCGCACCGCCTGCCGGCAAGCGGAAACCGCGCTGCCCGCTGCCGGCTCGTTGCGGGCGCTAACGACGCCAGAATGCAGGGGTCAGCACCACCAGCAGTGTGAATATCTCGAGGCGACCGAGCAGCATGGCGAAGGTGCACACCCAAGTCTGGAAATCAGTCAGGGATGCATACGTGGTTGCGGGTCCGACCTGATTCAGGCCCGGCCCGGTGTTGTTGATGCTGGCCACGACGGCGGTGAAGGCGCTGACGATCTCCATGCCGGAGAAGGCCATGACGATAGTCATCAACACAATGCTGACCATGTAGACGAAGCCGAAGGCCATCACCGCGGAGAGGATGTTGGGCGGCACCTGCCGCTCGCCGACGCGGACCGGCCAGGCGACGCTGGGATGCATGGCGCGGATCAGTTCGCGATACACCTGCTTGTAGAGGATCATGGCGCGGACCATTTTGATGCCGCCGCCGGTCGACCCGGCGCAGGTGGCGAAACTGCAGAGAAACAGCATCCACAGGGGAGCGAAACC
>JAIPCF010000045.1 GCA_021738385.1 Sulfuritalea sp. | reverse complement strand
CGCATCTAAGGCAATAAGGATACGACACCATGGCCCGCAACCTAGACGCCAAGTGCCGCCAGTGCCGCCGCGAAGGCGAAAAGCTCTTCCTCAAAGGCGAGAAGTGCTTCACTGACAAATGTTCCGTCGAGCGCCGTGCTTATGCGCCCGGCCAGCATGGCCAAAAATCCGGACAGCGGCTGTCCGGTTATGGCACACAACTCCGCGAAAAGCAAAAAATCCGTCGCATCTACGGTGTGCTTGAAAGGCAATTCCGCAAAGTGTTCGGCGAAGCCGAGCGTAAAAAGGGACCGACAGGCGAGAATCTGCTCAAATTGCTTGAAGGCCGCCTAGACACCGTTGCTTATCGCATGGGTTTCGGTGTGTCACGTGCCGAAGCGCGGCAAGTTGTCCGTCACAATGGTGTATTGATCAACGGCAAACGCGTCGATATTCCTTCGTACAACGTCCGCCCAGGTGACGTCATCCAGTTGCTGGAAGGCACTCGCAGCCATCTGCGTACCAAAGCAGCCCTCGAAGCCGCTGAGTCGCGCGGCTTCCCGGTGTGGCTGGAGGTGGATGTAAAAGCTGGCAAGGGTGTGTTTAAGTCATACCCAGCACGCGAAGATCTGCCGCCTTCGATTACCGAAGGCCTGGTCGTCGAACTGTATTCGCGCTAACAAGTAGTTTTGCGCCTGGCGTCCACCGGATGCCAGGCGTTTTCCATTCGAAGGAATGCACATGCACACACTTCTTAAACCCCGCAGTATTGATGTCCAGCAGCTTTCGCCGCTTCATGCCCGTGTGGTAATGGAGCCGTTTGAGCGGGGCTACGGGCACACGCTTGGCAACGCCTTGCGGCGGATCCTGCTTTCCTCAATGGAAGGCGTAGCGCCGACCGAGGTCTCAATTGAGGGCGTGCTCCACGAATATTCGACGCTGGATGGCGTGCGCGAGGACGTAGTTGACGTACTGTTGAACCTCAAAGGGGTTGTGCTGAAGATGCACAATCGCCGCGAAGCAACTCTGACCCTTTCAAAGAATGGCGAAGGCGTTGTCACAGCACGTGATATTGAAACTACGCACGATGTAGAAATCGTAAATCCGGATCACGTTATTGCCCACATTGCACCTGGCGGCAAACTCAATATGCAGATTCGGGTTGAATCCGGTCGTGGGTATGTACCGGCCAATCAACGTGAGATCGCTCGCGAGAATCTTGCCATTGGTCAGATCATGCTTGACGCATCATTCAGCCCCGTGCGCAGGGTAAGTTATTCGGTTGAGTCGGCTCGCGTGGAGCAGCGCACCGATCTCGACAAATTGATTCTCGACATCGAGACCAATGGTGCGATCGACAATGCCGAGGAAGCCGTGCGCACCGCAGCCCGTATCCTCATGGAGCAATTGTCGGTGTTCGCAGATCTCGAAGGTACCCCGATGTCTGCAGAAGCGCCTAAACAGACGACTGTGGATCCGGTACTGGTGCGTCCGGTGGATGATCTCGAACTCACGGTTCGTTCGGCGAACTGCCTCAAGGCTGAGAATATCTACTATATCGGCGACCTGATTCAACGCACCGAGACTGAATTGCTGAAGACCCCAAATCTCGGACGCAAGTCGCTCAACGAGATCAAGGAGGTGCTGGCTTCGCGCGGCTTGACCTTGGGTATGAAGCTTGAAAGCTGGCCACCGGCCGGGTTGGAGAAGCTGGCCTGATTGACTTGACGCAGGGGTAGCCGTTGGCTGACCCGGTTGTTTCATTTGCCTGATCTGTTTCACTTGCAACACTGATTGTTGAACTCTCGATAACCATTAACCGGCCATTTGCATTGCGCGATGGCCGCAAAAAAACGAGGAAATCAAAATGCGTCACGGTAGTGGACTTCGTAAACTAAATCGCACCTCTGCACATCGCCAGGCGATGCTGCGCAACATGGCGGTTTCATTGCTGCGCCATGAGGCAATCAAGACAACTTTGCCCAAAGCCAAGGAACTGCGCCGAGTGGTAGAGCCATTGATCACACTGGGTAAGAAGCCAAGCCTAGCCAATCGCAGGTTGGCTTTCGATCGGACCCGCGATCGGGAAATCGTCGGCAAACTGTTCAATGAACTCGGACCTCGTTACGCCACGCGCAATGGCGGCTATCTGCGTATTCTCAAGATGGGTTTCAGAGTTGGCGACAACGCGCCGATGGCCTTTGTTGAGTTGCTCGATCGACCGGTCGAGGAGGCAGTTGAGACACCAAGCGCCGAATAATCGCTGGATATTTAGAAAGCCAGGCATTGCCTGTAATGCCGTTCAGTTGGCACTGAACGGCATTTTCTTTTGTTGTGCAAGCTATTGTAAACACTTGTAAACCCCGTTAACGTTTGGCTCGATGTTATCGAGCCAGCTTCACGCAACCGCGGATGTTATACCTCTGTCCGGTCTTGACCGGTTGGCGGAACACCTGCCTTTGGCGTGGATCGAGGAGGCTCTCGCTGCCACGGGAACGGCCAGCATTCGACGGCGGCGACTTCCGACGGAGCAAGTGGTGTGGCTGGTCATTGCCTTGGCGCTGTACCGGCATCAATCGATGCCCGAGGTGTTGGCCACGTTGGATCTGGCGTTGCCGTCGGCGACGGATCAGGCCGTTAGCAAAAGTGCGGTGACGCTGGCCCGACAACGGCTCGGGCCAGCGCCACTGGCGCGGTTGTTTGATCGGACTGCACGCGCCTGGTGCGCCCAGGACGCCGCACGACATGCGTGGAAGGGTCTCTCGCTTTGGGCCATGGATGGCACCACCTTCCGTGCGCCGGACAGCACCGACAACCGCGCCCACTTTGGCGCGCAAGCCTACGCCAGCGGCAAGGTCGCCAGCTATCCGCAGGTCCGGGCGGTCAGCGTCACCGCCCTGCCCACGCATCTGGTCTCGGATATCGCGTTCGGGCCGTACGGTCAGAACGAGATGCTCTACGCCAAGACGCTGGTCGAACGTATCGCCGATCACTCCTTGACCGTCTTTGACCGTGGCTTCCTGAGTGCGGAGATTCTGCTGGGGTTGACGCAACTGGGCGAACAACGTCACTACCTGATTCCCGCCAAGTCCAATACGAAGTGGGAGCGACTCTCCGGCACCGCAGACGATGGTTTGGTGCGCATGCGGGTGTCGCCGCAAGCGCGTGCCAAGGCGCCCCATCTGCCTGAACACTGGACGGCGCGTGCCGTGCGGATGGTGTCGGCCAATGGCAAGGAACGGATACTGCTGACCTCGCTACTCGATCGTCGTCGCTTCAAGGCCGACGACCTGGCTGAGTGTTATCGGCGTCGCTGGGAGATCGAAACCAGCTATCGCGAACTCAAGCAGTCCATGCTCGGCAATGCATTGACCTTGCGCAGCCAGCATCCGCAGGAGGTTGCGCAGGAAGTCTTGGGCGCACTGGTCGCCTACAACCTGGTCCGTCTGGAAATAGCCAAGGCCGCGATCCAGGCCAAGGTGGCCCCGACCGATATGAGTTTCTTGCGCGCCTTGCACATCTTGCAGAACGAGATGATCTGGGCCGTCGGTATGGCCCCGGGCCGCCTGCCCGCCCATTTACTGCGCTTGCGCACGCAGCTTCAATTCGCCATCGTCGAAAAACGACGGGGGCGTCAATGCCCCCGTCGCGTTAAAGCCCTTCCAAAACGCTATGCCGTTCTTTACCTCAAGAAAAACCTTAACTGAACGGCATTACCCGCGATGCGGGGCTTTTTTTGGCAATTCGGAGAGTTTAGCGTTCCTTGCTTTCCAGTATTGCCTTGTTAATTGCCACTGGGTACTTCTGCCTCAAAGTTGCCAGCCAGGCAGAAAATTCTTCGTCGGCGACCAGGCGGGCATATTGTTGAGCCAATGCGCTACGGCGTGGGTCGTCCTTGACAGCGTCCGCAGTTTTCACGGCAGAAATGCGATACAGGGCATAGCCTTTGCCGGCCGATGAAAAGCCTGCATGTGCGGGGAGTTTGCTTGTGTCCGCCTTGAAGATCGCACGCAGGGCTTCCGGGGGAAGTCCTTGTGCATCGGAACGACTCACGCTATGTTCCTTTGACCATTTGAGATCGACGGATTCTCCATTAGCCAAGCGGGCCAGTTTTTCTTCACCATCCTTGGTTGCGAGAGCAACCGCAGCCTCACGACGCAGTTGCTTTTCAATATCCGCCTTAACTGTCTCGAGCGGCTGCAAGGCGGCTGGCTTATGTTCAAGAACCCGCGCTGATACCAATGTACCTGACGCGACCTCGACTGCCTCGGTGTTGCGCTTGTGCCTAATCCCATCATCGCTAAACAGGGCATTGACCAGTTTTTGATTATCGAAGGGCGCCGGCGGTTTGCCACTCTTGGCAAGCCAGTCGGTTTTCTTCACTTCCAGATTCCACTTTTCAGCTGCCGGCGTCAGGCTGTCAGCCTGCTCATAAACCGTGTTGCCAAATGCCTCCGCTGCCTCCGCATATTTTCTTGCGCCCGTATCGCGCTTGATCGCCGCCGTGATCTCTTCTTTGACCTCCACCAATGGTCGGACCCTCTCCGGGCGCACACCCGTTACGAGAATGATGTGAAATCCAAAATCGGAGCGCACGACATCTGAAATGTCACCTTGTTTCATTGCAAAAGCGACATCCTCAAACGATTTCACCATCATGCCACTACCAAACCAATCAAGATCACCACCCTTTTCCGCGGAACCCGGGTCCTGAGAGTTCGCTTTGGCCAGCTTTGCAAATTCGCCAGGCGCTTTTCTTAGCTGAGCCAATAGCGCTTCTGCCTTGACTTTGGCCTTGTCGACGTCTGCTGCTGGGGCATCCTTGTCTATCCGAATCAAAATGTGGCTGGCGCGGCGTGTTGCTCCTTCCTTGTATTGATCAATGTGGGACTGGAAATAGTTGGTGATATCCGCATCGCTGACTGTGGTCCGTGCCGCCATTTCATCGCGGCTCAACACGAGATACTCGGCGCGCACCTGTTCCGGAAGTTCAAACTGCTTGCGGTTGGCCTCGTAGTACTTTTGCACCGCGTCCGCGGCAAGCTTGACCTTGCCAAGGTAAGCGTCAGGCAATAGCACCGCTTCGCCAACTTCCCGCTGCTCAAGTTGCGTCGACAGCCAACGATTTGCAGCAGCCTGGCCGGGAATGCCTGCCTCGGTAATTGGCAGCATCAATTGTTGCATCGCCATGTCCTGGCGCAAACGTGCTTCGAACAGTTCTTTGCTCATGCCTTGAGCTGAAACTAGCGCCGCATAGCGTTCATTGGAAAACTTGCCATCTTGCTGAAGGGAAGGAACGGAAGATATGAACTGAACCAGTTGCTCATTCGCGACAGTCAACTTCGACTCCCTTGCCTGTTGCGCTAGCAGGCGCTGCGTTACCAATGAATTCAGGACAGCATTCCGCATTTGCGTCGTCTCAAACAACGCCGGATCGGCCTTTCCACCCAACAGGGAGCGCATTTGATCCTGCTGTTCCCGCAAGGCATTTTGCAAATCGTAGCTAGAGATTTTGCTACTACCAACGGTCGCGACGTCCGACTCGGTATCGGCGTTTCGGACATAGGAGTCAACGCCCCAAAACGCGAAAGGAAGGGTGATCAATACCAGGAAACCCTGAGTGATTCTCTTATTATTCCGAATAACATCTAACATGCGTCAAAATCCCTGGATGCGAAAAAGGCGAACGTCGGTTCGCCTTTGTTCAGAGTGTGCGCTGACTGAAAACTAGTACCCGCTCCACTAAGTGAGACCCACAAATTGTCAAGATCGGCCTATCAATTATTGCCGATCCAAGCGGGCCAAATTTTACCGCATTTTTACACAAGCACCTGAATCGCCGAAGGGTTGATAATTGTCTCCTTTGCATGCGCCTGGCCGACAATGGCTGATCTTGGAAACCTTCTAAACCGATTTTTTGCCGGGAAAGCCCTGGATCACCCACCTGAATTTTTGGACAAACTCAATCTTCACTGAATCCAAACCGCTCGACAAAACCCTTTGGGTCAAGTGCCGGCCCCTTGAAGTCAGCCTGCATGTAGTCGCAGCCGAGTTCCTTGAGCCGAGCCGCCTGTACTTCGTCAGCAACGCCGACGGCGACAACGTTGAGTTTGAGGTGATGTGCTAGTTCAATCACTGATTGCACAATCCGCTCCGATTTCGGCGCACCAACCAGATCTGGAGCCATTGATACGTCAATCTTGATTTCCTGAAACGGCAAAACTGCGAGCCAGTACAAGGTTGACAGCGCCATTTCCGAGTCATCGATCGAGAGCTTTACACCAATCTCCTTGAGGCGAAGCAGATTCTCCCGCGCCACCGCATTCTCTCTCAACAGTGATGTGCCCCCAATTTCCAAAATCAGTGTCCCCGCACGTCGGCTCCAAGTGCCCAATGCTCGCTGTACAACATCGGGCAACTCCATGTTTAGCAGCGCCCTGGATGGAAGCTTGATTCCAATACGTAAATCAAGGCCACCGCTGTAGCGAAACTCCGAGACATTTCGCAACGCGCGATTCAGTATCGAGGAAACAAACCCGGAAACAATCCCCGCAGACTCGGCAGCGGCGTACGCATCTTCTGCGGAAACCATGCCGAGCGACGAATCGCGAGAGAGCAGGAGACACTCGGCCCCCATGATCTGTCCTCGTCGCAGGTCATATTGCGGCTGAAACACCAACTCAAGCACATCCTCCATGACGGCCGTGCGCAATCTGTTTTCGCCAAGGAGCAGAGATTCCGCGCGTCCCTCACTATCGTCCTCTGCATTGGCGATACGCTCAGTGAGATCCCGAGCCAAAGCACAAGCACTCTTTGAGCGCTGCAACAGGTTTTCCGGCTGATCCCCGTGCATCGGAAACATCGCTATCCCGATAGCAGGGTCCGCAAAAACTTCTTCATCACCAATCCAGAACGGCGTATTGAGCGCGCGTATGGATTTCTGCGCTGCCAACAACGCCACAGCCGGACCGTCTACCGTGGATAGGATGCACGCAAAATCCTCCCGACCTATCCCTCCGATGATGTCGCCCTCGCGCAGCACATCACTGCGCAACAATTCGGCGACTCGCCCACGAACCAAATCGCCAACCGGGTAACCCCAGACTGCATCCACTCGATTGATCAAACCGCATTCAATCATCAGTACGGCCAGATTTCCATCATCAATCCGTCTTTGCTCCATTCTGTCGCGCAGTGCGTCCAGAAAAAAGTCGACGTCGGCAGACAGAGAGGGCGAGGTTGCCGGATCGGCAGACTCCGCATCACTCACAGGAAAAGCTCGCGCGGATCGATATCGACGGAGTCATATTCCAGCGAACGCTGTATCCGATAGGGCTCGTCCAGTCTAACTTTAGGTTCTTTCATCAGATCGAGCATTTTGTAAGGTCTGAGCGGATTGCCCTCCGCACTCTTGACGACCATGATCCTTGGCTGCATTCGCCGCACCATATTCTGGGCAATAACAATGGCAACTTCGCCACTGTTAAGCTCAACGACGCTACCAACAGGGAATACACCGATACACTGGATGAACTGTTCAACCAGTGCCGGATGGAACTGCTTCCCTCGTTCCTTATAGATAATGCTTAGTGCCTTTGCAGGAGACAGATTGGCGCCGAATGGCTGTGGCGCCGTCAGCGTGTCAAAGGTATCGACGATCCCCGCGATCAATCCGTAAAACGCAATCGCATCTCCACGCAAACCCCTAGGATAGCCACTGCCATCGAATCGTTCGTGATGCAGGGACGCCAGTCCCGGAATTTCCGGAGGAACGCCGGAAGTACTGCTGAGAATCCGTACCGAGTGATTTACGTGTGTCCGGTACAACTCCGTTTCAGTTTCATTGCTCGGTCCGCGAGCGGCAAGTTCGGCGGGAAGCTTAAGTTTGCCCACATCCTGAAGCAGACCAAGCATCCCGAGAATTTCCAGCTTTTCCGGTGGAAGTTGGAGAAAGCGCCCAAAAATGGTCATCATGACCGAAATTTCGACAGCGCGACTGAGCGTTGCCTCACTCTTTTCCTGCAGCTTGATCAGCAATGCCATCGCATCCGGATTGCGCACTACGCTTTCGGTTATCTGCGCAGCGGCCTCCTGTGACCGCGCTGTATCGATCGAGCTTCCGACTTCCACCGCCCGAGATAACTCTTTAACGATCAAAGCGGTGTCGGAAAAGGCCTTTTGTGCCCTTGGCAATTCGACCTCAACACTTGCTGCCTCCTTGTAGACGGTCGTACCGCGAATTTTTGCAATATCCTCGGCGGTAACTTTCGCTACATCCAGTAGTTCCACTTTCTCCGGATCAACAAAGACGTGCTTGCAGTACTTTCTCAGAACACCAAGCTGCTTTTCACTTTTCAGAACGAATCCCTGAAAAACAAACGGTGTTTCAGTCCATGGCCTGTCAAGCTTTGAGATGAACATCCCGAAGCTTAGTTTTTCGACAGGAATTTCCACGAGTTCCATACGGATACCGGATACGAAATTTTTTGACTCAGTGATTGCATTTTCGTGCCAACAAATAGTTGTGTTCAGAAAACGCTGTTCGCAAATACTGCTTGTTGCAACTTCCAAAGGCCAAGCTGCCGAGCTTAAAGCTTATCCGAATTATTCTCCCCATCTGCCGAAAGAGCTAATCGGACCAATTTCCCAAGCTGCACACCCAAATACAGACTGGTTCCCGCTAATGAAAAGACAATGGCTTGCGTTACGGCAAGCCATCGTGTTGTTATTGGTGGGTGCTGACGGGGTCGAACCGCCGACATTCGCCTTGTAAGGGCGACGCTCTACCAACTGAGCTAAGCACCCACTGAACTACCGTTACACAAATCGTACAACAATGTGAATTCTATCAGTTCACAAGCGCTCAATGGGTCACTACGCCCGTCACTCCCTTATCTCCTACCGCGGCGGCGACTGCGGTCGTCGCCGGCTTATCGGAAAGAGGTTTCGGCATGCTCTCAAGAGCTAGTTCAAGCACTTTGTCTACCCAACGCACGGGCTGAATCTCGATCCGATTTTTGATCGTCTCGGGAATTTCCGCCAGATCCTTGACGTTCTCCTCAGGAATCAGCGCCAAGCGGATGCCACCACGTACAGCGGCCAGCAATTTTTCCTTGAGACCTCCAATGGGCAGCACTTCACCGCGCAGGGTGATCTCACCCGTCATCGCCACATCGGCGCGTACCGGGATGCCTGTCAACGAAGAAACCAGTGCCGTACAGATGGCGATGCCGGCGCTTGGTCCGTCCTTGGGTGTTGCACCTTCGGGCAGGTGAATGTGGATATCATTCTTTTGATAAAAATCGTCTTCGATACCCAGCGCCTGGCTGCGCTTGCGCACCACCGACAAAGCGGCCTGGATCGACTCTTGCATGACCTCGCCCAGTTTGCCGGTAGTCATGGTCTTGCCTTTGCCGGGCAAGGCAACCGTTTCGATGGTCAGCAACTCGCCGCCGACTTCCGTCCAGGCCAAGCCGGTAACCTGGCCAATCTGGTTTTCCTTCTCCGCCATGCCAAAACTGTAACGCCGCACACCAAGGAACTTGTCGAGATTCTTGGCATTTACGACAATCTTGTTCCGGCGTTTCTTCATCACCAGCGACTTGACCACCTTGCGACAAATCTTCGATATTTCACGTTCCAACGCACGCACCCCGGCTTCACGCGAATAGTAGCGAACGATATCGCGCAGGGCATCTTCGGTAATGGAGAGCTCGTCCCGCTTGATGCCATTGTTCTTCATCTGCTTGGGTACGAGGTAGCGCAAGGCAATATTGACCTTTTCGTCCTCGGTGTAGCCCGAGAGGCGAATCACTTCCAGACGATCAAGCAACGCCGCCGGTATGTTCAGCGTGTTTGCCGTAGCGACGAACATGACGTCGGACAAGTCGAAATCAACTTCAATGTAATGATCCTGGAACGTGTGGTTCTGCTCGGGATCAAGCACTTCGAGCAGCGCCGACGATGGATCGCCACGAAAATCCTGGCCCATCTTATCGACTTCATCCAGCAGAAAAAGCGGGTTTTTGACTCCGACCTTAGTCATGTTCTGCAGGATCTTCCCGGGCATCGATCCGATATAGGTACGACGGTGACCACGAATCTCGGCTTCATCGCGCACGCCGCCCAAGGCCATACGAATAAATTTTCGATTGGTTGATTTGGCGATCGACTGCCCCAGGGAGGTTTTGCCCACCCCCGGAGGGCCAACCAGACAAAGGATGGGTGCCTTGACCTTGTCCACCCGCTGCTGAACGGCGAGGTATTCAACGATGCGTTCCTTGACCTTGTCCAGCCCGTAATGATCCCGATCGAGAATTTTTTCGGCTGCGGACAGATCCTTGCTGATTCGCGATTTCTTTTTCCAGGGCAAGCCAAGCAGAGTTTCGATGTAATTACGCACCACCGTCGCTTCGGCAGACATGGGAGACATCAGCTTGAGCTTTTTAACTTCCGCATTGATCTTGACCAGGGCTTCCTTGCTCATGCCGGCAGCCTTGATCTTTTTCTCCATCTCGTCGATGTCGGCGCCCTCTTCGCCTTCACCAAGTTCCTTCTGGATGGCCTTGACCTGCTCGTTGAGGTAATACTCGCGCTGGCTCTTTTCCATCTGACGCTTGACGCGGCCGCGAATTCGCTTCTCGACCTGAAGAATGTCCAGTTCAGCTTCGAGCTGGCCAAGCAGCTTTTCCAAGCGCTCCGACACGCCGAACACTTCAAGAACTTCCTGTTTCTGCTCTAGCTTCAAAGGCAGGTGGGCGGCAATGGTGTCCGCCAGCCGCCCGGCTTCTTCAATACCGGCCAGCGAGGTCAATACCTCGGGCGGGATTTTCTTGTTGAGTTTCACATACTGGTCGAACTGGGCCAGAACGGTACGGCGCATCGCTTCCATCTCGTTGTCCGTGCGTTCCTCGACCGGAATCAGGCTCACATCGGCAACAAACATCGCCCGCTGATCTTCGATCCGCAGCACTCGGGCACGCTGCACACCCTCAACCAGCACTTTCACCGTGCCGTCGGGCAGCTTGAGCATCTGAAGGATATTGGCGAGGCAGCCTATTTCGTACATATCCTCAGGTACCGGCTCATCCTTGGCAGCAGATTTTTGCGCCACCAGAAGGATGTTCTTGCCGGCCTCCATGGCGGTCTCCAAAGCCTTGATGGATTTGGGACGGCCGACAAATAGCGGGATCACCATGTGCGGAAAAACCACCACATCGCGCAGGGGCAATAGCGGCAGGGATTGAGTCTCTAAGGGGGAATCGGGTAGTCCAGACATCATCGTGTCCTTCGGTTATGAGTCACGCCCTGCACATTGGGGCTAGTGACGGGTATTCAAGGCGACGGTCGCCGCCAGATTATTTCGAACCGGATACCTTGGCCTGGTCGGCGTAGATCATCAGCGGCTGTGCACCGGATTCGATAGTGTTTTCATCAATAACCACCTTGCTGACGCTTTCCATGGTGGGGATTTCATACATGGTATCGAGCAGCACGTTCTCAAGAATCGAACGCAGGCCGCGAGCCCCGGTCTTGCGCTTGAGTGCTTTCCTGGCAATGGCCTGCAGTGCCGAGGGGCGCACTTCAAGTTCCACCCCTTCCATTGCAAACAGCTTGTGATACTGCTTTATCAAGGCGTTTTTCGGCTCAATCAGTATTTCGACCAAAGCATCCTCGTCGAGTTCCTGCAGAGTCGCCACGACCGGCAAACGGCCAATCAGTTCCGGAATCAAGCCAAACTTGATCAGATCCTCCGGTTCAACCTGTTTCAGCATTTCCCCGGCATCGCTGCCATCGCGACTTTTCACTTCGGCGCCAAACCCGATCCCGCCTTTTTCCGAACGACTGCGAATCACCTTATCCAAACCATCAAATGCGCCGCCGCAGATGAAAAGGATATTGGTGGTATCAATCTGGATGAAATCCTGATTCGGGTGCTTGCGCCCTCCCTGGGGAGGAATGCTGGCTACCGTGCCTTCGATCAGTTTCAGCAGCGCTTGCTGCACGCCTTCGCCTGAGACATCGCGGGTGATCGACGGGTTATCCGATTTGCGCGATATCTTGTCAATCTCGTCGATGTAGATAATGCCTTGCTGTGCCTTGTCCGCTTCGTGATCACATTTTTGCAGCAGCTTTTGAATGATGTTTTCAACATCCTCGCCAACGTAACCTGCTTCAGTCAGGGTCGTCGCGTCGGCCATGACAAAAGGTACATTGAGCATGCGTGCCAGCGTTTGGGCCAACAAGGTTTTACCGGAACCAGTGGGACCGATCAGCAGGATGTTGCTTTTCGCCAGCTCGACACCATCACTGCCTTTTTCCTGATGACGGATGCGCTTGTAATGGTTGTATACCGCGACAGAAAGGATCTTCTTTGCCGAATCCTGCCCGATCACGTACTGATCGAGCATATCTCGAATTTCTTTGGGAGCCGGCAACTCGCGCTTGGCCGTACCCTCGGGTTCAGCCGCGATTTCGTCACGAATGATATCGTTGCACAGCTCGATGCATTCATCGCAGATAAAAACCGAAGGGCCCGCGATCAGCTTCTTGACTTCATGCTGGCTTTTGCCACAGAAGGAGCAGTACAACAGTTTTTCGCTGCTGCCCGATTTTTTATCCGTCATGCAGGCCTCCGTTCTCGCGAAAGATCAAGCCGCAGCCGCTTCCGCGCGGTTGGTCAGAACTTTGTCGACCAGACCATACTCCACAGCCGCGTCAGCAGAAAGAAAATTATCGCGATCCGTATCGCGCTCGATGCGCTCGATCGACTGCCCGGTATGCTGGGCCAGCATGCCGTTGAGCTTCCCCTTGAGAAAAAGAATTTCCTTGGCGTGGATCTCGATGTCCGAGGCCTGCCCCTGGAAACCGCCCATCGGCTGATGAATCATCACACGCGAATTCGGCAGACAGAAGCGCTTGCCCTTCTCGCCGGCAGCGAGAAGAAACGAACCCATGCTCGCCGCCTGGCCAATGCACAGAGTCGAGACATTCGGTTTGATGAACTGCATGGTGTCGTAAATCGCCATCCCGGCCGTGACCGAGCCACCTGGGGAATTGATGTAGAAGAAAATATCCTTGTCCGGATTCTCTGATTCGAGGAACAGCAATTGCGCAACAATCAGATTGGCTGTTCCGTCGTTGACCGGCCCCACCAGAAAGATCACCCGCTCGCGCAACAAGCGCGAATAGATGTCATACGCTCGCTCACCGCGTCCACTGGTCTCGATGACCATGGGAACCAGACCCAAGGCCTGCGTATCGGCTGCCGGGGAATCATGGGTAAAACCGCTTTGCCTTGAACCGTGCATGGACATCTCCGGAAAAATCATGCTGCGTTACCCATCAGTTCATCAAAATCGATCGGGGCTTCGCTGACTTTGGCATTGGCAAGCACCCATTCCACCACATTATTCTCCAATGCCAAAGCTTCGGCTTCGGCCAGGCGCTGTGGCTGGGAATAGTACCAGCGGACCACTTCCTTGGGATCTTCAAACGTTTCAGAGAACTCATCCACAATCGCCCGCACCTGTTCCGGCTTGACATGCAGGTCCTTGGCCTTGACCAACTCAGCCAACAGCAAACCGAGCTTGACCCGGCGCGTCGCCTGTTCGGTAAACCAAGAGGCCTCAACCGGAATATTTTTCATCGCCATGCCGCGCGACTCCATGTCGCGACGGGCGGCTTCCGCCATTTGCTGTGATTCCATTTCGACCAGGGCTTTCGGCACATCAAGCGGATTAACCTTTAGCAAGGCCTCCATGACCTGCTCCTTGACCTTGGCCTGCAGACGCTTTTTCACCTCACGTTCCAGATTCGAACGGACTTCAAGCTGCATCTTGGCAATGTCGCCGTCGACAACGCCTAACTGCTTTGCGAATTCAGCATCAATTTCAGGTAGTTGTGGCGCCTCGACCTTCTTCACTGTCATGTCGAACTGCACTGTCGCACTGGCCAGCTCGACAGCCTGATAGTCCGCAGGAAACGTTACATCGAAGGATTTTGTGTCGCCCGCTTTGACGCCCTCGAGTTGAGCCTCGAAATCCGGCAACATCATGCCGCCACCAACAGTCACCGAGTAGTCGCTGGCCTTGCCGCCTTGGAATTCCTCGCCGTCCTTGCGTCCGATAAAATCGATCACCATGCGATCTTCCTTGATCGATGCACGGTCGGTTTCGGCGTAAGTTGTGCGCTGTTTGCGCAGCACGTCCATGGTTTTGCCAACTTCTACGTCAGTTACGGTCAATGTGGGTTTGTTGATCGATTCACCCGAAACATCACCCGGCGTGATTTCCGGATAGACCTCGAATACGGCAGTAAATGCAAGTTGACCGGGGCCGGCGTCGGCCTTGGGTTCAATACGTGGGTAGCCGGCAACGCGCAGATTCTGTTCCCGCACCTTCTCGCCGTAGGCCTTTTCCACCGCCTCGCTGATCGCATCCGAACGAGCCTGTGCGCCGTACTGCTGGGCCACCATTTTCATCGGCACTTTGCCAGGACGGAAGCCCGCCACCTTGACCTTGCGCGACATGCTTTTCAGACGCTGCTCGATATCCTTGTCGATCTCGGCCAGGGCTACTGTCATTTCAATGCGCCGCTCCAGGGGATTGACCGTCTCAACTACTGCATCCGTCGTTGCATTTTCCGTCATGTCTATTTCCGTCATTGAAGAATTCATTTATTAATCCGCACCAATTTCCTTCTCGGGGTCGGTACCCACACGTTGGTGCCCAGAAAGGGACTCGAACCCCCACGCCTCTCGGCGCCAGAACCTAAATCTGGTGCGTCTACCAATTCCGCCACCTGGGCTCCTGACGTAGCCGGCCAGCAATGCAGGCCTGATCGACACGACGAGGACTGCGAATTTTACCTTCTTTCAAACTTTGTTTCCGACTTCGCAGTGGTCTCATGGGTGCCCACCACAACGCAGGATTGGTGCATGTCAGGCCCGAGCCTCATTGACAAAACGGCCCCCGCACGGCCATTTTCAGTGGTTTCCTGGATGGCTCTGTATATACTTCTTCCGCACCATGGCCGTTGATCACTACGAAAACTTTCCCGTCGCTTCTATCCTATTGCCCGCGCCCTTGCGTGAGCCGGTGGCTGCCATTTATGTGTTTGCCCGCAGTGCAGATGATTTTGCCGATGAAGGCGACCTTGCCGCCGAGCAACGCCTTGCGCTGCTCGGCGCCTACCAAACGGAACTTGATCTGATCGAGCGAGGCGAAGCTACCGATCATCCGGTCTTCCTGCGCCTGCGCCCGGTAATTTCCCAATATTCCCTGCCGTTGCAACTCTTTCGTGACCTGCTTGATGCCTTTGTGCAGGACGTGGGCAAGGATCGTTACCGCGATTTTGCAGAATTGATGAACTACTGCCGCCGCTCCGCCGACCCTGTCGGGCGCCTGATGCTGCATCTGTTCGGTCACGCCTCGACGACAAATCTGGCCCGCTCGGACGCCATCTGCTCTGCACTGCAGTTGATCAACCACTGGCAGGATGTCGGCATCGACGCGGTCAAGGGCGCAAACGGGCGAATTTATCTGCCTCAGGACGAAATGGAGCGCTTCGGCGTTAGCGACAGCGATATTGCCCGCCGTATCACCAGCGCCGAGTTTCGTGCCCTGCTGCACTTTCAGGTGGGCCGCGCGCGCGCGCTGATGCTCTCGGGTGCGTCACTGGGCTGGGACCTGCCGGGACGCATGGGGCTGGAAATTCGAGCCATTGTTGCCGGTGGCTTGCGGATTCTGGATAAAATCGAAGCCGTCGATTTCGATGTCTTCAATAGTCGCCCCATCCTCCGGCCGCTCGACTGGCCGACCATTTTCTGGCGTTCGCTGATCCGCCCCCTGGACACCCTCACGTGACTCCCGATCAATACTGCCAGGATCGCACCGCCAAGAGCGGCTCCAGCTTCTACTACAGCTTCCTCTTTCTCGAACCACGCCGACGCCAGGCCATCACCGCGCTCTACGCCTTTTGCCGTGAAGTCGATGATGTCGTCGACGAATGCCCGGATGCAGAACTGGCGCGTGCCAAACTAAACTGGTGGCGCGGTGAGGTCGGCGCGCTGTATCAAGGCCGTGCCAGCCATCCTGTAACGCAGGCGCTGACAGGCTCACTCAAAAGCTTTCACCTGCCGCAAGAGCAGCTGCTGGAAATCATCGACGGCATGGAAATGGATCTTGACCAGGCTCGCTACGCCGATTTCAAGTCGCTGCACTTGTACTGCTACCGCGTCGCCAGCGTGGTCGGGCTGCTTACCGCCGAGATATTCGGCTATAAAGACCGCCAGACGCTCAAATACGCCCACGATCTGGGCCTGGCCTTTCAGCTCACCAACATCATTCGCGATGTGGGTGAAGACGCACGGCGTGGTCGTGTCTACCTGCCGCAGGACGAGTTGGCGCGCTTTGGCATCAGCGACGCCGATTTGCAGCAGTCGCGCTATGGCGACAACTTCAGTCGCCTGATGGCCTTCCAGGTCGAACGCGCCCAACAGCTCTACCAACAAGCCTTCGCCCAGCTTCCCGCGGCCGACCGCAAGGCACAGCGCGCTGGATTGATCATGGCCGCCATCTACCGCGCCACGCTCGATGAAATCGTGCGCGACAACTACCGCGTGCTCGACCAGCGCATCTCCCTACCCCCACTGCGCAAACTGTGGCTGGCTGGAAAAACCTGGATAACGGCTTGAAGCTGGCCGTCATCGGTGCCGGTTACGCCGGAATGGCAGCCGCCGTTGAACTCGCTACGGCAGGCCATCAGGTAGAAGTCTTCGAAGCCTCACGCGTGCTAGGCGGCCGTGCCCGCGTCACGCAGATCGAAGGCTTTACCGTCGACAATGGCCAGCACATCCTGGTAGGTGCCTATACCGAAACCTTGCGCCTGATGCGCTCTGTCGGCGCCGACCCGGAACACCTGCTCAAACGCATCGCGCTGCGCTTTGAGTTCCCGGGTGAGTTTGTAATGAGCGCACCAAACTTGCCGGCACCGCTGCATACCGCCTTCGCCCTGCTGCTTGCCAAGGGCCTGGACTGGCGCGAAAAATTGGCGGCGATCGGCCTTATGCGACGCTTGCAGGCCAGCCGATTCCGTATTGAGCCCGATATCACCGTCACGCAGTGGCTGGAGCACAATCAAACGCCGTCTCGCCAGCGCCGACTTTTGTGGGAACCGCTGTGCATCGCCGCGCTCAACACGCCGGCCGCACGTGCGTCGGCGCAAGTGATGGCCAATGTGCTGCGCGACAGCCTGGCCGCCACGCGAGCCGCCAGCGACATGCTGCTGCCGCAAGTCAATCTCAGCGCGCTGTTTCCAGCACCCGCAGCAAACTACATCGAAGCCCACGGCGGCAGCGTTCACCTCGGTCATCGCGTCGGATCTCTAAGGCAGGAAGGCGACGCTTGGCGCATAGACGATGCGGGCCCGTTCGCCCATGTGGTGCTGGCGGTGGCACCCTATCACCTCGCCGGATTAGTGCCGTCGCTGGCGACCCAGGTCGATCACTTTGACTGGGAACCGATCGTCACCAGCTACTTCAGATACCCGAATCAAGTCCGATTGTCGCGCCCCATGCTCGGCGTAGACAACGGACTGGCGCAATGGCTATTTGATCGGGGTCAGTTGTGCGATCAGCACGGCTTGATCGCCGCGGTGATCAGCGCGCGCGGCCGTCATCTTGATGTGCCGACCGAGGATCTGGAGCGCGGCATTCATGAAGAAATAGCCCGTCTGATCCCGAACTTGCCGGCACCGCTGAACGTACAAACCATCACCGAAAAGCGTGCCACCTTTGCTTGCGTACCGAATCTGCGTCGCCCCGCGACCGAAGCCGCCCTGCCCGGTCTGTGGCTGGCCGGCGACTATGTGGCGGGTGATTATCCGGCAACGCTCGAAGGAGCCGTGCGCAGCGGCGTCAGCGCGGCACGACGAATTCTCTCAAGCTAACCACAGCACGGCACAGCAAATTTCCGGCGCGCAGTCAGTCAAGTTTGCGCCGTCTCAAGCATCGCGCTGCGCACCGCGAAAGGAAGGGCCGCACCGTGATCCAGTGTTGCCGCCAGTGCCTGTTTGCTCTCATCAAGGTTGAACCCGTTTTGACGCAACCATTGCGAGTCGTAGTAGCTGTGCCGGTAGCGCTCGCCACCATCGCACAGAATCACGACAATACTTCCGCTCTGATTTTTCGCCTGCATATCAAGCGCCAGCGACAGCGCTGCGATGAAATTGGTACCGGTGGAACCGCCCACGCGCCGCCCCAGACGCACCTCAAGTTCATGGATTGCGGCAATCGACCCAAGATCGGGAACCTGCAGCATGGCATCGACTGCGTGGCGCAGAAAGGAAGCTTCAACACGCGGCCGGCCGATACCTTCGATGCGCGAGCCACAGTTCAGTCTCAGATCCCTGTCGCCGCTGACAAAGTAGTCATAAAACACCGAGTTTTCCGGATCGCAGGCCGCTATCTGTGTGGCATGACGCTGATAGCGCACAAAGCGCCCCAGCGTCGCCGTGGTGCCGCCGGTACCCACACCGCAGACAATCCAGGATGGCACCGGGTGCCGCTCCGCACGCATCTGGGAAAAGATCGACTCGGCGATGTTGTTGTTACCGCGCCAGTCCGTCGCCCGTTCGGCATAGGTGAATTGATCCATGAAATGGCCGCCGGTCTCGCGGGCAATGCGTCGCGATTCGTCGATTACCTGGGTTGGATCATCAACAAGGTGGCAGCGGCCACCGTGAAACTCGATTTCCGCGATCTTCTCCGGCGAGGTGCCGACTGGCATCACGGCGATAAAAGGCAGCTCGAGCAAATCCGCGAAATAGGCCTCCGAAACCGCGGTTGATCCGCTGGATGCTTCGACCACGGTGGCGCCCTCCCGCAACCAGCCATTGCACAAGGCATACAGGAACAAGGAGCGCGCCAGGCGATGCTTGAGGCTGCCGGTGGGGTGGCTGGTTTCATCCTTGAAGTAGAAATCGATATTGGGAAATCCCGCGAAAGCCAGCGGAATCAGATGCGTATCGGCCGAGCGCATGTAATCGGCATCGACCTTGCGCACCGCATCGCTGCGCCAGGATTGGCTGGCAGCAAGACCTTGTCTGGACAAACTCAGGGCCATCGTGCTTACCCGCCGAAATGGGACTTCATTGATTGACCAGTCGCCCGGCCGCAAGCCTCAGGGTGCGCCCACAGCGCTGAGCCAACGCTTCGTCATGCGTCACCAGAATCAGCGTGGTGCCAGCTTCGGTATTCATGTCAAACATCAGGTCGATGATTTGCGCGCCGGTGGCAGCATCGAGATTGCCTGTGGGTTCGTCCGCCAGCAATAGCTTGGGATGTATGGCGAAAGCGCGGGCCAGTGCTACGCGCTGCTGTTCGCCGCCGGAAAGATGCTTGGGGTAATGCCCCAGCCGTTCGCCCAGGCCCACCCGTGTCAGCATGGCTATGGCCAGCGTACGGGCATCGCCGCGCCCTGCCAGTTCCAGCGGCAGCATGGTGTTCTCCAGTGCTGTCAATGCCGGCAGTAGCTGGAATGACTGAAAAACGAAACCGAGCAAGCGGCCGCGCAGTTCAGCGCGCGCATCTTCGTCAAGGCCTGCGAGATCCGCGCCGCCGAGACGCACCGTACCCGAAGACGGCAGATCAAGCCCGGCCATCAGGCCCAGTAGCGTAGACTTGCCGGAGCCGGAAGCGCCGACGATGGCTACGGCCTCGCCCGAAGTCACCGCAAACGAAATCTCGTGCAGAATCGTTAGCGTGCCTGCGCCGCTGGGTACGATCTTGCTCAACTCGGCGACATCAATCACCGTATCGCTTACTGCATCAGCTACCAAACGATTCTCATCCATGCTTAAAAGATTCATCTCATTGTGTTGTGGCTTGCTCCTGTTGCCCTGCAGTTTAGCCGCAGCGGCGAATCAAGGTGTTCTGGTATTCGGCGACAGTCTGTCTGCCGGCTTCGGTATCCGCGTCCGGGAGAGCTGGCCAGCGTTGCTTGAGCAGCGCCTGAAGCGCGAAGCCCCAGGCTATACGCTAACCAACGCCAGCATCAGCGGCGAAACCACAGCCGGAGGACGGGCGCGTCTTGACGCGGCGCTGAAACAGTTCAAACCCTCTGTCGTGATTCTGGCACTAGGGGCCAACGACGGGCTGCGCGGCCTGCCCGCGAAGAGTCTGAATGACAACCTTGCCTACATGATCAAACTGGCGAAGCAACACCGCGCCCGAGTGCTGCTGATCGGCATGCGCCTGCCGCCCAACTACGGCCCGAAGTACACCGAGGCCTTCGAAGCGGCATTTCGAGACTTGGCTGAACGCGAGAAGATCGCCCTTCTGCCGTTTCTGCTGGAACCCATTGCGCTCGACTCAAACGCTTATCAAGCCGACGGCCTGCATCCCACGGCTGCCGCCCAGCCCTTGATCCTCGATCACGTCTGGAGCGCACTCAGGCCGCTGCTCGCTCGTGAAGTGAAAGTGAAAGTGAAAGTGAAAGTGAAGAAATGATTACCACGGAGAACACGGAGAAAATCAAGGCACGGTTTATGGCTTTCTCTGTGCCCTCCGTGCCCTCCGTGGTGAGCCATTTGAACTTTGCACCTTACATGGCGCGACTTGTGTCGTGAAAGACTGAACATTCATGACTGAACAATTGCCCAAGGGAGTCGCCACGGTAGCGCAACTCGCCGAATTCGACGCCGTCATCGACGCCCGCGCGCCAAGTGAGTTTGCCGAAGATCACCTGCCGGGAGCGATTGGTATGCCGGTGCTGAACGACGAGGAACGCGCTCGCGTTGGCACTCTTTACAAGCAGGTATCCGCGTTTGAAGCAAAAAAAGTGGGCGCGGCGCTGGTTTCAAAAAACGTCGCACGACATATCGAGGAACACCTGCTCGACAAGCCCAAAAGTTGGCGGCCACTGGTGTATTGCTGGCGCGGCGGACAGCGCAGCGGTTCCTTTACCCATATCCTGCGCGAAATCGGCTGGGACGCGCACCGCGTCCAGGGCGGCTACAAGAGCTGGCGCCAGCACGTAATCGAACAACTGCAACTGCTGCCACCGAAATTCAATTTTCGTGTCGTCACCGGTGCGACCGGCAGCGGTAAAAGCCGCCTGCTTGAAGCTCTGGCAGCGCAGGGGGCACAAGTTCTGCATCTGGAGGAATTGGCGGCACACAAGGGATCGGTGCTGGGCAATCTGCCTGATCAGGCGCAACCCGCGCAAAAAGGTTTCGAATCGCAACTTCTGGCTGCGCTCGGTGCGCTCGACCCGAATCAACCGGTATTTGTTGAAGCCGAAAGCCGCAAGATCGGGCGCCTGCAATTACCCGATGCCGTGCTTGCTGCCATCCGCTGCGCCGGCGGATTACGAATAGAGGCTTCGCTGCCGGCGCGGGTCGAGTTTCTGCTGCGTGACTACGACTACGCGGTAGCCGACCCGACCTGGTTGATCGAACGGCTGGGGCATCTCAAAGGTCTGCAGAGCAATGAAACACTGGAACGCTGGAGCACCATGATTGCCGCAGGAGAATTCGCAAGCCTGGTGGAGGAATTGCTGACGCTGCACTACGATCCGCTGTATCAACGCTCGCAAGCCAGCAACTACGATTCCTTCGACGCCGCGACGCGCTACGCAACCGACAGACTCGATACCCCCGCACTAAACGAACTGGCGAAGGACATTCTCGCTACATCTGTTTGAACAAATGAGCATGACCGCGACTGACGGCCACCGACTCAACGCGATCACGCAGTTTCAAGCTGACCCGGCCAAAAGCATCATGACGCGCCGAGACAATCTGCCGCGCGTTCACCAGCGTGCCACGATGCACCTGCCAGAACTGCTCAGGATCGAGCTGTTCAATCAATTCCTTGATGGGTGTTCGAATCAATAGCTCGGTATCACGTGTAAAAACTGCGGTGTATTTGTCGGTCGCCTGGAAATAACACACTTCATCCACGGTCAGCAGTCGCACATCGTTGCCGACAGACGCGCGCACCCAACGCAGATGCTCGGCAGGTTTCGGCATCAAGGCCTGCAAGCGCGCCAGCAGATCGTCCGCTTGCACATCCGAAGCCGCAGGCGGCAGGCGGCTTAAACGCTCGATAGTCGCTGCCAGTCGGTCAAGTGAGTCGATCACCCATGCGAATCTTCAGCACCTCGAGATAATCCTTCAGTAGTGCCACTTCGTCACCCAGCGTGCCACCCGCCTCCCGCGTGCGCGTCAGACTGGAACGCAGATAGCGGATCAAGGCTTCCAGCATCCGCGCTGCCAACCTGGGGTCCGCATCAATCAAGGCCCCAACATTTGCCAGCGAGTTGAACAGAAAATGCGGCTCGATTTGCGCCTGCAGCATGCGCAATTGCGCGCTGAGGCCCTGCTTCTCGGCTTCCAGCTGCGCCAATTCGCGTGCGTGCAGATCGCTTTCAAGTCGAATATTGCGCCCACGCAGCCAAAAGAACACGGATGCAATGCAACCGAACACCAGTCCAATCAGCAGTGACTGGATCTCGTGCGAGCCATCGGGCGAAGCCTCCACCCCCGTCAGAAAGCGCGCCAGAATTCCACCCAGCAACGCTCCGGCTACTATCGCCGCTGCTACCACCGCGACCCGTGACCCGCCGCACAAGGGCAAGTGCAGCGCTCCCCGAATCAAGGCCAGAATACTCAGGCCGATACATTGCGCAAACACCAGATTGACAATGAAGCCGCCGCCGAAATCCAGCGCTGTAAGAAAGCCGGCGACTAGCGCATTGAAAACCAGTGTGGCGAGAAAGGAGGCCATTGACGGATTATTTCAGGCTCTTGCCTGCCAGCAACTGCTGCATCTTGCGTTCTTCCCATTCGGCACCCAGCCAGCGATAACGCGCAAAGGTTCCAAACGCATGCAATGCCAGCCAAACGCCCCAACCCAATAGCGGCCAGTAGAACCACAGACGGTCGGGCGAAGCGATCAAGTTGATGACAGCCAGGCCGGCGTTGATTACAGCGAATACCAGCAAATGGGAATAGAACCCGCGCAGTCTCCTCACCTGGCGCCGGGCGTCGCGCTCGGCGGCTGAGAGAGTTGTTTCATCGATGAAACGGGAATGACGGCTCATGATCTTCTCCTTGTCTTCATATCCGCATGAGCGGGATGACGACAGTCTGGAACCCGTCCATTCCCGTAGCCAGTCGAATCCGACGAACTGCATTTTTGGCAGCATGAATTGCAGGCAGCGGTCATGAACCGACATGATTAGCCATCAAGTTCAGCTCGTCATTCCGGCGAAAGCCGGAATCCAGTGGAGCGCTGTACTGGACACCGGCTTTCGCCGGTGTGACGATGAAAAGCGATCGATATGTGCGCAAATTAATGAACGGCTGAACTTTGTGGCTAATCAGGTGAACCGATGGCAAGCAGATGGGCGAGTCCGCTAAACCGGTAATTTGGGATCGATTCGACGTGTAGCGCACAATCGCTGTACGACTGCGGGACGGGGCGTGTCGATCTCTCCTTGCTCGAACGCCACCACCGTCAGGCGCCGCCCCACCAGTTCCAGCAACTCCCCTGGTCGCAGCAAAAAGGCCGGGTTGGACGGTTTACCAAAGCGCTCGTTGCCAACCATGAAAGTTTCGTAGATCAACACGCCGTTTATATCCAGGGCGTTGAGCAGCATTGGAAGCAAGGGTCGATACAGGTAATTGGTGACGACGACGCCATCGAACGTACGGCCGTAGTAGGGCCATGGACCGGCCTCCAGATCGCATTGCCGGGTCACAATACTGGGAGTTGTGGCAGAAATTTCAGCCAGGGCTTCCGCGTCTCGATCGGCACACTCCACCTGGTAGCCTCGTTCGGCCATTAGCAAGGAATTTCGCCCTCGGCCACAGGCCAAATCCAGTATCGCCCCACCCGGCATGACCAGGGGAAGGAAGCGTTGAACCCAAAGTGACGCCTTTTCGGAAATATGTCCATTCATGTCGGTTATCATTTTGCCCTTAAACCAAGTCGCAAGTCACAGCAAGTGACTTCTATCCTATGCCCGCCGACCCAAACAGCATTGCTGGC
>JAIPCF010000044.1 GCA_021738385.1 Sulfuritalea sp. | reverse complement strand
TGTCATTCACGCTGTTGGGAATTTTTCCTTTGATCGCGCGCAAGTCGGTCGAGATTGTCCGAGCCAACAAGGTGTATGCACCCTGGTCCAAACCAAAGCGCTTCGACCGCAATCTGATCGTCATCGGCGGCGGCAGCGCTGGCCTGGTCACGGCCTATATCGCCGCAGCGGTCAAAGCCAAGGTCACTTTGATTGAAAAGCACAAGATGGGCGGAGACTGCCTCAATACCGGCTGTGTGCCGTCCAAGGCGCTGATTCGCTCCGCCAAGCTGTTGTCGCATATTTCGCGGGCGAAGGAGTTTGGTTGCCGTACTGCCAGCGCCGACTTTTCCTTTGCCGAAGTGATGGAGCGGGTGCAACGTGTGGTGCGTACCGTGGAGCCACATGATTCTGTGGCGCGGTATACGGAACTCGGAGTCGATGTCATCGAAGGTACGGCGCAGATTGTTTCGCCCTGGGAAGTCGAGGTGACGCGCAACAATGGCGCAAGCGAACGATTAAGCACGCGCAGCATTGTGATTGCCGCGGGTGCGAGGCCTTTCGTACCGCCGATACCGGGAATCGAAGAGGTGGGTTATCTGACCTCGGATACTGTCTGGGACCTGCGCGAACTGCCCAACCGTCTGATCGTGCTGGGTGGCGGCCCGATTGGCTGCGAACTGACCCAGGCTTTTGCTCGCCTCGGCGCTGCTTCAGCTTGCACTGTGACTCAGGTCGAAATGGCTCCGCGCATCATGATGCGGGAGGATCCGGAAGTTTCCGAGCTCGTAAGCCAACGCTTCAAGTCCGAAGGCATTGAGGTACTGGTCAATCACAAGGCAAAGCAGTTTCTGATCGAGAACGGCGAGAAGATATTGATTGCCGAACACATCGAAAATGGAAACGCAGGTCGCGACGTACGTATCCCCTTTGATGCCGTGCTGGTGGCTGTCGGACGAGTTGCCAACCTCAAGGGCTATGGACTGGATTCGCTAGACATTCCAACGGCGCGTACGGTAGACACCAATGAATACTTGCAAACCAACTATCCGAACATCTACGCGGCAGGCGATGTTGCCGGGCCGTTTCAGTTTACTCATACCGCTGCGCATCAGGCCTGGTATGCCGCGGTCAATGCCCTGTTCGATCCATTCAAGAAGTTCAAGGTTGATTATCGTGTGATTCCCTGGGCTACGTTTGTCGAGCCTGAGGTAGCGCGTGTCGGGCTTAACGAGCAGGAGGCGGTGGAGCAGGGTGTTGCCTATGAAGTCAGCCGCTATGACATTGACGATCTCGACCGGGCAATTGCCGATAGCGAAGCCCACGGTTTCATCAAAGTGCTGACGGTTCCCGGGAAGGACAGGATTCTCGGCGTCACGATTGTTGGCGAACATGCCGGTGATCTGATCGCAGAATACGTCCTGGCGATGAAGCAGGGAATAGGCCTCAACAAGATACTGGGCACCATCCACATTTATCCGACCATGGCGGAAGCCAACAAGTATGTCGCCGGAGTCTGGAAGAAAGCCCACGCACCGGCTGCTTTGTTGGCCTGGGTACAACGCTTTCATACCTGGCGAAGAGGTGTCTAGTTGAAACCCCCTTTAGTCACCTTCGGGTTTCGGTCGATCTGGCTTTTACTTCTGCTGGTGCATATCTCAACATTCACACAGGCCGAAACCATCTGGGTAGGCAAGTTCACCACTGATCAGGAAGGCCTGCCGGAGCCGTGGCGGGTCGAGCAGATCGACAAGAACATACCGCCCACTCGCTATCGCATGCGCGCGTGGGATGGCGTGAACGCGATCGAGGCGACTGCAGTCAAGAGCATGGCCTTGCTGGCACGACCGCTAACGATTGATCTCGACAAGACTCCGCTGCTCTGCTGGCGCTGGCGCATTGACGCGCCGGTGGCTCTGGCTGATATGACCCAGAAGTCAGGTGACGACTTTGCCGCGCGAGTCTATTTAAGCTTTGACGTACCTGATGATCAAATGGGAATGATGACAAAGCTTGGCCTGGGGCTGGCCCGCTCCATCCATGGCAATCAGGTGCCGGATGCCGCGGTGAACTATGTCTGGGATAACAAGCATCCGGTGGGCACCGTTCAGGCCAATGCCTACACCGATCGCGCTCGCATGTTCGTCTTGCGCTCGGGTGAGGTGCATGCTGGTAAATGGGTCAACGAGCAGCGCAATATCGCAGAAGATTTTCAGCGCGTCTTCGGCCATGCACCGTCAAGACTGCACGGACTAGCGCTGGCCAGCGATACCGACAATACCGCCTCGGAAGCGCGAGCCGGCTTTGCCGACATACGCTTTGTCGATACGGCGACAGGATGCCCTGCATCGTGAGCGCGACCAGATCGCCTGAAATGTTCGGCCGGGTAGGTGTGGCCATTTTGGCGCGGGCGCCGATCCCCGGCGAAGCCAAAACGCGGCTGATCCCAAAACTCGGCGCCGGCGGAGCGGCAAGGCTACAAGCCTGGATGCTGCAGCGGGCCGTTAAATTGGCACTGAGCGCTGATATCGGGCCGGTGAGCCTGTGGTGCGCGGGCGATCCTGCTCATCCCGATCTCGCACTGTGCCGTTCTTTTGGCGCAGTTACGATCCGTTCCCAACCCCAGGGCGACCTCGGAGCGCGTATGCTGACGGCGTTGCAATACGCCGCGACTCCGTCCGGCGCGTTGGTGATAGGGACGGATTGTCCGGCCCTGAATGTCGGACATCTACGCGATGCAGCCAAGACTCTGAGCGAAAAAGATGCCGTCGCTATTCCTGCTGAAGACGGTGGCTACGTACTCCTTGGCATGAAAAGAATATCGCGAAAGCCCTTCGCGAATATTGAATGGGGTAGCGCGCAGGTCATGGCACAGACTCGTCAGCGTCTTGCAGCACTTGGCTGGCACTGGAGCGAAGCGGCAGAACTTTGGGATGTTGACCGGCCGGAAGATGTCGAGCGCTTGCTGGAAATGTTTCCCGATCAGAACTGGGTGCGCGCCGGGAAGCGGGAACCGGCATAAATCGATGGGTTCTCACCCGTTGCGGCCGCGATTATTTGAATCAGCTCAACTTGGGGCGATCGTCGTTCAAAAGCAGTCGCCCGATCAAGCATTGCCTAGTCGTTGCTGTTCATGAAGCCCAGCAGGTGCAACAGGCTGGTGAACAAGTTGAATATCGAGACAAACAGCGTGACGGTTGCCATCACGTAGTTGGTTTCTCCACCGTGAATGATACTGCTGGTTTGATAAAGAATCAGGCCTGACATCAACAGCACGAAAGCGGCGGAAACGGCCAGTGACATTGCCGGCATTTGAAAAAAGATTGCTGCCAGACCGGCCAGGAAGGCCACAAGAATGCCAGCCGCAAGGAAACCGCCCATGAAGTTGAAATTCTTGCGTGTGCTCAGTGCGTAGCCAGAAAGTCCGAGAAAAATCGCTGCGGTACCGCCCATTGCAGTCATCACTGTCTGTCCGCCATTGGGCAGGCCCAGATAGTGACTCACAATCGGGCCCAGGGTGTAGCCCATGAATCCAGTCAGCCCAAATATCGAAACGAGGCCCCAGCCACTGTTGCGAAGCTTGGTGGTGACGAACAGCAGGCCGAAGTAGCCGACCAGCGTAATGACTATGCCTGGATGCGGCAAACGCAGGGCAACGGAAATGGCGGCGGTGGCGGCTGAAAACAGCAGGGTCATCGACAGCAGCATGTAGGTATTGCGAATCATCCTGTTCGTGGCGAGCAACGACTGTGAGCCTTCTGGTGTAGCGGTAGTGGGTATGGCGTTCAGGCTATTCATCTATTTATCCTTGCTATGGTGTGTAAGTGACGCAGGGTTATTCACTTTAATAGTGTATGGGCGCCAGGAAGTTCTTTCAATTCGCATTGTGATTAGTGTTACTTCGTAAAAACCGCAGTAATGAATGTAACTCAGTCTTGTCGCTAAATGGCTTTTGCCATTGCTGCAACGGCTGACACTGACCGGTCAGCATGGCATGTACCCCAAAGAAATCGACCATTGGCACCAATTCGGGTTCTGGACTGGCCTGCAGGCAAGGGGAAGGCTCAGTCCGTTTCCTGGATCAAACCGAAACGAGCTGACTCTGTAATCGCCAGAACGCAGGGATGGCGCACTTTTCGCTCGATAGAGAGGGCAAAGTACTCAATGCGAAGATCAGGCGCGCGTCCCAAAACAATCAGTTCGCCGGAATCGAGGTGTTCCTTTTCCAGGACGCTGGGAATTGGAAAGACACCAATGCCTTCGCGCCCAAATGCGGTCATCAGCGCACTATCGTCGAACTCGCCGACGATATTGGGTCGCAGCCGTTGTCTATCCAGCCATTCTTTCAGCTTGCGACCGGCCGATGAGTCATCCCCTGGAACAAGCAGCGGCAGTTGGCCAAGACACTGGGGAAACTCTCCAATTGATTGCCGTGCAAGTTCCGGGTGAGCAAGAAAGCTCAATGCGGAATCGCCAAGCCGATGACTGTAGGCGCGAACATCGACCGAGGGAGGAATGGCGGTATCGGAAATAACCAGATCGAGGCGATGCAGGGCCAGTTCAGCCAGCAGTCTGTCAAGCCGCCATTCGCGGCAAACAATACGCACTGCTTCGGGCAGCTTGACCGCCGGTCGCAGCAGTAAATAAGCCAGAGACTTGGGCACCGCATCCGAGACGCCTACGCGGAATTCAGTTGGCCGGCCTTGTGGATAGTGGCGAATCACCTGCTCAAGCTCGGCACCGAGAGCGAACATTTCGTCAGCGTATTCGAGAGCCAGACGACCGGCATCAGTCAGCACCAGCGAGCGTCCCTGGCGAGAGAAGAGGGGTGTGCCCAGGCTCTCCTCAAGCAACTTTATCTGGGCGCTCATGGTTTGCGGTGTGATGTGGATCGCCTCGCCGGCGCGCACGACTCCGCCATGTTTGGCCGCTTTCCAGAAGTAGTACAAGTGTTTGAGATTCATGAGAGTTCTTGTTGGTAAGTTTTTTACGCAATGAAGGTGCTTATCATACGACTTATCAATGCTTGTCTATTCGCTTAGATTGACTCTTTTCAACCGTCGGGAGCATAGCCATGGAAATTCAGGTTAAAGCCATAAGCCTGCCTCGTGCAGCATCATTGCGCCAATATGCGGTAAAAAAAATGGGTGAGGCACTGGCACGTTTTACGCACGCCATCGACGTGGTGAGCGTGCGACTGAGCGACATTAACGGTCCGGAACACGGTGGCGTGGATATGCTCTGTCGCGTTGTGGTCCGCCTTAGGAATCATTCGACATTAGTCGTTGAAGATCTGTCCAGCGATATCAGTCGCGCAATCAACCGCGCTGCGGAGCGGATCGAACAAACACTTGGGCGCCAACTCCCGCGCCTGATGCGCGTCGGCTGATTCGAGCCGGCGCTGGTATTGCCAGACGATCAGACTTCAGTTCTGGCGACATTCCTGTGTAGCTGGTGAATCAAACTCTGAGGATCCTCACTGCAAAGGATGGCGAGACGGTATGGCATCCCTGTCGCAAAGAGCCTGCAGGAAAACCGAAATAGTGAACGAGATTTGTCTCGCCTTGCTCCGCTCACCAATTGATGATCGGACTCAAGCTTGACATATTTCTAAATTACTATATTGCATTGGTGGGTTGCTACCCGCGATGCCGTTTTTTTCGCGCCGCTCCCCATTTAAACTGGAGAGTGATATGAGTCTCGTATGGCGGGAGCAGTTGAGCGCGGGGTATAAAGATACCTCACGTCTGCACGACTCACACGAGGCGTTTCTCACGCGACTTGATCGGCTTCGGCAGGAAATTGAGGATGACTTGACCGAACTATCAATGGAGCATTTCAGCGAATTGCTGCGAAGTTGGCTGATTGATCACGTCATAAAGGAGGATTTGATGATGAAGCCTGCCCTGACAAAGCGCTCACCACTTTTTGACCCGAGATGAGCCAAGTCGGAGGATTGCTTCAAAGCCTTTAATCCGCTCAGGCGGCGAATGCTGATATCGATGCCTATTGGTTGTTTATCGCTGTTCCTCGACCGAGTGAAAATGTTCGGTCGTGGAAATCTAGGCGACCACCGGTGATTCACCTTGCGACTGGGGGTTATCTGTAGCTTCGGCGGCTTGTACTTCCTCAACCCGCTTCAAATACTCGCTTACGGATGGGAAGTTGTGCGCCAGTGCCACATCGGAGGCCCGGCCTGACGGCCCCGAAATCAGAGGCGAGGCACCATGCTTGACGAGCATCTGGACCACCTTGAAATTTCCGCGCTGCGCCGCACGCATTAGCGGTGTCATACCGGAAACGTCGATCGTGTCGAGATCGAATTCCATGGACAATACTGTCTTGACGTAAGAATCATTGCCTCGATCGATGGCATTGAGCAGAACCTGTGTCGCTTCCGGATTTTGTTTGCGCTTTTTGATTTCCAGACCCGAAGGCATCAATTTTGCACCGTAGTTCATCAGCGACAACACAACCATTGCAATCAAGGCCATCAGCATCGGACCCTGGCTGATATTCAGACTTTCCGCCCACTGTTCCGGCAGATTGGCGCCGACCGCCAGCAGGGTGTAGAGCAGAAAGAAGAAGAAGCGGACATATAGGAACAACGCAAGTACCACCATCAAGCCCAGTACCGCCATCACAAGACCGGGCTCGATACCAATAGCAGCCAGCGCTCCGTTGGGAAGATTTGCAACCAGGGCCATCATGCCGACCAGCCCAAGCAAGGTCCATTCCCTGATTTGCTTTTGTTTAACGATATCCATGGCGATCTCTGGTCAAGGGTTTCCGCGTTGAAAAATGGAACTCAGACAAAGTTCTATAAATTACAATGCATGCTAAGCGAACTCGCTGATGAGAGGTACACATCGCGAGAGGTGAAGTTTCATTCGTCATTTGCCTAGCCGGGTTTAATTTACCGTATCTTGCAAGAGGATGGAATTCCCTTATCAAGAAGTCAAAGGTTTTCATTGATAACCACGCCACGGGAATCGATTGAGTGGCAATATTGCTGCATCGCGGCAATTTTCGGATTTATATAGGGGAGATGGTGATGAAAAGCAAATGGGTATTTGCCTTCGAAGAGGGCGATGGCAAGAACAAGATGTTGCTGGGAGGCAAGGGTGCCAATTTGTGCGAGATGACCCAAATTGGTCTGAATGTGCCGCCTGGGTTCGTCCTCACCACGGACACCTGCCTGGCCTTCCTGGAAAAAGACCGTTTGCCGGACGGCGCAATGGACGAGACTCTTGCCCATATGAAAGCGCTGGAAAAAAAGACGGGCAAGACGTTTGGCGGTGCAGAAAATCCTTTGTTGGTATCTGTTCGATCAGGGTCGGCAATGTCGATGCCGGGAATGATGGACACTATTCTCAACCTTGGTCTCAACCAGACGACACTGAAAGGCTTGATCGCTCTGACGGGTAACCCCCGCTTTGGCTACGATGCCTGGCGCCGGTTTATTCAGCTTTTCGGCAAGATTGCCCTCGGTGTAGGCGACGAGCACTTCGACTCGGCGATGGCGAAGATCAAGGCCCGTTATGGCGCACGCCAGGACGTTGACCTAAAGGCGGAGCATCTGGCCGAGTTGGCAGACGAGTTTCTGGCCATTGTTAAACGCCACACTGGCAAGGACTTCCCTGAAGATCCGTACAAGCAGTTGGAGATTTCGATCGGCGCGGTTTTTCGCTCCTGGAACGGCAAGCGCGCAATCGATTACCGGCGGCAGTTCAAGATCACCAAGGCGATGGCCAGCGGTACTGCGGTCAATATTGTCACCATGGTGTTTGGCAACATGGGTGCAGACTCGGGTACCGGCGTCGGATTCACCCGCAACCCGGGGACTGGCGAGAATCTCATCTACGGCGAGTACCTCACAAATGCCCAGGGTGAAGACGTGGTGGCCGGCATTCGCACGCCGAAACCAATTGCCGAGATGGAAAAGGAAATGCCGGAAATCTACCGGCAGTTGCAGGAACTCCATTCGCGCCTTGAGGGACACTATGCCGAGGTGCAGGATTTCGAATTCACCATCGAGAAGGGCACCCTGTATTGCCTGCAAACGCGCAATGGCAAGATGAACGCGCGCGCCATGCTGCGCACTTCAGTGGAAATGCATCGTGAGGGTTTGATATCGCGCGAAAAGGCCCTGATGCGAATCGACCCGACGCTGCTGGAGCAAATGCTGGCTCCGCAACTGGCGGCAGATTTCAAGGGCAAGCCGATGGCGACAGGGTTGCCGGCATCTCCGGGTGCCGCTTCGGGCAAAATCGTATTCGACGCGGATACCGCGGAAGAGCGCGGAAACAAGGGCGAACGCATTATTCTCGTGCGTGAGGAAACCAAACCGGAAGACATTCACGGTTTTTTCCAGGCACAAGGCATTCTGACCAGTCGTGGTGGCAAAACTTCGCACGCCGCTGTGGTTGCGCGCGGCATGGGCAAACCCTGTGTTTCGGGCTGCGAAGCCATTGTCATCGACGATCACGCTCGTCGCGCCATCATCGGCGAAACGACTTTGCATGAAGGCGACGTGATCACCATCGACGGCAGTACTGGAAACGTATATGCCGGCGAAGTTCCTACGGTTGAGGCGGTGTTTTCCGAAGACATGGAGACCTTGCTGGAATGGGCAGACGAAGTGGCCCGACTCAAGGTGATGGCCAATGCCGACACGCCGGACGATGCCACGCGTGCGCGACGCTTTGGCGCGATGGGAATTGGTCTTTGCCGCACCGAGCGCATGTTCAACAGCTCCGATCGCCTGCCTATCGTGCAGGAAATGATTCTTGCCGAATCCACCGAAGAACGTCAGGCCGCGCTCGATCGCCTGTTGCCGATTCAGCGTGCCGACTTCAAGGGAATTTTCAAGGCCATGAAGGGTCTGCCGGTGACTGTGCGCTTGCTGGACCCGCCGATGCACGAATTCCTGCCGACGGCTGCTCAACTTGAACTGGAAATTGCCCACTTGCACCACATGCGGGATTCCATCAAGGCGCTGGAGGAACTGCCGGAGACCCTGAAGCTGCTTAGTCCGCGCCTGTATCAGCAGTATTCCGATGGCCTGAGCAAGTTGTCCGTGGGCATGCAGGATTTCAAGGACGGGCATCTGGAAGTGGACGCCATCCACAAGAAAGAGAAGATCCTCAAGAAGGTTCGTGCGCTGTCCGAAGTCAATCCCATGCTGGGCCACCGCGGCGTGCGTCTGGGCATTACCTATCCCGAGATCTACATGATGCAGATCCAGGCGATTCTCGAAGCCGCAGCTTTATGCGCCAAGGATGGCCTCGAAGTTCATCCCGAAATCATGGTGCCGCAGGTGGCGACGGTCGAGGAATTGCGCCGCATCCACAGCTATGTGCAACGACTGCACAAGGTTGTCGAACTGACCCACGGCATCAAGGTCGGCGTCAAGTTCGGCAGCATGCTTGAAGTTGTGCGTGCATGCCTGCGTGCCGGGCGCATGGCCGAAGATGCCGAGTTCTTCTCATTCGGCACCAACGATCTGACGCAGGCCACATTCTCCTTCAGTCGTGAAGATGCCGAGAACAAGTTCCTGCCGGCGTATGTCGAGGCCGGAATTCTTCAGGACAACCCGTTCGAGGTTCTGGACCAGAAAGGCGTCGGCGAATTGATGAAGCTGGCCGTGAGCGAAGGGCGCAAGACCAAGCCGGACCTGAAGGTAGGTATTTGCGGCGAACACGGTGGTCATCCAGGGTCGATACAGTTCTGCCATAGCATCGGCCTGACCTATGTCTCCTGCTCCGGGCCGCGTGTCCCCATTGCGCGACTGGCAGCTGCGCAGGCGATGCTATTGGAGACCAGCGAGGCCGTTGGCAAGAACGCCTGAGCCCCGTTTGCCCGGACCGGATCGAGCAGGCCATAATCCGTCTCATGGACGATAGCGGATACATGGCGCTGGCGCTCGATCTGGCGCACGAAGCCGGCGCCGCCGGCGAAGTACCGGTGGGTGCGTTGGTCGTCAGCGACGGGGAGATAGTCGGTCGCGGATTCAACCAGCCCATCGGGCGCCACGATCCAACGGCGCATGCCGAAATCATGGCGCTGCGCGGCGCGTCTGCCCATCTGGGCAATTACCGCTTGCCGGGCTGCACCCTGTATGTGACGCTGGAACCCTGTGCGATGTGTGCTGGGGCGATCATGCACGCCCGAATCGAGCGTGTGGTGTTCGGCGCGCGCGACCCGAAAACCGGCGCCGCCGGCAGCGTTCTGGATCTGTTTGCCGAGTCTCGATTGAATCATCACACGGCAGTTGTCGGTGATGTCCTGGCCGCTGAATGCGGCAGC
Source organism: Sulfuritalea sp. (assembly GCA_021738385.1). Taxonomy (GTDB): domain Bacteria; phylum Pseudomonadota; class Gammaproteobacteria; order Burkholderiales; family Rhodocyclaceae; genus Sulfuritalea. Next base: position 13,812 of record JAIPCF010000044.1, on the reverse strand, counting down.
CTGCTATCGAGCTTTTTTGCCGCACGTCGCGGGCGCACGCTTGTCGCCTGATTCGGGAACTGCATGCATATCCGCATCAGTCTGCCGCAACAAACCCTGGAGTTGCACGACGCTCAAGGTGGGCTGCTAAAGCGTTACCTTGTTTCCACCGCAAGGAACGGGGCGGGCGAACAGAGCGGCAGTTTTTGTACACCGCGCGGTCGCCACATCGTTCGTGCAAAAGTCGGCGCTGGCGAGACGCCAAATACCGTGTTTGTGGGCCGCCGGCCGACCGGTGAGCAATGGACACCACAGCTTGCGGAGCAGTTTCCCGATCGCGACTGGATTCTGACTCGCATCCTTTGGCTGTCGGGCACCGAGCCTGGCCGAAATCGAGTGGGCGATGTCGACACCATGCGCCGCTACATTTACCTGCATGGCTCGCCGGATGCAGTCACCATGGGTACACCGGGCTCGATTGGCTGTGTGCGCATGAAGAACCAGGACATTATCGAATTGTTCGATTTGATCCCGCCCTTCACCCCGGTCGATATCGTCGAATTCGGCGTCACCGCCGGGCCGTGGGCAGAGCTTGGAGAAGCCGCCCGGCAGGTGCGCGATACCGTGTTTGTCCAGGAGCAGAACATCCCGGTGGAGATCGAGCACGACGAAAACGATGCCATCAGCCATCACGTGCTGGCTCGCAATGCAGCGGGAAATCCCGTCGGCACCGGGCGCCTGCTGCCCGATGGACATATTGGCCGCATGGCCGTGTTGGCCGAGCAACGCGGCGCCGGGGTGGGCCGTGCGCTATTGGAACGACTGCTTGAAGACGCCCGGCACATGGGCAAGAAACATCTGGCCTTGAACGCCCAGAGCGAGGTGTGCGACTTTTATCGACACTTCGGGTTTGTCGAGCAGGGCCCGCAATACATGGAAGCCGGAATCGCCCACCAGACCATGGTGCGCGACCTCTGATTTTTGGCAGTAGTGACTTCGGCTGATCCTACAGAGAAAACCGATAGCGCACCCGCTGACCGCGCTGCGCACCCGGGAGCCAGGTCTGCTCGTCAAATGCAGCCCATCCATCGTTGCCCACGCATAGCACGGTGGAACTGCGTGTGCCGTAGTCGGGCGACTTGACGAAGGCCGACGACAGCAGTCGTTCCCAGTCCAGCGATATTCCGGTTTGCGGCAGATGTTCGTCGGGATGGATTCCGTCGTCCTGCAGCAGTTCGAACAAGGCCTGATCGTCAGGTAGGCCGTCAAGTGCCTGTGCCAGCGCCGTCTTGCCAGCGCCGACTTTTGGCCAGGGCGTATCGAGCAAGTGATTCGAAACCCCATACACGCCAGGCTCCAGTTGCCTTGCCCCATCACCCATGTTGGATGACCACCACAGGCTTTCGCCGTCGCCCACCAGCAGGTTGTAGCCATTGCAGGCCTTGCCGGACGCCTCAATGCGCTGGAGGTAGTCCTGTGGTCGCTCCTTGCCGGTCAGGAATTCCGCGACCAGGCCTCCGCGCGAAGGCGCTCCGCTGCGGTTTTGCGACGGATCGCGGTAGTTGGTCAAGGCGGCAAAGCGCCCGCTGCGGGAAAAGCCCATCCAGGTGCCGCCCGCTTCCAGATCGCGTCCCGCCAAAAGTTGCGGAGTGTCAGTCCAGAAAGCGGCAGGCGCTGTCGGCCGGGCGAAAAACTCGTCGCGATTGGCCGCGACCACCAGCGGGTAGTCGGGATGTACCTGCCAGGCGAGCAGAATCAGGCACATCGGGACCCTCAGTCAATCGAATAGGGCAGCGGCAAAAACTCCAGGCGCTCACCGTCGAGGGAGTCGACATGAACCTCGCCGGCTTCCACGGCGCCGATCTGGACGCATACGAGACACTCGAAACCACCCGCCGGGGAGGGTGCCACGCTGACCACGGCACCGCAGTGCTGGTCGCCTGTTTCCGGCGCATAAACCGAGGTGCCGGGCGCCACCGGGCTTGCCAGTGCCGCGCGATACGTGCGCCGTTTCACCTTGCCCAGATACTGCGTACGAGCCACGATTTCCTGTCCCGGGTAGCAGCCTTTGCTGAAACTCACACCGGCCACGGCCGGCAACTCCATGTTCAGCATTTGTGGCACGAATGCTTCCTGAGTGGCTGCGACCACGCTAGGCTGGCCGGCGGCTATTTCCAGCCAGTGCCATGCGGCCAAACCCACAGGTCGGGCCGGCGGCGCCAGTTGCCGCCAGCACGAATCGATGGCGTCGGCTTCAAGCACCAGTAGCCACCGCGCATCGTCGAGCCGGATTGCCTGGCCGCCTTTCAGCGCTGCGACACCAAAGCGCGGCAGGGTTGCCGTGGGTTCACCGAGCGCATCTGTTGGCGCAGACGGTGTGGTATTCGCGGCTGAAAAGCCCACAAGTGCCCGCTCCCGGGTTGCATCGCTGAGCTTTACTTTGGAACGCAACACATACATCGATAGCTTTTTCAACATGGATGACAGCAGTTCACGCGGCAGCATCAGCAAAAAATCATCGCCTTCGCGCCAAACCAGAAACAGTGCCAACAATCGACCCTTTGGGGTGCAAAATCCAGCAAACCGAGCGCCATCCGGTGCAATTCCCTTGATGTCGTTGGTCAGCAGGTTGTGCAGAAAAACCGCAGCATCAGCGCCACTGGCGCGGATCAGGCCTTGATCGATCAGGGGTGCGGCGACCGCTCCATCGCGGGCCGCGATCAGTTCATCCGAGGCATTGCCGAAGCTACTGCCATCCTCTGTCAGGCCTTGGCTGACAAGCGTTGAAATCCATTCCTGAGTCATTAAAAACGTCCGGGTAGATGAAAGGGCGGAGTGCTATTATCGCGCTAACCCTCAGATTGCGCCCCCCGGTTCATATTCAAGCCTTCATGCGTACTTTCAAGATCGCCCTGCTTTTGGTCGTCCTCGTCTTTATTGCAGCAATCATGGGCACAAGCTGGTTTTCCGTCCGACATTTATCGATGCGCAACGATCCAACAGTGTTTTCCATACCGGCTGGCGCCAGTCTGCGAACCGCTGCCCAGGTAATCGAGGGTGCGGGCATCGATCTGCCGGCCTGGCAGTTGGAATGGCTGGGGCGAGTCATGAGCCGTTCCGCCCAGATCAAGGCCGGCAGCTATGAAATCAGAGAAGGCTTGACGACCCTGGGGCTGCTCGACAAACTGACCCGCGGCGACGTTATGCAAACCGAGCTTGTGCTAGTCGAAGGCAAGAGCTTTCGTCAGCTACGGGCCGCTCTGAATGCCCACCCCGATTTGGCCCATGACACCCAATCACTGAGCGACACGCAGATTCTGGCCAAAATCGGTGCGAGCGAAACACATCCCGAAGGTCTGTTCTATCCGGACACCTACCTGTTTCATAAAGGCAGCAGCGACATTGATGTATTGCGTCGCGCCTACAAGGCCATGCAACAGCGGCTCAACGCCGCGTGGGAGCGACGCGACAGAAGTCTGCCGCTTAAAACGCCCTACGAACTGCTGATACTGGCTTCGATCGTTGAAAAAGAAACCGGACGATCCGTAGATCGCCCCCAAGTCGCCGCCGTATTTACCAATCGCTTGCGACGCGGCATGATGCTGCAGACCGATCCGACCGTAATTTACGGGCTCGGCGAGCGTTTTGACGGCAATCTGCGCAAAATCGACCTGCAGACCGATACGCCATGGAACACTTACACCCGGGTTGGCCTGCCACCGACGCCGATCGCCATGCCGGGGCTGGCTTCAATTCAGGCGACAGCGAAGCCGCCACCCAGTGACAAGTACTATTTTGTGGCCCGTGGCGACGGATCGAGCGAGTTTTCTAACTCATTGACTGACCATAATCGTGCCGTCAACAAATATCAGAGACGCTGATCAACCATGACACGCGGCCGTTTTCTCAGCTTTGAAGGCATCGATGGGGCCGGAAAAAGCACCCAGCACGCCTGGGTGGTGGATTATTTGCGCGATCATGGGCATACCGTCGTCTCCACCCGTGAGCCCGGTGGCACGCCCCTGGGCGAAAAGTTGCGCACCCTGCTGTTGGCAGAGTCCATGCACCTTGAAACCGAAGCCCTGCTGATGTTCGCGGCCCGTCGCGAGCATGTAGCACAAGTCATTGAGCCCGCTTTGGCGCGGGGTGAATGGGTCGTTTGCGATCGCTTTGTTGATGCCTCGTTTGCTTATCAGGGAGGAGGGCGGGGCCTCGACTGGAACAAGCTCGAAGCCTTGTCCGCTTGGGTACTGGGGGATCTGCAGCCGGATGTGACCTTCTTTTTCGATGCCCCGGTCGCTGTTGCCCAAAAACGGCTGCATGCGGCCAGCGGCAATCGGGATCGCTTCGAGCAGGAGCAAGCGGAGTTTTTCGAGCGGGTCCGTGCTGCCTACCTGCGAATTGCACAAGAAAACCCCATTCGAGTGCAGCGAATTGACGCCACCCAGACGCCAGAATCAATAAATAATTTACTTGCGAAAATAATTGCAACACTTTGATTTAATACATTCCAAGTGGAATGACCCGGTACGAGAACAACTGCTTGGACAGGGTCTGGAACGCTTGCCGCACGCCATGCTGCTGGTCGGCCCGACCGGTGTCGGAAAGTCGGCATTTTCGGAGCAGTTAGCCGCCATGCTGCTTTGTGAGGCGGTTAGCGCAGACCAAACCGCGTGCGGAACTTGCCAGGCTTGCAGCTGGCTCGACGCTGGCAATCACCCGGATTTTCGAAAAGTTGCGCCGGACGACGAGGGCGAAGTCGAGGAGGGTTCCGCGGCGAAGAGCGAAAAGGCCAAAAAACGCAGCTCAAGCATTATTCGCATCGACCAGATTCGTGAGCTCGAAGCCTTCGTTTTTACCGGCAGCCACCGTAATGGCAACCGTGTCGTGCTCATTACCGAGGCCGAAGCGATGAATGCCCCGGCGGCGAATGCACTTCTTAAAATACTTGAGGAACCACCGTCAAGTGTTTATTTCATATTGGTTTCATCTAAGTCTAAGTCGCTCCTGTCTACCATACGCAGTCGTTGTCGTTGCATACCCTTCGGGCCACCGGATGCGGCGGTAGCGGCAGAGTGGTTGGCAGGCAAAGGACTGCAAAAACAGGCCGTCCGCTATCTCGATCTGGCCGGTGGTGCGCCGATGCGAGTCGCCCAATGGAATGAGCAGGGGCAATTGGCCCCGATAGATGCGCTGGTTGAAACCCTGATCTCGCCCCCTGGCGATCCTGTCGCTCTTGCTGCGCGCTGGGATGGTCTGCTCAAGGGAGACGGACTGTTCCGCATGGAGCATCTGGTCGAGGGCGTTCAGCGTTGGCTGTTCGATCTGGCCCAAGAGCGCATGGCAGGACAGGTTCGCTATCATGGCGGCTGGCCACGGCCTAAAGAGATCGTCAGCCTCAATCCTGTCGCCTTGCTGGCGGCCTGGCGGGAGATCAATCAATTCCGCCGAAGCGCACGTCACCCATTGAATCAATTACTTTTTCTTGAAAACTTGGCAGCCCATTTCTTGCGTGCCCTGCGGCCGCTCCGATCATGACGAATTTGTTGGTGGATTCGCACTGCCATCTTGATTTCTCGGATTTCGAGGGGCGGGAGGATGAACTGCTGGCCGCCATGGCAGCCAATCAGGTCGGCTGGGCGCTGATTGCCGGGGTCACACTGGAGCGTTTTCCCGGTGTGCTGGCGCTCGCCGAGCGATTTCCCAATCTTTATGCGGCGGTCGGGGTTCATCCTGACACTCAGGAAGGTGAAGAACCGGATCAGGACACCCTGGTACGCCTTGCCGAACACCCCAAAGTCATCGCGATTGGTGAAACCGGGCTCGATTACTACCGCCTTGAAGGCGATCTGGAGTGGCAGCGCGAACGTTTTCGTACCCATATTCGTGCCGCGCGCCGTAGTCGTAAGCCTATGATTATTCACACTCGTGAGGCTGCGGCCGATACCTTGAGCATACTGAAGCAAGAGGGCGCCGATGAAGTTGGGGGAGTGTTTCACTGCTTTACCGAAACCCGCGAAGTTGCCCAGGCTGCGCTCGATCTGGGCTTTCATGTCTCGCTTTCGGGCATCGTCACCTTCAAAAACGCGCTACAAATCAAGGAGGTGGCCAGCTTCCTTCCGTTGGACCGGGTCCTGGTCGAGACCGATGCCCCCTATCTGGCACCGGTTCCGCATCGCGGAAAACTCAATCATCCGGCCCTGGTGCTGCATGTGGCCGAAGAGGTTGCCCGGCTGCGAGGCATGTCACTTGATGATTTGGCTGAGGCCACCACGGGCAATTTCTTTCGTCTATTTAACATTAAGAACAATGCGTGAACTTCTGTTATTAATAGCATTACTTATTTCATCCGGGGTGACTCAAGCCGGAGCCTACGATGAAATTATCAGTGCTGCCGGTAACAACGACACAGCGACGGTACAAGAGCTTCTCGGTCGTGGAATGGACGTCAATACTGCCGATCGTGAAGGAACGACTTTGCTGATGACGGCGGCACGCAACGGCAACATCAAAATGATGAAAACGCTGCTGTCCAGTCGCGCCAACGTCAACCGGCGCAATCAATTTGGCGATTCCGCGCTGCTGATCGCGGCCTTGAACGGTAAAACCGAAGCCGTGAAGCTGCTGGTCAGTCACAAAGCCGAGATCAACACGAGTGGCTGGGCGCCATTGCATTATGCGGTTTTTGGCGGCAGCGCCGAAATAACAGCTTTGCTCATTGCCAGCGGTGCCGATCTGAATGCACGTGCGCCCAATGGGGAAACCGCGCTGATACTGGCCGTAAAAGGCAATCGGCTTGATCTGGTACAGCAACTTGTTAGCGCCAAAGCCGATAAGGATCTTGTGGACGCTGAAGGCCGAACCGCCTGGCAACTGGCAGACCAAAGAAAATTCAAGGAAATAGCCAACTATCTGCAAACTCAGGGAAGTGTCCGTTAAATCAGGGAATTGGGACATCTCAACCTAAACAATATTGCGCATAATTGGCATTATGTAAACTAAAAGAATTCAATATAAGCAAGCTCAGGGAAAAACACAATGGAACTCAAGGATCTAATTGAATTTGAGAAGGCAACCAAACGCGGGCGGCGAGAGTCGGTGCGTTTGGGTACCAGTCTGATATTTATCGTTGCGATCATGCTTTACGCCAGTTTGTCGATAGGTATTCAGGGACCGCACGGGGTGATGCTGATCATTGCGGCCATGATTGGCGGTTACATGGCGATGAACATAGGCGCCAACGATGTCGCCAACAACGTCGGACCAGCCGTGGGTTCAAAGGCGATAACGATGGCGGGCGCCATTTTTATTGCCGCGATTTTCGAAATGGCGGGCGCCCTGATCGCCGGCGGTGATGTGGTCGCAACAGTACAAAAAGGCATCATCAATCCGGCGGCCATTGCGGGTACCGACCGCTTTATCTGGCTGATGACGGCCGCCCTGCTCGCTGGCGCCATCTGGCTTAACATCGCCACCGCGTTCGGCGCGCCGGTTTCGACCACGCATTCGATCATCGGAGCCGTTCTGGGTGCCGGCATCGCGGCGGGAGGCATCGACGCGGCCAACTGGGGCAAGATGGTTGGCATCGTTTCAAGTTGGGTGATATCACCGGTGCTGGGTGGCCTCATTGCTGCCGGTTTTCTCTACTGGATAAAACGAACCATCACGTACCGGGCCGACATGGTCGCAGCGGCGCGGCGCATGGTTCCGATCCTGATCGGCATCATGGCGTTTTCGTTTTCCGCCTATCTCATGATCAAGGGTCTGGGCAAAGTCTGGAAAGTGGGCCTGGGCACGGCCCTGGGCACGGGTGTGGTGGTTGGTCTGGTGACTCATTGGCTGATGGGCATCTCCGTCACCCGAAAGCTCCCTACCCTTGAAAATACCAAGCAAAGCATAAATACCCTTTTCATTGTTCCCCTGATCTTTGCCGCAGCCTTGCTCAGCTTCGCCCACGGAGCCAATGACGTAGCCAACGCCGTGGGCCCGCTGGCCGCCATTGCCGACGCCGTGCAAAGCGGTCATGTCGGCACCAAGGCCTCGATTCCGCTTTGGGTCATGATGGTCGGCGCCGTTGGTATCGCCATTGGTTTGATGCTCTACGGCCCGAAATTGATCCGTACCGTCGGCAGCGAAATCACCGAACTCGACCAGATGCGGGCCTTCTGCATCGCCATGGCCGCAGCGCTGACAGTGATCGTCGCCTCCCAGCTTGGGCTGCCGGTCAGCTCGACGCATATCGCCGTCGGCGGGGTTTTCGGTGTCGGATTTCTACGTGAGTACATCAAGCAGAGCTACTCGAAAATGATCGAGGAGATCAAAGATCACCACGTCGGTGCCGACAAGGAAGTGGTCGAGGAGTTTCTCGACCGCTTTGGCAAGGCATCCCTGAATGAAAAGCGTCTGATGCTGCAAAAACTCAAGACCCACGCCGAAGCCGCCGACTTGACCAAGTTCGAGCGCAAACGGATCAAGCAGGTATACCGGCAGCAACTGGTCAAACGCTCGGCCCTGATCAAGATAGCCGCCGCCTGGGTGATTACGGTGCCCGTCTCCGGAACCCTGGCGGCGATGATCTACTTCATGATCTACGGCATGGTGCATTCCTGAGCCTTGTGATTAACGTGATTTACGCTCTCCTCCCGCCATTCCGGGCTTCGGCGTCGGGCTAGAGCAACACAGAAATGGACAGCAGCAGCCTCAAGATCCTGCTTGGCGGCGTCGGCCTGTTTCTGCTGGGCATGATGCTGATGACCGAAGGCCTCAAGACGGCCGCCGGTCCGACACTGAGCCGAATCCTCGCTTCCTCGACGCAAACCCGCTTGCGTGGGCTGTTTTCCGGTATCGGAGTCACGGCCCTGGTGCAGTCCTCCAGCGCGGTTACCGTGGCCACCATCGGCTTCGTCAATGCCGGATTGCTCACATTTGGCCAGTCACTCTGGGTGATATTCGGCGCCAATGTGGGCACCACCATGACCGGCTGGCTGGTCGCCCTGATCGGATTCAAGATCAAGGTCGAAGTCGCCGCCCTGCCGATGATCGGTCTGGGCATGGCGCTGCGCATCTCCGGTGCGGAAACCCGGCGCGGCGCCGCCGGCACGGCTCTGGCGGGGTTTGGCGTGCTGTTTCTCGGCATCGGCTTCCTGCAGCAGGCGTTTTCGGGCGAAGGCTTTGATTTGTCGGAGATTTCCGGCGAAGGCGTCCGCTCGGTAATATTGCTGATGCTTGCCGGTTTGCTGATGACGGTAATCATGCAGTCGTCCAGCGCAGCACTGGCAATCGTGCTGACACTGGCCGAATCCGGCGCCTTGCCATTGCAGGATGCTGCGGCGGCGGTGATCGGCTCCAATATCGGTACCACCGTCACGGCGCTGATCGCCGTGATTGGCGCCACACCCAACGCCCGCCGCGCCGCCGCCGCACACGTACTGTTCAATACCCTCACCGGTGTCGCCGCCCTCGCCCTGCTTCCCCTGCTGATCGGCGTGGTCGATCTGTTCAGTACAAGTTTTTCTCTCGCGGCCTCGCCGGCCATCAGCCTGGCCTTGTTTCATACCGTATTCAACGTGCTGGGCGTGATGCTGATGTGGCCGCTGTCGAACCAACTGGCGGCCTTTCTGCTGCGTCGCTTTCGCAGCCGCGAGGAAGATGTCGCCCGGCTGCGCTATCTCGACCGCAACGTGGCCTCCGTGCCATCTCTGGCAGCAGATGCCCTGCGCCGTGAGTTGATCCGCTTCGGCGGCATCGCCATCGGCGCGGTGTGGTCGCGCAATGGGCAATTGACCGGCGCCGGCGGCCGGCCGGACGACTCGACGGCGTTGACACCGCTCGGACAAGCCATTGCCGGCTTTGTGACCCAGGTCAACCGTGCTTCCATGGCCGACCACACCGCCCGGAAGCTCGCACAGTTGCTGCGCGTCCAGCGTTATTACGAAACCTGTGGCGAACTCGCTCCGGAAATTGCCACCGGCCACGCCGCCGTAATGGCACTGGGCGAAACTACGCTGCATGCCGCCGTGATCGCCCTGGCCACACACGCAGACTCCCTGCTGCTTCAGCTCAATCCGGATACCGAACCCTTTGCGCCGCTCGACGAGGCGCAGGCCAGGGACTTCGAGCTTGACTACCAGCAGCTCAAATCGGAAATCCTTAGTGCAGGTGCGCGCGGCGAGATCGACATCGACACCATGGAGTCGCTCACCCGAAGCTTCAGCGCACTGCGCCGGGTCATCGACCAGGGCGCCAAGGCGGCGCGGCTGCTCAACCCCGAACCGGTCGAAGCGTGATCCGCGTTGCTTGTTTCGGGCGTCAGTCCCCAAAACCTGCGGAAAAGTCGGCGATGGTGATACGGCATGCGCCGGGAACTATCCATCAATCCGGCCCAACTCATGCTGTCGCCGCCTGAGGCCCCGCCGCTATCCAGCCTTGAGGGCCGGTTACTTTACCGTGCCGACAAGGGCGCGCTGCAACTGGAGGTGCATGAGTCGGGGCCGTGGCGCTGGCTGAGCCTGGGCGACCGGCCCGATATCGTTCAAGCCCTGTTTCATCGCCAGCATCCGCATCACCCGATGATGCCCTACTGCCTCGGCATGCTGACGGCCCTGCTGTTCCAGCCACAGCCCAGACAGGCGCTGAATCTGGGCCTGGGTTGTGGCGCTTTCGAGCGCTACCTGCTGCGTCACCACCCGCAAACCACGCTGACATCGGTGGAGATGCAAGGCGCAGTGGTTGAGATAGCGCGCCGCTATTTTGATCTGCCAGCCGATTACCCGGTGGTCATCGACGACGCCGCCAATTACCTCAAGTATTGCCACCAGAGCTACGATCTGATCCTGTGCGACCTGCACGACGGGTCGCACCAGCCCGCCGTGCGCGACAAGCCGTTTTTGTCGGATATAGGCCGGTGTCTGAGCAGCACTGGGATCCTAAGCATGAATCTGTTCGGCGCCAAACACAGTTACGAACTGGTGGCGCTGCTGCAGTGGGTGCGTCGCCAGTTGCCGCACACGGTGTTGCTGAAGCCGCCTCGTTCGCACAATCTGGTGCTGCTGGCCAGCCCTCAGCCGCTGCCGGACATGCCCGCACTACAGCGGCGCGCCGATGCGCTGCAGCAACACAGCGGCCTGGCCCTGCACGACTATCTTGATTGCTGGCAAGCCCTGCCCTTCCCGCCCTGACGGCACGTCCGGGCGGGAAGGACAACTGCTATCGTTGCTTTCCCTTGTCCTTATTGGCCTGTTCAATCCAGGCCTTGATGCCTTCCATCGCCACGTTGGCCTCGGCCGACTTTCGCTTGAAAGCCTCGACGCCGCTCGCGTCATTGCGGCGGACGCCGTCGCTCAGCAGTTCCCATGATTCGCGGCGCAGGTGCACGAAACTGGCCAGATTGTCGCGCAGCGAGCGGCTGCGCGGGGTCACGCGGGGCAGTGCGGCAATACGCGTGTCCTGTTCCACCCAGCCCGGAATCATCTCGTGCTCCAGCACCCGCAGGAGTTCTTGCGGCGAGAGGGTATTGGCTCGCGTCTGAAGGCTCAGGGCGATATCGTTGAGTCGCGCCTCGGCCTTGGGATAGCTGCTCAGAAACTGGCGAAAGGCGAGCTCATCGCCGTAGGGCTCGGCCACTACAACGGCGCGCACCGTCCCGCCGCCGATCAGCATCAGGGTAACGGCCGTCGCGGCAAGTGCCCGTCCCATGGGCATGACATAGGCCGTACCGATCAAGGCGCCGGCCACCAGTCCGCCAACGTGCGCCGCATTGTCGATGCCGGTGTGAGTGAAGCCGTTGAACAGCGAGTAGGCAATGAACAGCGTCGCACTCGTCTGCAGCTTCCTGGTTATTGTTCCCGGCAGCAAATCCGGGCGCAACAGCAGTGCCGCAAGCAGGCCACCGATCACGCCGAACACGGCCCCCGAAGCGCCGACGCCCACCAGGTCCTGCTGCCAGTTGATGCTGGCGATGCTGCCCAGCAGCCCGGCCAGCAGATAAAGCGCAACATAGCGCCCGCTGCCGAACAGACGCTCGGCAACGCGACCCGCCTCCCACAAGGCCCACATGTTGAAGCCAACGTGTATTAGCCCGCTGTGCAGAAACATCGACGACACCAGACGCCACCACTCACCGCCGGTGGTCGCCACCGCGAAGTTGCCGCCGAAATCGAGCAACAAAGCGGCATTGCCTTTGAGCCAGCCGACACCACTGAAGCCGCAGACGACAAACACGAAGAAGTTGATCGCCATGATCGCCAGCGTGGCAAAGGCCGGGCCGCGGGCTTCAAGAAACATGGCATAGCTCTGCGTGTCGGCACGCACCTGCTGCCCGCTCTCAGAGGCGCTGTCGGGCAGGCAAAGCGCAAGACGCGCGGCGCTGTTCGGGCTGCCCAAGCGTAACAATCGTAGCTGGCGCGGCTGACGCAAGCCGCTGTCGGCCACCGTAAAGCGCAGCACGCGACCACTGACCGCAACATCCTGCACCTGCTCCAGCGGAATGTGCTCGTCGCGCTTGCGCAGCGCGAACAGCCGCCGTCCCCTGCCCCGCAAACTGAGCACGCCATTCGCAACGCCGGCCGTGCCCTTGCCACGCAGCACCGGATCGGCACCCAGAAAGTTCTGGAATTCAACGGTCTCTGCATCGAAAACCGCATTGGGAACAAAGTCGCCCAACGGTCTGGCCGCCAGCTCATCTGTCGGCTCCGCCTCGGCCGCCGCAAATGCAGACGCAATAAAGGCACCGGCCAGCCATTGCTGGTTGCTGTAGCCATTGCGAACCAGCGCATCCGGCGCGATGGCGCCGCTTTCGATCAACTCGACAAGCTGCGACTTCGACACCGGGCCCAGGTCACCCTCCGGCCCGAGAATGAACCAGGTGTCCAGCGCGTCGATGCTGGTGTTCGGCTCAGTCATGCGTTTTCACGCCGTCTCGCCGGCGCCGAGTTTTTGTCTTGCTCTCTTCGTGCATTCGATCCATCAAATTCACCTTCATCAAAGCGCGGCAAAAACCTGGATTCCGGCGTCCGCCGGAATGACGAATGCGAAGGCCGGACTTCACGATCTGTCATTCCGGGGCGGCCCGCATGGGCAGCACCCGGAATCCAGACGGCGGTTCAAATTGGCGAACAATCTTTACTGCCAGTTCGCAGCGATCACCGGTGCCAGCGCATCCTGATACGTCGGTGGCAAACTGGTCTGGCCAGACGCGGGTGGCGCGAACGCCGCCATCGCCTGCACCAGGTTCTCGACCTGGCTATCCAGCAACATTTTGCCGTCGGCCGTCTTGAACTGTTCAACGTGGTATTGCTCGCCGAGATACCAGTTTTGAATGGTCAGTTTGTCTGTGGTGCCGATGATGCTGGCTTCCAGATTGTTGCCGACATGCCGCAGCCAGATCTGGTCATTGGCGATGCCGGCCAGAAACTCGGCCGAGTCGATGTTGGCAAGCGTTGCATCATCCTCAACGAGGGTATCCGCTCCATCACCCAGTCCGAATCGATAGGTGTCATTACCCAAGCCGCCTTCAAGTCTGTCGGAACCCACACCGCCGACAATGATGTCGTTACCGGCACTGCCGGTGATGGCGTCGTTGCCGGTGCCGCCGTCGATCAAATTAATCCCCACCAGTTCGGTGCCGGAGAAGTCCAGGGTGTCGCTGCTGCCGGTGCCGGCGATGATGTCATTGCCGCCACCACCGTCGATTCTCTCGACCGTCGCCGTGCCGGTGTATTGGTAGAGGCGGATGGTGTCGTCGCCCGTGCTGCCCTGAACCACGTCGTAGCCGTCGCCACCTTCGAAGCGGTCGTAGCCGGTATCGGTGCCTTCGATCAGGAAGGTGTCGTCACC
>JAIPCF010000043.1 GCA_021738385.1 Sulfuritalea sp. | reverse complement strand
ATCTCCTTGGCGGCAGGCGAGATACGCAAATCGACCCGCTGTGTTTTCGAGGAAGCTAGCATGGTGTCACCTCTGAGGATAGCTGAAGCACAGTATATCGTGTGTTCAATATCCGTACAACAGATTCGAATTGAAGACTGATGGTCAGTGACTCTTGTTGGCCGAACTGAGACCCCCTTTTCCGCGACACACGCCAAGCGAACGACATTGTGCGCTGCGCGGCAGATTGTCAACCACGAAAACCGGGTGGGATGACACATCGGCTTTTGTGCCTTGTCTCAGGGCCAGTCGGCATAGCTGTCGGACGCGAGTTGCGACAGGTTGGGGCGGTTGCTGGCGGCTTCGGTTCGATAGCGGCCGGGTGACATTCCAATCTCGCGGCTGAAAAAGCGGCTGAAGTAAGTGGTGGTCTTGAATCCGAGATCGGCCGCAACTTGTTCAATCGTGAAACCCGAGCGCACCAGGCGCCGCGTGGCTTCGTGGGCAAGCCGTTCGTGCACCAGTTGCAAGGGTGTCCGGCTCAGTGATCGTTTGCAAACATCGTGCAGGCGATCATGCGGGACGCCCAGTGCGTTGGCATATTGGGCAATGGTCCAGTGATCCCGGAAATGGATCTCGACCAGATTGCGGAACTTGAGCAGGGTGGTTGAATTCGTGCTGTGCCCTTGCCGGGAAACCTCTTCGAGCCCGGAAAGCCGCCAGCAGTGCACCAGAATCAAGGCAATCTGGGCACTCAGATAGACCCATGAGCCGCCTTCGCTTTCCCGGGTCTCGCGCTCGACGGCGGCCAGGCAATGCTCAAGTTCGGCGACGATGCCGGGCTTGTCGAACTGATTTGCTACCACGGGTCGATCAATCAGATTGCGCAGTTGCGCCGATTCCGCATGATCGCCCAGCGCGTTGTTGGCGAACTGGTCGGAGAGCCAGACGATATGCCCCTGGGATCCAGCCGCGATGCCGAGGTGGTGGCCGGTTTCGACCGGCAGCCAGGCCAGGGCCGGCGCGTTCAGCAGCATGGGCACCTTGCCGCCGAGGATTTCGCCGGCCCCTCCGGTCAACAGGATGAAGCAGCGGGTGATTCCCGCGCGGTCGATTCGCAGGCTGAATTGCCGAGCGTACAAGGCCGCTTCCAGGCGTTGAGCGACCACGTTCGCGCCCAGTCTGTGCCCCGGACCACCCTGGTATTCAGTGATTTCGCTGCCCTTCGCGGAAACCGTCATCAGCATTTCTCCCTGGCTTTTCCCAAATCAAGGTAGAAATCTACCAAAAAAATGAACTAATGGTTTCTGTTATTGCACGGCAGCAATTCATGTGCATTCGCAACAATATAACAAAAACAAAAAGATAGTGTCAGATTGCGGCAAATAGAGAATTCCGCAGAATTCCCAAAATAGTATCAAAAATACACAAAAACAGGCATTACACACCGGCGGATGGCGACCTACAGTTCACTCATTCGTGCAGCTGAAGGTTCGCGCGCTTTCTACCCAATAAACGGAGATACCCATGCTTGAAGCCCCCATGCTTATCGACAATGAAAATGTTGCTGCCACTGCCGGAGCGACCTTCGATCGACTCAATCCCATCACCGGGGAAGTTTCCACGCGGGCGGCAGCCGCCACGGTGGATGACGCCATCAAGGCGGCGAACTCCGCGGCAGCGGCATTTCCTGCCTGGTCAGAAACCTCCCCTGAAGCGCGTCGGGCGGTACTCAACAAGGCCGCCGAGCTCATGCTGGCGCGCACGCCCGACTTCATCCAGGCGATGGCTGCGGAAACCGGTGCTACCGAGGGTTGGGCCGGGTTCAATTGTTATCTCGCATCCAACATGTTGCGCGAGGCGGCGGGCATGACGACCCAGATCACCGGGGAAGTCATTCCGTCGAACAAGCCGGGCTCCATGGCCATGGCCCTTCGGCAACCGGTTGGAGTCGTCTTCAGTGTCGCGCCGTGGAACGCGCCGGTGATCCTCGGCGTGCGCGGCATTGCGATGCCGCTGGCCTGCGGCAACTCGGTGATCCTGAAAGGCTCCGAGCTGTGCCCGATGACGCACCGCCTGATCGGCGAGGTGCTGCGCGATGCGGGCCTGCCCCCGGGCGTGCTGAACATCGTGCTTAACGCGCCCAAGGATGCGGCGGCGGCGGTTGAGGCGCTGATCGCCCATGCCGCCGTGCGCCGCATTACCTTCACCGGGTCCACCCGCGTCGGCCGCGTGATAGCGGAAGTTGGCGCCAGGTATCTGAAACCCTGCCTGCTTGAACTCGGCGGCAAGGCGCCTTTTGTCGTGCTCGACGATGCCGATCTGGACGAGGCGGTGAAGGCGGCCGCCTTCGGTGCCTTCTTCAATCAGGGGCAGATCTGCATGTCCACCGAGCGCATCATTGTGGACAGCCAGATAGCTGACGATTTTGTAAAGAAACTTGCGGCCAAGGCGGTATCGCTCAAGGCGGGATTGCCCGGCGAAGCGGGCTGTGCGCTCGGCTCGATGATTGGCAGCGACGCGGCAGCCCGGGTCAAGTCCCTGGTGGACGATGCGGTATCCAAAGGCGCATCGCTGTTGGTCGGTGGCACGGTCAACGGCAGCATCATGACGGCAACCGTGGTCGACCACGTCACGCCTGCCATGCGCCTCTACTCGGACGAGTCTTTCGGACCCGTGGCGGCGGTATTGCGTTTCAGCAGCATCGACGAAGCGCTGGCGCTGGCCAACGATACCGAATACGGTCTATCGGCTGCGGTCTTCGGCAAGGATGCGATGCGGGCCCTGTCGGTGGCCAAGCGCATCGAATCGGGGATCTGCCACGTCAACGGACCGACGGTTCACGACGAAGCCCAGATGCCTTTCGGCGGCGTCAAGTCCAGCGGCTACGGGCGTTTCGGCGGCAAGGCCGCGATCAATGAATTCACCGAGCTGCGCTGGATCACGATCCAGACCCAGCCGCAGCACTACCCGATCTGATGATGACAGTCGCGGGAAAAACCATAGTCGTCACCGGCGCGGCATCGGGCATCGGCGCCGAAACCGCGCGCCTGCTCAAGGCGGACGGTGCCACGGTGATTGCGGTGGATCGTAACGAACCAGCCGCCGGCGCTGTCGATCGATTCGTCAAGGCTGATCTGTCCGATCCGGCTTCCATCCGGCAAGCCGCCAAGGCGGTGGGCGCGGGCATCGACGGCCTGTGCAATATTGCCGGCCTGCCGCCAACGCGCGGGCGGGTTCCGGTGATTCAGGTGAATTTTCTCGGCCTGCGCGAGTTCACCGAAGCCATGCTGCCCAATTTCAATAACGGCGCCGCGATAGTCAATCTCGCATCGCTGGCCGGCATCGGCTGGCCCGAAGCGGGCCCGGCGATCAAGGCGCTGATCGGTCTGCGCGATTTCGCCGGTACAGAGGCACTATGCGATGCGCATCAGGTCGGCGACGCGCGCAGCTACTTCTTTTCCAAGGAAGCGCTGATCGTCTGGACCATGCAGAACCGCTGGAGCTGGCGCGATCGCGGCATCCGCATGAATGCGGTCAGCCCGGGCCCGGTCGAGACGCCGATCCTGCAGGACTTCCTCGACACCCTGGGGGCGAGGGCGGAGGAAGACATGCGTGTCATGGACCGGCCGGGACGTCCCGAGGACATCGCGCCCGTTGTCGCCTTTCTGTGCTCGGACGACAGCGCTTGGATTCGCGGCACCAACATTCCCTGCGATGGCGGCATGGGCGCTCATGTCCTGCTCAACATCACCGGTTTGTCCTGAATGACGGATGACGCACAGGCCTCATCCGGGAAGCAAAACCTGTAACACCTGCAGCGCGTATTTCCTACCCAAACAGAGGAGACAACATGGAAAAGATTCTGACACCGAGCAGTCCCGAAATAGAAGAGCAGGGTGTATCGACAACGCCGCATACCGAGAATAATCCTGGCCGCTCGCGGCGCGACTTCATTTCTGCGGCAGGCGCGGTCGGGCTTACGCTGGCTGTTCCGGGCTCGGTCTGGGCTCAGGCGGCAGCAAAAAACACCCTCAAGGTGGGCTTCATCAGCCCGCGTACCGGGGCGCTGGCCAGCTTCGGCGAAACCGATCCGCATGTGCTGAGCCTGGCGCGAAAGGCGCTGGCCTCGGGCCTGACGGTGGGCGGCAAGCAGTATGCCGTGCAGATCATCGATCGCGACAGCCAGTCGGACCCGTCGCGCGCCGCCCAGTTGGCCAAGAGCCTGATCAACGAAGACAAGGTCGACATGATGCTGGCCATTTCCACCCCGGAAGTCGTCAATCCCGTATCCGATGCCTGCGAAGCAGCGGGCGTTCCCTGCATGTCTTCAGTCATGCCGTGGGAGGCCTGGTACTTCGGTCGCGGAGCCAAGCCGGGAGCTCCGTCGCCGTTCAAGTGGAGTTTCCATTTCTCGTTCGGCGTCGGCAATTTTGCCCGCACCTATATCTCGCAATGGGCCTTAATTCAGACCAACCGCAAGGTGGGTGTGCTGTATCCGAACGATGCCGACGGCAACGCGATTCGAGCCAACCTCGCGCCGCTTCTGGCCAAGGCGGGTTTCACCATTGTCGATCCGGGTCCCTACGAAACCGGAACTACCGACTACTCCGCGCAGATCGCAAAATTCAAGGCGGAGAAGTGCGAAATTTTCAACACCTTCCCGATCCCACCCGACTTTGCCACTTTCTGGCGCCAGGCGGCGCAGCAGGGCTATACCAAGATGGTCAAGATCGCCCAAATTGCCAAGACCGGGCTGTTCCCGTCGACCGTCGAGGCGCTGGGCGGCCTGGGTTTCAACCTGGCCAGCGGAGCCTACTGGCACAAGGATTACCCCTACAAGTCCTCGCTCACCGGGTTGTCCGGCGGTCAACTGGCCAACAGCTACGAAGTCGCCGCGGGCAAACAATGGACGCAGCAACTCGGGGCCACCATGGCCTTGCTCGATGCCGGCTTTGCGGCCCTGAAAGCCAGCGGCGATGCAAAGAACAAGGCCGCGGTGGCCAAGGCCATGAGTACGCTGAAAGCATCCACCATGGTCGGCACCATCGACTTCGCCAAGGGGCCGGTCGGCAACGTGGCCACTGCACCAATCATTGGCACGCAGTGGGTCAAGGCCAAGCCGGGCTCCAAGCACAAGTTCGACTATGTCGTGACCGACAATGCCGACGACAAAAACGTGCCGGTCAGCGCCAAGCTGATTCCCTATAGCTGACGCCACGAACGGCACTGTGTCTATGGAGGGCCCTGCCTTGCTGTTGTCGGCTTCCGGAATTCATCATCGCTTTGGCTCGCTGGTGGTGCTGAACAAGGTGGATTTTTCCGTAAGTTCCGGCGAGGCGGTCGGTATCGTCGGGCCCAACGGTGCCGGCAAGACAACATTGCTGAATGTTCTTGCCGGCGCGCTTCGCCCTCTGGCGGGCGAAGTTCGTTTTCGCGATGCGGCAATTACCGGTCTGGATGCCGCCGAGCGTTGCCGCCTCGGGATCGGGCGCTCGCATCAGATTCCACGGCCATTTCTGGGCATGACAGTGTTCGAAAATTTGATCACCGCCGCCATGCATGGCGGCCGCTTCTTGGCAGAGGAGGGCCACCAGCGCTGCATCGATTCCCTGCAACTGACAGGCATGATGCAAGTCGCCAACCGGCGCGCTGACACGCTTGGGCTGCTTGACCGCAAACGCCTGGAACTGGCTCGCGCGCTGGCGACGGACCCGGCGCTGCTGCTGCTCGACGAAATCGGCGGCGGCCTGACGGATGGCGAGGCGGCGGAGCTGGTGGGGATCATTCTGGAAATCCGCAGACGCGGCATCACCATCGTCTGGATCGAGCACATCGTGCACATTCTGGTTCAAGTTGTCGGCCGTCTGATCTGCATGGACGCCGGCCAGGTGATCGCCGACGGCGACCCGAAAACCGTGCTGGGCGACAAGGAAGTGATCGACGCCTATCTCGGTGGAGTGGCGGCATGAGCTTGCTGCAGATAAACGAGCTGGTTGCGTCGCACGGTTTGCTGACAGCGGTTCGCGGCGTTTCGTTCAACGTCGAAGAGGGCGAAATTCTTGCCCTGGTCGGTGCCAATGGCGCCGGCAAGACCACGCTGTTCCGAACCATCGCCGGCATTCACAAGGCCGACAGCGGCCGGGTCATGTTTCAGGGAAAGGATGTCACCGGGGTCGAGGCCTGCCGGCGTGTTGCGGGCGGCATCGCACTGGTTGCCGAAGGTCGTCGGCTTTTCCCCGACATGACGGTGGAAGAGAATCTCAAGCTTGGGGCTTCCTCGGGTCGCAAGGGCACCTGGGACATCGCGCGGGTATTGGAGGCCTTTCCGCAACTGAAGAAGGTATTCAAATCACGGGCCAGTCACTTGTCCGGCGGCGAGCAACAGGCCACCGCCATCGGTCGTGCGCTGATGTCCAACCCGACGCTGCTGCTGCTTGATGAAGTGTCGCTGGGCCTGTCACCCCTGGCCGTGGATGGCGTCTATGCCTCCTTGCAGCATCTGATCGACGCGCACACCACCATCGTGTTGGTCGAGCAGGACCTGAACCGCACGCTGGCCGTTGCCCACCGCATCATCTGCATGCTTGAAGGCGAGATCGTTGCCGACGGCAAGGCTGCCGACATGTCCCGCGAGCAGGTCATGGAGCACTATTTCGGCACTCACCGATCCACACACGGCGAGGCCGTGGCATGAGCTGGATCAACATCCTGATTCCCGGCATCCTGCTCGGCGGCTACTACGCGCTGCTGGCCAGCGGCTTGTCCTTTCTGTTCGGCGTCATGCGCATCATCAACCTCGCCCACGGCAGCCTCGCCGTGCTGGCGGCCTACGCGATATGGATCATGGCCGATCGCCATGAAATCAATCCGTTTATTGGTGTGCTGATATTGCTGCCTTTCATGGCGATGCTGGGCTGGGCGCTGCATCGCCTGATCTTCGAGCGCAGTCTCAAGGGCGGAGCCTTGATACCTATTTTGAGTACCTTCGGGCTGGCGATGCTGATCGACAACCTGCTGTTCCAGAACTTTGGCGCAGACACCCGCTCGCTGGCACCCTATGTCGATTCCCTGGCCTATGACAGCTGGGAGCTACCGGGAAACGTATACGTCGGCCAGTTGTCCGTGATTGTCTTTGTCACTGCGCTGCTGGTGCTCGGTGGACTGCATTTGTTGCTGGCCCATACTCATCTCGGCCGGCGAATTCGTGCCGCGGCCCAGGATTCCGATGCCGCCCAACTGGTGGGCATCGATGCCCGTCGTACCTATGCCATCGCCTCGGCGATCGCTCTGATGCTGGTAGCGCTCGCCGGGCTTTCACTGGCGCTGCGCACCACTTTTGACCCATACGCAGGACCGCTGCAACTGATTTTTGCCTTCGAGGCGGTGGTTATCGGCGGCGCCGGCTCGCTGTGGGGCACGCTTCTGGGTGGCGTAATTCTCGGTGTCGCGCAAAGCGTCGGCGCGCATGTGCATCCCCAGGGCTTTCTGATCGCTGGCCATCTGGTATTTTTGATTATTCTGATTGCAAGACTGTATGTGCTTGACCGGCTGGCTGTCGGGCTGCGGCGACTGCGTGGAGGCAGCCAATGAGCATGAACAACACGGTGGCGGTGCAGCGCTGGACACGGCTCTCGATCGCATCGATTAGCCTGGTCGTCCTGTTCCAACTGGTGCTCGCCTTTGCGCCGCTGTTTTTGAGCGCCAATGCCGTCGACCGACTGACCACCCTGTTCATCTACGGCATCCTCGCGCTGATGTGGAACGCACTGGCCGGTTACGGCGGGCTGGTCTCCATCGGACACCAGGCCTTTTTCGGTCTCGGCGCCTATGGTGCCATCCGGCTGGCCGATGCCGGCATGAGCGTATATCCGGCGCTGTTTGTCGCCGCTGCGCTGGTGGCTGCGCTCTCCTTGCCGATTTCCGTAGTCATGCTGCGTCTGAGGGAAAGTGAATTTGCCGTTGGCATGTGGGTGCTCGCCGCGCTGGCGCATCTGCTGGTGAATCTCGACCCGCTGATTCAGGGCGAGACCGGTACCTCTTTGATCGCCTTGAACGCCTATGCTCCTGACGTACGCAGGGCCTACACCTACTGGACTGCGCTGTTCGCCATGGTGGGTCTGGCCTGGTGGGTGTTCTGGCTGCTGCGGGGGCGGTTGGGAACGGCGGCACAGTCGATTCGCGACAACGAAGAGGCAGCGGCTTCGGTTGGCGTTCGCGTGCTCAGCGCCAAGCGCACGCTGTTTGTGCTCTCAGCCTTAGGCTGCGCCGTGGCCGGCGCGCTCTGGGTGGCGACCACCATCAGCTTCCAGCCCAAGACCTATTTCAGCGTGCAATGGTCAGCCTTCATGCTGTTCATGGTGCTGGTCGGCGGCATCGGCACCTTCGAGGGGCCGATCATTGGCGCGGTATTGTTCTTCGCGGTGGAAACCGCGTTCGGCGCCACCGGCGTCTGGTACATGATCGGCCTGGGCGGAACCGCGCTGGTGTTCGCTTTGCTGATCCCGAAAGGGATCTGGGGAACGATCGAAAGCCGGTTCGGCATCCGCCTGCTGCCCGTGGGTTATTTTCTCAAATCGGATCGCTCAACGTAGCATTCTCGTATAGCCGGGCGTTCCCGATACCCTGAGGATTAGGTGAGCGCCTGAGCTCTGCCAGGCACCGAGGCAAGCAGGCTGCGGAAGGCGCAGGATTAGACATCCTTAGCACCTCGGATAGCCGAAACCAATAGTAGCGACACTGCTGCCGGCTGGTCGGCCTTTGCGGACGGCCCGATAAGGGATCGGGTTCGGATTGGTTTGCGCGACGAAGCGCGAGGCGACTGTCTGTAGTCGCCGTGCCCGAGGCATAGCCTCGGGCACGAAAAACTCGGCGCTGGTGATACGGCACGAAAAACTTCCCGAAGGGACGCAAAGCGCTGGCGCTGGTGATACGGCACGAAAAACTTCCCGAAGGGACGCAAAGCGCTGGCGCTGGTGATACGGCACGAAAAACTTCCCGAAGGGACGCAAAGCGCTGGCGCCGGTGATACGGTGGCTTGTCGGCAGAAGCAGTCTAACGACGCCTACGTTGATATAGTCTGCAACCAGTTGTTCACCCTGCTGGAGAAGGCGGATCGGATCTAGCGCAATGAAAGCGATCAATTACAAAGACGCTTTCAAACAGCGCGTACGCCAATGGGCCGACAAGCTGGAGGTGAAGATCGTCTGGCTGGGTGTCCGTCCAATGCGTAACAAATGGGCATCGTGTTCTACCGCGGGCCATTTGAATTTCAGCGATGAACTGCCCGCCCTTAAATCCGAGCTGTGGGACTACGTGATAGTCCATGAGCTGCTCCACTTCTCTGTTCCCAACCATGGAAAACTCTGGAAAAGCCTGATGCGGTCGCATCTGGGTGAGTATGAAGCGCATGAAGGCGAGTTAAAGCGGATCGCGGGCAACAAGGCGCCGCAGCGTACGCGCTGACGCGCGCTGTTGAGTTTCTGCTTGAATAATCGCTTCGGAGCAAACCCAAGGACGGTATGGGTACGAAGCTGAAATCGACTGGAAAACCCTGACCGCCTTCAATGGCCGACAAGCACCCATCCCCTCCCTGTAGCCCAGCGGCAGAAACATCTCGAAGCGCCCTCATTGTTTGGCGGCGGTAGCCGATGCGCCGGCCGGCTTACGCTTTCGGCTCCGGCCGGAACTGCATGGACTTGTATTCAAGAAAATCCTCCAGGCCATATTTGCCGAGCTCGCGGCCGTTGCCTGATTGCTTGTAGCCACCGAACGGCGCGTAAAGGTTGAACGGGCCGCCGTTGATTTCGACCTGGCCGGTGCGCAGGCGACGGGCCACTTTTTCGGCATGTTCGTCCGTGGCTGACCAGACACCGCCGGCCAGGCCATAGATGGAGTAGTTGGCGATGTGAACGGCATCG
Source organism: Sulfuritalea sp. (assembly GCA_021738385.1). Taxonomy (GTDB): domain Bacteria; phylum Pseudomonadota; class Gammaproteobacteria; order Burkholderiales; family Rhodocyclaceae; genus Sulfuritalea. The sequence continues at coordinate 14,209 of JAIPCF010000043.1, read as the reverse complement.
TCTTCATCCGTATAGGTGATGATCGAAAGCACCGGCCCGAAGATTTCCTCCCGGGCGATGGTGGCCTCCGGCTTGACTTTGCCGAAGACGGTCGGCGCGACATAGTAGCCGTTCGGATTGACGCCTTCCGGTAGTTCGGCGCCACCGGTCAGCAGTTCCGCCCCTTCCGCAATGCCTTTGCGAATGTAGTCGCGAACGCGATCCTGCTGCATCTTCGAAGCGAGCGGTCCGAGACGGATGCCCTCGGTCATCGGATCTCCGGTGCGCCAGCTTTGAGCGGCGTCGGCAGCGAGTTTGGCGGCTTCGGCATAGCGTGATTCGGGCACCAGCATGCGGGTGTGTGCGGTGCAGGTCTGGCCGGAGTTCAGATAGCAGTTGCCGACCACGCCTTTCACCGCAACGGTGAAGTCGGCGTCGTCGAGAATGATTGCTGCCGACTTGCCGCCGAGTTCGAGGGCAACGCGCTTGACCGTTGCCGATGCCAGTTCGGAAACGCGGGTGCCGGCACGGGTGGAACCGGTGAATGAGACCATGTCGACTTCCGGATGCGTGACCAGCGCTTCGCCGACTACCGGGCCGTAACCTGTGACCAGGTTGAACACCCCAGCCGGCAGGCCCGCATCATGGATGATCTCTGCCAGCAGGAAGGCGTTCAGCGGCGCGATCTCCGACGGCTTGAGGATCACCGTGCAGCCGGCGGCCAGCGCCGCAGCGACCTTGGCGGCGATCTGGTGCAGCGGGTAGTTCCACGGCGTGATGGCGGCGACGACGCCGACCGCCTCGCGCACGATCTTGGAGTTGCCGATTTGTTCCTCGAAGGGAAATGTCGCCAGCATCCGCGAGTACATGCCGAAGCTGGCGGTTGGCGAACCGACTTGAATCAATTTTGACATTTTGAGCGGCATGCCCATTTCCCGCGTGATGGTCTCGGCGATTTCATCGCCGCGGGCCTTGAGGCTGTCCTGGATTTTCTTCAGGAATACCGCGCGTTCGGCAACCGGCGTGACACTCCATCCGTCAAAGGCGCGCCGTGCCGCCATCACCGCCGTATCGGCGTCGACCGGAGTTCCCTGCGGGATGGTGGTCAGCAGGCTGCCGTCGGCTGGCGAGAAAACCTCGATGTTGCCGCGACCTGCAGGTGCGATCCATTTGCCGTCGATGTAAAACTGAGTGCGTGGTTCCATGATGTTCCTTGAAGATGATGATCAGAATCCGGCGGTGCCGGGGGGTAGAGGGGCGAGTTTTCGGCCGATGGGCCAAAAATTTCAGCCTGGCATTCCGGCGGCTCTGCATGCCTTGGATTCCGCTGCGCGGGGCGGCGAAGCCGGAATCCAGTGCGGGGCTTTCTCAGTCGTTCGGCAGGACGACGATCTTGCCCTTGACCTGGCGATTGGCGATTTTGGCAATCGCCTCCTGCGCTGCAGCCAGCGGAAAGGTTTCGCTGACCACCGGACGAATCACGCCGGCAGCGAACCAGGCGTTGAGCTGCTGAAGATTGGCGATGTGGCCGCCCGGATCGTGCTTGGTCGAGTCGCCCCAGTACACGCCGACGATCGAGCGTTCCTTGAGCAGTACCAGATTCAGCGGGATTCTGGGAATCTCGCCGGCGGCAAAACCGATCACCAGCAGCCGTCCGCGCCAGGCCAATGCGCGCAACGCCGGTTCGGTGTAGGGCCCGCCGACCGGGTCATAGATGACATCGGCACCCTTGCCTCCGGTCAGTTCGGTGATGCGGTCCTTGAGGTTCTCCGTCGAATAATTCACCGTCTCGTCAGCGCCGACTTTTCGGCACAGCTCGAGTTTGTCATCCGTCGAGGCGGCAGCAATCACCCGCGCGCCCATGGCCTTGCCGATCTCGATGGCCGAGATGCCGACGCCGCCTGCGGCGCCAAGCACCACCAGTGTTTCGCCGGGTTGCAGGTGGCCGCAATCCTTGAGCGCATGCAGCGAGGTGGCATAGGTCAGCACCAACGCTGCACCGGTTTCGAAATCCATGTCGGGCGGCAGCGGCATCACGCGCGTCATTTCGGCCAGACATTCCTGAGCGAAGCCGCCTGTGCTGACCAGCGCGATGACGCGGTCGCCTGCCTTGAAATGTTTCACTTCGTCGCCAACGGCTTTGACAATGCCGGCGACTTCGGCGCCCGGCGTAAACGGCAGCGGCGGCTTGACCTGGTACAGGCCCTGCACCATCAGCGCGTCGGGAAAATTGACCGCGGCGGCGCGGACTTCGATCAGGACCTGGCGGGGTCCGGGTTGAGGTGAGAGTATGTCCGTCACGACGAGGGTATCGATCGGACCGTAGGCTTCGCAGATCAGGGCTTTCATGTCGGGGGTTCCTTCGTGTTGTTGTTGTCGTGTCTCAGGGCAGTTGCGTCGGATTGCGCAAATTCATGATGTCGTCCGTGCGCAACTGTATGGCATTGTTGATCTTGCGGTGGGGAATGACGTAGAAGCGGCCTTCGCTGACGGCGCTGAATACCTCGTTCGCCATGTCGGTCGCGGTCAGGAGGCCTCTTTTCACTGCCTGTCCCATGCGTTCTTCATAGGCGGCGGAAAGGCCGGCGGCGGGCGCCGCGTCGCCGAAGCGTTCCTGCCGGTTGCGCGAGGACTGATGAATGCCGGTCGGCACCCAGGCCGGACACAGCACCGAAACGCCGACTTTCGCTTTCGCTGCGAGCAGTTCGCCGTAAAGCGTTTCGGAAAGCGTCACCACGCCATGCTTGCTGACGTTGTAGGCGGCCATGCCGGGAGTAGACAGCAGCCCGGCAACGGATGAGGTGCTGACGATGTGACCTTCATCGCCCTGTTCGAGCATCTTCGGCAAAAAGTGCTGGATGCCGTGAATCACGCTCCACAGATTGACGCCCAGCACCCATTGCCAGTCGGCTGTACTGTGTTCCCAGGTGACTCGCGTCAGACCGACGCCGGCGTTGTTGCATAACAGGTGCACGTTGCCGAAGCGGGCAAAGGCGGCATCGGCCAGAGCGGCAATCTCGCTTTCCTGACTGACATCGGTTTTCCTCAGCAGGACGCGTTCGGCGGGCAGGTTCAGCTCGGCGGCGGCTGCTTCGAGTCGAGCGTTTTCGATATCGGCGAGTACCAGATTCATGCCTTCCCTGGCGGCGCGCCTTGCCAGTTCAAGGCCGATGCCGCTGGCGGCACCGGTGATCACTGCGGTACGTTCACTGAAATTATTCATATTGGGATCCTCTGTGGGTGGTGCTGCGGGTATGGCGTCGGGAAGTTCTAACCGTGTGCTTTGTTGGGTTTTTTGGTCGTCGTCCGCGCACGGGCTGGAGTGGCGCGCAAGCCGATCATTTTGAACAGCGTTGTAGTGAGTCGGCTGACAAGCTCGTCGGGTGACAGGCGACCCTCGGGTTGGTACCAGGTGTACATGAAGCCCACCACGCCACCCATCGCCATTGCCGTGACGGTGGTGTCCTCGAAGGAGAGCTTGCCTTGCTCCTTGCTCTCATCCATCAGCGCGCCGAGATCGGCGTAGAAATCGTGGGCCAGGCTGCGCAGCTCTGCACGAAACTCGGGACGCAGCGATGCAGTGACCCGAAATGCCAGCGCGCTGGCGCGAAAATGTGTAACGCAGGCGGCGACCCAGCGTTGCAGTCCTTCGGCCAGCTTGAGGTGCGCCGGGCGAGTGTCGTCAGCCGGGAACTTCATGGTGGTCAGGCACGCCAGCGAGGCGCGCCAGGCCAGGGTTTCAACGATTTCGTGCTTGTCGCGGAAATAGTAATAGACGTAGGGTTTGGTGACGCCCAGTTCCGCGCAGATCCTGTCCATGGTCGTACCGGGAAAGCCGTAGCGGTAGAACAGGTCTTCGGCTACTGTCAGGATGCGCTCACGTTTTGCGATGCAGACTGCGGTCTCAGGCGCCCTGTTGGCAGCGGGTGTGGCGACTCGATCGATGCTGTCGATAACTGACATTGGAAAGTTCTCCGTGTTGGTCGGGCGCGATGCGGACGAAACGGATTATACTGACTAGTAGAATAAAATTGTACCGGCGAGTATGAGCTGGTCGAAAATGGTTCTCAAGCGGCATTGGATGCGGCATTGAATGTTCATTCGGGGGAGTGCATGAGCAAGGTAAAACCCAAGAATTCCGGGATGGAAACCCTCAGCGGTGTCGATGGCGCTTTCCTCAATCTGGAAACCGAGGCGACGCCGATGCATGTCGGTTCGCTCCATCTTTTCGAAACGCCTGCCGGAGTCAAGACTGATTTCTTTGCCGCCTTGCGCCACATGATGGCCAGCCGCATGGTGCCGGTGCTCAGTCGTCGTCTGGCGAGTTTGCCCCTGCATCTGGCGAACCCTGTCTGGATTCAGGACGGCATCGATCTTGATCATCACATTCAAAAGATACGTTTGCCCAAGCCGGGTACGTGGGCACAGCTCGAGGCGGTGGTGGCGGATCTTCACGCTGAGTTGCTCGACCGTTCGCGCCCGCTTTGGATGCTGTATGTACTGGAGGGTCTGGCCAGCGGCGAGAAGGCCTATTACTTCAAGATTCACCACGCCATGCTTGATGGCCAGGCCGGGGTGGCGCTGGCCGGCGCCTTGTTCGATACGTCTGCCGATGTCGGGCCTGTTAAAAAGCGTGCAAGAGGTATTGCCGCGGGAAAAGCTGTGGCAGCTACGAATCGGGCACCGGGAACACTGGCTGTGGCTGCCACTGCGTTTCGTCACGATGCCGCGCAATACATCAAGCTGGTGCGCGAACTGCCGGGTGTGGTGCGGACTCTGGCCGGCATCGTGCGAAGCTCCGGTGCCAAGGCGCTCGGGGTGCGGCGATTCGCTGCGGAGGATGCACCCGATTTGGGCGAGTTGCGTCGCAGCGTCGCGTTTGGGCCGCGCACCGTGCTCAATGTGCCCATCACCCCGGCGCGCGGTTTTGCCACGGCGACGGTGCCGCGCGCCGAGCTCAAAGCCATTGCCACCGCCAATGACGCGACGGTGAATGATGTAGTGCTGGCGCTGTGCAGTGGCGCCTTGCGCCGCTACCTGAAACGAAATGCGTCGATCCCGCGCAAATCGCTGATCGCTTCGATGCCGATTTCCTTGCGCGACGAAGGCAACAAGGATTTTCGCACCCAGGCTACGCTGAGTCTGGTCAGCCTGGCGACACACGTCGCCGATCCGTTGAAGCGTCTCAAGGCGATACGCGATTCGGCGGGCGCCACCAAGTCCGTTGCGCGGCAGGCCCGATCTGTCATACCGACCGATTTTCCATTGATTGGTGTGCCCTGGATACTGGGTGCGCTGGCGTCTCTCTACGGCCGCAGCCGGGTGGTCAATACGCTGCCAATACTGGCCAACGTGCTGGTATCCAACGTCCCGGGACCGCCTGTACCGCTGTATGTCGGCGGCTTTCGCATGAGCGGCTATTGGCCGCTGTCCATTGTCGAGCATGGCGTCGGACTCAACATCACTTTAATGAGCTACGCTGGAAATTTGGGCCTTGGCTTTGTGGTCGCGCGCTGCGCGGTTCCCGATGTACGCCAATTGGCGGACGACTTTCTCGACGCCTATGAAGAAATGAAGCGTCGGGCACTCAAGGGGGCGCGTGACTTGCCGAAACCGGCGATCAAAAAACCACCCCGGCCGACAAAAAAGGCGGCGAAACCCACTGCAAAACCAGCTGCGGCGAAAAGGCCTGTACAGAAAGCGCCACTGCGGAAGTCCACCGAGTCGAACATTGGGGTTGGCTCAACGAAAGTGAAAAAAGCCAAGCCGGTTTTGGGCGCTGCAACCAAAACTAATAGCGCAAGCAGGGGTAAGCTTGCGGCGAATCAAGCAATCAATTAAACGGAGCGTCGCATGCCTCATCGTCCTGCCGTTGTCCGCCACAGTCACGTTGGCAAGCCACACGCACTGAATTCGATTCTTGAGCCGCGCGCCCTGATTGAAATGGCCTTGCTGCCGGCCTCGCTGCCGCTGCTGCTCCAGGCGCCAAGTGGCGACGGACATCCGGTATTGCTGCTGCCGGGCTTTCTGGCCGACGAAAAGTCGCTGATCGTGCTCAAGATGTTCCTGCAGAGCAAAGGCTACGAAGTGCACACCTGGGGCATGGGGCGAAATGTCGGTTTTCGCAGCAAACATGCCAGCGCCTTGCCGCAAAAGATCCGCCATCTGCATCATGTCACCGGGCGCAAGGTCAGTCTGGTCGGCTGGAGTCTGGGGGGGGTGTTTTCCATGTATGGCGCTGAAAGCACGCTCGAATGCGTACGCTCTATCATCACGCTGGGCAGTCCGGTCAGTGTGGATGCCTCGGGCAGTCAATCGCCACCGGCGGTCAAGGCGCTGTATCGCCTGGTCTCCCATCGCCTCGGTTCCTCGGCGCATGTCATGCAGCCGCGCGCCAAGGCACTGCGCGAACGGCGCCGGCTGGCCATTCCGACCAGCTGCCTGTTTTCGCTGGGTGATGGGGTGGTGCCGCCGCAGGAAGCCACCATCGACGGCGACCCGGCCCTGCACGAAAACATTCAGGTACCGGGCAGTCATATCGGACTGGGCTTCAATGGCATCGTGCTGGCCATAGTCGCAGACCGCCTGGCGCAGCCGGAGGACAATTGGCAGCCGTTCCAGCCAAAAGGACTGCTCGCACGCATCTGGAATCCATCGACGGCTTCGATTCAAGACGAGGCACAGTCTTCAGCCAACTGAATATCCATTCGAAAGACCCGTATGCGACAACTCAGCGAGCATGATGCAGCCTACATCTATTCGGACCGGGCTCACGCCAATTCGAATGTCACCTTGCTGCACATCTACGATCAATCCACGGCACCCGGTGGCATGGTCCGCTTCAAGCAGATTCTGGCGCATATAGAAAGCCGACTCGGTCGTCTGCCGATTTTCCGCGAGAAAATCTTGCGGGTACCGCTGGATCTCGATTACCCCTACTGGATCGAGGACGAGAACTTCGATATCGAATACCACGTGCGCCATATCGCGCTACCAAAACCCGGTGACTGGAGGCAGTTCTGCATTCAGGCCTCGCGCATTCATGCCCGGCCGCTCGATTTGAACCGTCCTTTGTGGGAGATGTATGTCATCGAGGGGCTGGACAGCTTTCTCGATCTTCCGGTGGGAAGTTTCGCAGTGCTGCTGAAGATTCATCACGCCGCGATTGATGTCGCGCATGACAATCAGATTACGACGCTGCTGCACGACATTTCGCCGGCATCGGGATCTCCAGAGCCATCCGCGCCCTGGTTTCCCGAATCCGCGCCCGGCGATCTGCATCTCCTGCTTCGCGCCGGGATAAGTGCGGCAAGCTATCCGCTGCGAATCGCCAAACCGCTCACCCACAACTGGGCGACGCTCAAATCGGCCGTGGAAACCTTTGTCGGGGAATTCATGGGGCAACCACACGAGTTTCCCATGACGCGGTTCAACAGCGAGGTATCTCCGCATCGCGTGTTCGAGACGCGACGCTTTGCGCTTGACGACTTCAAGGCCATCCGTACGCTGGTGCACGGGGCAACGGTGAATGACGTGGTGCTGGCTGTCTGCGCGGGTGCATTGCGTCGTTATCTCGACAATCAGGGAGAACTGCCCGAGGACAGCCTGATGGCTGCCGCACCGATAGCCATACGCAGCGAAGGGATGCCCGACGAAGCGGCCAGTTTTTCCTGGGTGCGAGTGGACCTGGGCACGGATGTGCTCGATCCGGTGCAGCGACTCGCCGACATTCAGGCGACCAGTTCGTCCTCGACGGTCATGGCGCAAGCCGTCGGCGCGCACGAACTGTCCGATCTGGCGCAACATGCGCCGTCGGCAGCCATTGCCATAACCAGCAAGATGTTGCGTTCGGCCTCGACCCTGCTCGGCGACTGGGTACCATTGGCCAACTGCGCCATCACCAATGTACCGGGACCGCGGGTTCCTTTGTATCTGCAGGGTGCTCGATTGACCTACCTGTCGGCCATCATGCCGATTGCCGATGGCATGGGGCTGGTTTTTTCGGTAACCAGTTATGCCGACATGATTGTGATTTCCGTCACGGCGTGTTACGAGCAGTTGCCTGATCCAGAGGTTTTCGCCCAGTGCCTGCGCGACAGTTTTCAGGAATATCTGGCGCTGGTGCGGCCGGCGCCGCGTCGCCGACCCCGGGCGACCCTGCCGAAGGCCGCCGCCGTCCGAAAAGTCGGCGCTGGCGGTACGGCTGCCAAGCGACGCAGACCGGCCGCACGCAAGACGGCGGCGGCTTGAGATATGGCTGATACTGCTAAAGGTTCTGCCGGCATGCTGCATATCGAGTTTGAGTCGCTCGGTGATCCGGCGCATCCCGCGATCATCCTGATCATGGGGCTGGGCATGCAGTTGACGGGTTGGCCCGACAATTTTTGTCATGAGTTGGTGGCCCGTGGCTACCGCGTTGTCCGTTTCGACAATCGGGATTGCGGTTTGTCCGGACGGTCGCCAGGAAAGAAGCGCGCCAACCTGATGCTGGCAATGGCAGCATCAGCCTTGGGCCTGCCGGTGCGCACGCCCTATACGCTGGATGACATGGCGGGCGACACCGTTGGATTGATGGACAAGCTGGACATTGCGCAGGCACACATTGTCGGCGTTTCAATGGGCGGCATGATTGCACAGGTGTTGGCGGCGCGCTTCCCGCAGCGTGTACTGAGCTTGACCTCGATCATGTCCTCCTCCGGCAACCGCCGCGTGTCGCGGCCCAGCAAACCGGCGCGCAAAGTACTCATGAGTCGACCAGCCGATCCAAAGAATCCCGAGTCGGTCATCGATCATCTGGTGGAAATGTTCGGAGTAATCGGCAGTCCCGCCTATCCGTCGAGCACGATTGAACTTCGCGAGCGCCTGGGTAAAAGCGTGCGGCGGTCCTACGACCCGGCGGGTGTCGCGCGCCAGTTGCTGGCGATCATTGCGTCGGGCGACCGCCGCAAACTGTTGCGCACCATCAGTGCGTCGACTCTGGTGATACATGGGGCCGACGATCCGCTGGTACCCGTCGCCGCGGGCCGCGACACGGCGCAGAACATTCCCGGCGCTGCGCTGCTGGTGATAGACGGTATGGGCCACGACTTGCCCGATGCCTTGCTGCCAAGGCTGGCGGCAGCCATTGCCGATCATTGCGACCGAAACACGGCGACGCCGCAAAAGGCCACCGCCTAGCATTGTTCAATGCGGTGTGATCAGCGCCGAAAGCGCTCCTCGGCGATGGTGTCGGCGACTTCGCCGGTGGGCTTCTTTTCCGCGCGAGCCCGGGCGAAAATTTCCATCAGGTTGTCGTAGATGCCATCGATGTGCTTGATCAAGGCCACACGATCGAAGCCGATACGCTCGTGATAGATGTCGATGATGCCGCCGGCATTGATCACGTAGTCCGGGGTATACAGAATTTCGCGCCGGGCGAGTTCCGCGCCGTGACGTGATTCGGCCAACTGATTGTTGGCGGCGCCGGCCACTACCCGAGCCTTGAGTCGCGGAATGGTTTCGTCATTAAGAACGGCACCCATCGCGCAGGGCGCGAAGACATCGACATCGAGGGCAAATATATTTTCCGTGGGAACCACCGTGGCGCCATACTCCTCGGCGGTGCGGTGTGTTTGTTCCGGGTGAATATCGGCAACCCATAGCCTGGCGCCGGCAGCATGCAACTGGCGGGCAAGATCGGCGCCGACGTTACCCATGCCCTGTATCGCTACCTTGAGGCCATTGAGCTGATCGTGCCCCAGTCTTTCCTTGACGGCAGCCTTGATGCCGACGAAGGTGCCGTAGGCCGTGGCCGGCGAGGGATCGCCGCTGCGCATGCCGGTGTCGGAAGGCTTGTCGGTAGTGCCGCCTACATGTTGGGTGAATTGGCTCATGTACTTGATGTCGGCAACGCTGGTGCCCGAGTCTTCAGCTGCAATGTAGCGACCGTTGAGCTTGTCAATGGCTCGCGCCAGCGCTTCGAGCAAAGCGGGTGTCTTGTCGGAGCGCGGATTGCCGATCACCACCGATTTGCCACCGCCGAGTTTGAGATTCGCCATGGCCGACTTGTAGGTCATGCCGCGCGACAGACGCAGCACGTCGCGTACCGCCTCTTCTTCACTGGCATAAGGCCACATGCGGCAGCCGCCCAGTGCGGGACCGAGATTGGAATTGTGTACCGCGATTATCGCCTTGAGCCCGCTTTTATCGTCGCTGCAAAATACGACTTGCTCGTGATCGGCAAAGTCCTGCGCTGAAAATACCGCCATGTGTTTCTCCTGTCTGGTCGAAAGGTACTGGCCAAAGGCATTTCTTCGCTTGTGGCGAAGATCAGCCCTTGGGCAGCGGGTGTTGCGGATTGAAATGAAAACGGCTCAGCCGGCGAGTACCGCGATGGTCTTGCGTGCAATGCCGGCCGCTGGCGTCAGGGATTCCTTGCGCTGGAATGCCGCCAACAGTTCGATTTGGCGTTGTGCAGCATGTCCGGCATAGCGTTCGCGAATGTGACCGTAGCCGCGAATCTGCTCGGGCAGCGAAGCAAGCTCGATGGCAGTGATATGGTTGCCGGCTTCCAGGCCAGCCAGGATTTCCTCGACAAGCTTTTCGTAGTCGGCAAGCAGACGGCGGTCGAGCTTGCGGTCGGCGCTGCCCTTGAAGGGATCGAGCGCGCCGCCACGCAGACTCTTGCAGCGCGCCAGCAGTCCCATGGCTTTCAGCATCCAGGGGCCAAAGCGGCGCTTTTGCGGCTGCCCGGTGGCAGGATCGTTTCTGGACAGCAAAGGTGGCGCCAGATTGAATACCAGTTGATAGTCGCCTTCGAAGGTGTCGGCCACGCGCTGCAGAAAATCGCTGTCGGTATATAGCCGCGCGACTTCATACTCATCTTTGTAGGCCAGCAGCTTGAAGTAGTTGCGCGCCACGGCCTCGGTCAGCAGGCTGATGCCCGGCGCGAGCTTCGATTCGGTCTGGCGCACGCGCTCGACAAGCACCCGATAGCGCTCGGCGTAGGCGGCGTCCTGATAGGCACGCAGTTGTTCGCTGCGGCGGTTGACGATTTCGTCAAGCGTGGTCGACAGACGGTGATGCTCCGGCGTGCCGTGCGGTGGCTTGGCCGCTGCTGCCACCGCCTGCGGGTCGATGGCGGCGCGTCGGCCCCACTGGAAGGCGACAATATTTTGCGGCACGGCCGTGCCGTTGATTTCGATGGCCTTGAAAATTGCCTCACGCGTCAGCGGCACCAGCCCTTTTTGCCAGGCATAACCCAGCATGAACAGATTGGTCGCAATCGAATCGCCGAGCAGTGCGGTGGCCAGCTTTGAGGCGTCCAGCAGTTCGATGTTCCCGGTGCCGACTGCTTCGGCAATTTGCTGCTCCATTTCGGCGAGGGGAAACTGTGGATCGCGATCCCGCATGACATCGCCCGAGCGCGCCTGGGCGGCAAAGCCGCGCACAAACTCGCTGGTCATGGTCTGGTCGCTGTTGATGATGGCGCGGGTGAAACCGTTGCGCATCTTGGCCAGCGATTCGTCACTGGCCGACACCACCAGATCGCAGCCGATCACGGCATTGGCCTCGCCCGCCGCGACACGTGCGGCGTGTAGTTGCTCCTGACGGTCGGCAATCCGCACATGCGACCAGACGGCGCCGCCCTTTTGCGCGAGGCCCGCCATGTCGAGCACCGAGATGCCTTTGCCTTCCAGGTGAGCGGCCATGCCGAGCAGGGCGCCGATGGTGACCACACCCGTACCGCCGACGCCGGTGACGACAATGCCCCAGGGCTCTGCGGTCGACGGCAGTTGTGCCTCCGGTAGCGCATCAAAAATATCGGGCGTGGTGCTGGCGGCCTTGCCCTTGCGCAGCTTGCCGCCTTCGATGGTGACAAAGCTCGGGCAAAAACCCTTGACGCAGGAATAGTCCTTGTTGCACGAGGACTGGTCGATGGCGCGCTTTCTGCCGAACTCGGTTTCGACCGAGACCACCGACATGCAGTTTGACTTTTCGCTGCAATCGCCGCATCCCTCGCAGACCAGATCATTGATCATGATGCGTACCGCCGGGTCGGGAAATTTGCCGCGCTTGCGCCTGCGGCGTTTTTCCGCTGCGCAGGTTTGATCGTAGACCAGCGCCGAGACTCCGGCCACTTCGCGCAGCTCGCGCTGCACCAGATCAAGTTCGTCGCGGTGACGCACCGGAACACCTGGCGCGAGGCCGATTGCCCCTGCGTATTTTTCGGGTTGATCGGTAACAATCACGATACGGTCAACGCCTTCAGCCGCGAGCTGGCGCGTGATGATCGGCACGTTCAGCGTGCCGTCGTGCGGCTGGCCGCCGGTCATCGCCACGGCGTCGTTGTAGAGCAGTTTGTAGGTAATGTTGACCTTGGCGGCCACGGCGGCGCGAATGGCGAGAATGCCCGAATGAAAATAGGTGCCGTCACCCAGGTTGGTGAACACATGCGGGGTCTTGGTGTAAGGCGCCTGGCCGATCCAGGGCACGCCTTCGCCGCCCATCTGGCAGAAGAACTGGGTGGTCTCGGGCGACAGCCAGGTCGCCATGTAGTGACAGCCGATGCCGGCAATCGCGCGCGATCCAGCCGGCACCTTGGTCGAGGTGTTGTGCGGGCAGCCCGAGCAATAGTGCGGCACACGCTGGATCGATTGGCGCGGGCGTGCCAGCGCGGTTTCTTTCTCGACCAGAAACTCCAGCCGGTCCTTGATTTTCAGCGAGGTGTAGAAAAGCCCGACGCGGGCTGCAATGGCCCGCGCCACCATGGCCGGCGTCAGCTCGCCGGCCGCCGGCAGCAGCCAGTCGCCGTGCGGCATCGCCCATTCGCCTTTTTCGTCGAACTTGCCGATCACGCGCGGACGAACTTTCTCGTTCCAGTTATAGAGTTCTTCCTTGAGCTGGTATTCAAGAAACTGGCGCTTTTCCTCAACCACCAGAATCTCATCCAGGCCGTCGGCAAATTTGCGCACGCCTTCGGCTTCAAGCGGCCACACCATGCCCACCTTGTAGAGGCGGATGCCGATCTCGGCCGCCACGGTTTCGTCAATGCCAAGGTCATCGAGCGCCTGGCGTACATCGAGATAACTCTTGCCGCTGGAAATGATGCCGAGCTTGGCTTCCGGGCTGTCGAAGATCATCTTGTTGAGTCCGTTGGCACGGCAGTAGGCCAGCGCGGCATACAGCTTGTGATGCACCAGTCGTTCTTCCTGCACCAGCGGCGGATCGGGCCAGCGCAGGTTGAGGCCGTCGGCCGGCATCGTAAAGTCGGTGGGGATCACGGGCTGCACGGCAAACGGGTCGATGTTCACCGTTGCCGAAGTTTCCACCGTATCGGTCAGTGCCTTGAACGCCACCCAGCAACCCGAGTAGCGCGACAGCGCAAAGCCATGCAGGCCGTATTCGAGGTATTCCTGGATGCCGGCGGGCGCCAGAACCGGCATCATCATCGCCTTGAATATGTGCTCGGTCTGATGCGGCAGGGTGGAAGATTTCGCCGCGTGATCGTCGCCGGCGATGGCCAGCACGCCACCGAATTTCGAGGTGCCCGCTGCGTTGGCATGGCGGAACACGTCGCCGGTGCGGTCCACACCGGGGCCTTTGCCATACCAGATGGAAAAGACCCCGTCATAACTGGCATTGCGATCCTGGGTGAGTTGTTGCGTGCCCCAGATGGCTGTCGCGGCGAGGTCTTCATTAAGGCCGGCCTGAAAGCGGATGTGCTGGGGTTCAAGAATTTTCCGGGCTTTCCAGAATTCCTGATCGACGCTGCCCAAAGGCGAACCTCGATAACCGCTGACAAATCCGGCGGTATTGAGACCGGCGGCCTGGTCGCGTTGGCGCTGCATCAGGGACAGGCGGACGAGGGCCTGAATGCCGGTCATATAGACGTGGCCGGTGGTAAGCGTGTACTTGTCGTCCAGCGAAACGTTGGGAAGTGTCATGGCGGGTATCCTTTCAGCGTCTCAGAGTTTCAACTGGCGGCGCTTGTGGCGCCCGTCTCGACCCTGCCGACGTCATCTCCTCGTTGGTTCAGGTTTGGGTGCTCACTGTAGCAAGACACCAGTGCGCATTTTACGGACAAGCGGCACAGAAATCATTTCAAAATTGAAATCATTAGTGTCCCAACGTTAATCGAACAAGATCAACTGGTTGGGATTTTCCAGTAGATCTGATGAAGGTGGAATACGAGCAAGTAGCTGATCCAATGGAGTTCTCTCAAACATGGTCAGGCTCAGGATTTGTAGGA
>JAIPCF010000042.1 GCA_021738385.1 Sulfuritalea sp. | reverse complement strand
ATTCCCGTCGCCCTGATCCTGATATTCGGCGCGGCGCTGGTGCCGCTGTTTCGTGGCAAGCTGCGCAGCGCCTACATGCTGCTCCTGCCGGTGCTGGCCTTTGCCTACCTGCTGACCGTACCGCTGGGTCTGCATGGGCAGATTGAGCTGCTTGGCCAGACGCTGGTGCTGATGCGCGTCGACAAGCTCAGCCTGCTATTCGGTTACATCTTTTTGCTGGCGGTGCTGCTCAGCGTTATTTACGCCCTGCATGTCGAGGACACCATGCAGCACGTAGCGGGGCTGGTCTATGCCGGCAGCGCCATCGGCGCGGTGTTCGCTGGCGACCTGATGAGCTTGTTCATCTACTGGGAACTGACGGCGGTTTCCTCAGTGCTGCTGGTCTGGGCGCGGCGCAGCGAACAGTCGGCGGCCACCGGCATGCGCTACGTGATCGCGCAGTTGCTGTCCGGAATGTTCCTGTTGGCCGGCGCCGTGATGCACTGGCGCGCCACCGGTTCGCTCGAATTCGGCCAGATCGGGCTAACAGGAACCGCCGGTGCGCTGATCCTGATCGCCTTCGGCATCAAGTCCGCCTTCCCGTTGCTGCACAACTGGCTGATGGATGCCTATCCCGAGGCGACACCGACCGGAACAGTGTTTCTTTCCGCCTTCACCACCAAGCTCGGCATCTATGCCCTGGCGCGGGGCTTTCCCGGCACGGAAGAATTGATCTGGATCGGCACGCTGATGGCCGCCTTCCCGATTTTCTACGCGGTGATCGAAAACGATCTGCGCCGGGTACTGGCCTACAGCATGAACAACCAGCTAGGTTTCATGGTGGTCGGCATCGGCATCGGCAGCGAACTGGCGATCAACGGCGCGGTGGCTCACGCCTTTGCCGACATCATCTTCAAGGGCCTGCTGTTCATGTCTATGGGCGCGGTACTGTTTCGCACCGGCACCATCAAGGGTAGTGAGCTGGGTGGGCTCTACAAGTCCATGCCCTGGACCACAGGCTTCTGTATCGTAGGTGCGGCGTCGATCTCGGCCTTCCCGCTGTTTTCCGGCTTCGTCACCAAGTCGATGATCATGACAGCCGCCGCGGGTGAGGGCATGCTGGTGACCTGGCTGGTGCTGCTGTTCGCATCGGCCGGCGTGTTCCACCATGCCGGAATCAAGATTCCCTACTTTGCTTTCTTCTCGCATGATTCCGGCATCCGTTGCCAGGAAGCGCCGCGCAACATGCTGGTGGCCATGGGCATTGCCGCCACTCTGTGCATCGGTATTGGAGTCTTTCCAGAAAAGCTTTACGCGTTGCTGCCCTACGCTACCAATTACGAACCGTATACCGCCTCGCACATTGTTGCGCAGTTGCAGCTGCTGTTTTTCTCGGCGCTGGCGTTTTCCGTCCTGATGCGTACCGGCATCTACCCGCCCGAGTTGCGCTCGGTCAATCTTGACAGCGACTGGTTTTATCGGGTGGCGGGGCGCGGCATCGTCCGCACTTTTGGTGAGGCACTGGCCATCACTCGTGAAGGACTGAGCGAAGGCCTGATAGCCAAAGCCGTCGCCTTCGGCGAAGCCATTCGGCGCCATCGCCAACCCCATGGCTTGCTGCTGCGCTCATGGCCCACCGGCAACATGGCGATGTGGGTCATGGTGATGTTGCTGGCCTATCTGGTCTTCTACTACCTCGGACACAACGGCACGCCCGCCTGAGCGGTTTGTGCCGGAGATATCGTTTCTCTCCCGCTCGGTCTTGGCCCGGGAGTTGCCAACCCGGGCCAAACAATTTAAACCGCTGCCAGCGCCTGCTCCAGATCGGCCTTGATGTCGTCGATGTGTTCGATGCCGATCGACAGGCGCACCATGTCTTCCGACACGCCGGCTTTCTTCATTTCCTCGGCACCCAACTGGCGATGCGTGGTGCTGGCCGGATGGCAGGCCAGGCTCTTGGCATCGCCGATATTCACCAGGCGTGTCACCAGTTTCAGTGCATCCTGAAAAGCCGCCCCGCCTTTGGCGCCGCCGTGCACGCCGAAGGTAAGAATGCCCGAGGCGCGGCCACCCATGTATTTTTGTACCAGTGAGTGGTCCGCATGGTCGGGCAGACCGGCGTAATTGACCCAATTGACTTTGGCGTGGCCCTTGAGGAAGTTCGCCACGGCGAGCGTGTTGTCGCAGATGCGATCCATGCGCAGCGCCAGGGTTTCGATGCCTTGCAGGATGAGGAAGGAATTGAAGGGCGAGATCGCTGCGCCCATGTTGCGCAGCGGCACGACTCGTGCGCGGCCGATGTAGGCCGCCGGGCCCAGCGCCTCGGTGTAGACCACACCATGGTAGGACACGTCCGGCTCATTGAGGCGTTTGAAGCGCGCCTTGTGCTCGGCCCAGGGGAACTTGCCGGAATCGACAATCACGCCGCCGATACTGTTGCCGTGGCCGCCCAGATATTTGGTCAGGGCATGCACAACAATGTCTGCGCCATGCTCGAAGGGGCGGCACAGGTAGGGCGTGGGCACCGTGTTGTCCACGATTAGCGGTACGCCTGCATCATGTGCCACTTTGGCCAGCGCGGCGAGGTCCACCACGTTGCCCAGCGGATTGCCGATCGACTCGCAAAATAGTGCCTTGGTCTTGCCGTCGATCAGCGGCTTGAAACTCTCGGGGTTATGGTAATCGGCAAAACGCACCTCGATGCCGTATTGCGGCAGGGTGTGAGCAAATAGGTTGTAGGTGCCGCCGTAGAGCGTGCCGACCGAGACGATGTTGTCGCCCGCTTCGGCGATGGTCTGGATCGCGTAGGTAATGGCCGCCATGCCCGAGGCCAGGCCCAGGCCGGCGACGCCGCCTTCCAGTTCCGCCATGCGCTTTTCCAGCACATCGGTGGTCGGGTTCATGATGCGGGTGTAGATATTGCCAGCCACCTTGAGGTCAAACAGGTCCGCCCCATGCTGGGTGTCATCGAAGGCGTAGGACGTGGTCTGGTAGATTGGTACCGCGACAGCCTTGGTAGTCGGGTCGGGACTGTAGCCGCCATGCACGGCGATGGTTTCGATTTTCATATACGCGCTTTCGTCGGACGAAGAAAAGCGGCAGTATAGACACTGGAGGGGCAAGCATGAAACGACTTCTATGGGTGCTGCTGCTGGGATGTTCGCTGGCCTGGGGCCAGACGCTGGAGATCATTCACCTCAAGCACCGCAATGCCGATGCCGTATTGCCGCAACTGATGCCTTTTCTCGAACCGGGCGGGGCGCTTTCCGGCATGAACGATACGATTTTTCTGCGTGCCTCCAGTCGCAACAAGGCAGAAATCAGAGCCCTGCTGAATACGCTGGATACACCCGTACGCCGTCTGATGATCAGCGTACGCCAGGACGGTAGCAGCAGCGACGAGGGGCGCGGCGCCGGCGTGTCCGGGCGTGTTGAAATTGGTGGCGGCGCGCCGGTGATCAGCGGCCGGGGGCATCTCTATCAGTCCGACCGCAGCAGCCGGCGCGATACGCAGCAGCAAGTGCAGACGATTGACGGCGGGCGGGCGGCGATCATGGTCGGCCAAAGCTTTCTCGTGCCCATGCGCCAGATGGTGCTGACGCCAAGCGGCGCCGTGATTTCGGAGCAGTTCATCCAGCGCGATCTGGGTACCGGTTTTGTTGCCGTACCGAGGCTCAACGGCGATCGGGTCACAATCGAAATCAGTCCGCGCGACGACACTCCCGGTCCGCTGCCAGGATCGGTGAACGTGCAGCGATTGCACACCACGGTAAGCGGACGACTGGGCGAGTGGCTTGAACTGGGTGGCTTGGTGCGCGAGCAGAGTAGTAATTCGGGCGAGATAACCAGTTACCGTGCCGGGTCTGCGTCTCGCCAGCGCCGACTTTTGCTGAAAGTCGAGGCCTTGCCGTGAATCATTGCTATCTACTTTTCGCAACTGCCGAAACACGAGCCTGTGAAGGGGTAGCAATGGCTCGGGTAAACTGAACGTAAATAGTATTGGGAGAAGCAAGTGACTGATCGTGTGGTGTGTGTATCAACCCTGGCTATTGGTCCCGGCGCTCGGCTGGCGCAGTCTGTTCGACGCGCCGATGGGGCCGTGTTGCTGCATGCCGGCGCCGAGGTGGACGTCGATCAGCTTCGCCTGCTGATTCAGCGTGGCATCGATTGCGTGCACGTGTTGCAGGAAGAAACCCGCGACGTCGAGCAAATCAAACGTGATGTGGAAACCGCCGCAGCGCGAGTCGCCTATTTGTTTCGAGGCGATGGTGGTACCGAACGTCAGGCTCTGGCTGCGACGATTGAAAACTACCGTCGGCAGGCAGCAGCATGAACAGCTTTATGACACTCGATCAGGTTCTGGAACGGGCAGACGCATTACCTGCCCTGCCGGAGATGGTAGTGCAAATTCTCGACATGCTGAATGACGACCACGCCAACGCCGAGGAGCTCAGCGCTCACATCAACAGCGATCCGGCGGTGGTGGCACACATTCTGGCGGCTGCCAATGCCGGCGCCCTGGGCGCGGGTGGGCGGGTAAGTTCGGTGCGACAAGCCGTTTTGTTGCTGGGAGTCAGTCGAGTACGCAACATCACGCTTGCCACGGCCATCATTGATCGCTTCAAAGCCGCGCCGCCCTTTGATGCCCAGCGACTCTGGCTGCACAGCGTTGGTGTCGCAGTTTGCGCGCAAGAGGTTGCACAGTTTGCCGGGCTTAATGTCGAAACCGCCTATACCGCCGGCCTGTTGCATGACGTGGGCCAGCTTCTGCTATTCACCGTCGACCCTCAGGCCTACGCCCAGGTGCTGCGCCGCAGAGCCGAACGAGATATCGATATCGTATTCGCCGAACGCGGCTATTTGGGGATCGATCATGCCCAGGTCGGCGGCGAACTGGCCCGGCTGTGGAAACTGCCAGATGAAGTGGTGGAGGCCATCGCCTGCCATCACGTGTCTGGTGAGAGCGAACCGCAAAGCGAACTGGCGGATGCCATACATGTGGCCGAGGTACTGAGTCATGCGCTCGATCTGGGTGGCTTTGACAAGACCCATGTGCCGGATTTGTCGGATCTGTCCTGCGCCCGATTGGGTATCGACTGGACTCAGTTCGCGGAACATTTCCCGCGCATTGAGGCGCGCTTCGAAGGCGCGCGCATCACGCTCGGGCTGTAGCGTGCCTGACGTCCTTCAAAATTGCCGTGTCGCCATCCGCTACGGCGAGGAGAGCGTTTTTTGCTCGACCGCCCTGTAGCGCAGTCGCTTCACTAACGCCGAGTTTTTCGGAAGAAGGAGGAGTTACGTTGAGCGGAGGCATCCCGCAAGAAGCGACTATCGTGCCAAAGAGAACCTAAAGTCCATCGGCGGGGAAATCGACATTTCATTGCAGACCTTGCGAAGCAAGAACCTCATTGCGGGCGGGTGCGCATGCCGTTCGCGCATTCGCCCGCAACGAGGTTGTAGCTCCCTCTCTCACCCCGGATAGCTACAATCGCAAGACTCGCAACACCAATTTTCCCAGTGTTGTAGCTCCCTCTCTCACCCCGGATAGCTACAATGATGCTAATAGGCTAGCTGACACCAAACGGGTTGTAGCTCCCTCTCTCACCCCGGATAGCTACAATTCTAAGCCGTGAAGCAATCGAACGTATGGCGTTGTAGCTCCCTCTCTCACCCCGGATAGCTACAATAAAAACCAACCAACATAATTGCAGGTACAGGTTGTAGCTCCCTCTCTCACCCCGGATAGCTACAATGAAAAATGCCATTGGTTCACATCCACGCAAGTTGTAGCTCCCTCTCTCACCCCGGATAGCTACAATCAACCCGGTCAAGCAAACGATTACGCTGCAGTTGTAGCTCCCTCTCTCACCCCGGATAGCTACAATCGGGACGATGCTGCCCATGCAGGACTGGCCGTTGTAGCTCCCTCTCTCACCCCGGATAGCTACAATTTGGGGTCGTCGTGGCATTAGCACTTGCAGGTTGTAGCTCCCTCTCTCACCCCGGATAGCTACAATCCGGCCGACAAGGCTGGCGAAGCTGCCAAGGTTGTAGCTCCCTCTCTCACCCCGGATAGCTACAATACGACGCAAACCATGGTCATCGAAATGGGGGTTGTAGCTCCCTCTCTCACCCCGGATAGCTACAATGAACCTGACGCAGGACGCCGCGCAGAAATTGTTGTAGCTCCCTCTCTCACCCCGGATAGCTACAATAGCTGCTGCTTGATCCCCATCCGGCCTTGGCTGGATGGGGATTTTTCTATTGGTTTTTGAATTCAGAAGAGCAGCATTTGCGATGCTGGAACCTTTTTTTCCTGAAAAAGTGGCAAGCCGACCAGTAGACGCATGCCGGCATACTGTTTTTCGGTAACAGTCATGCAGCGTATCGACCCGGCCGGTGGCAGGCTGTCGGCCAGTCGCGCCAGATGTTTCTTTTCCGCGTCGTTGCCGTTCAGTATCCGTCCATACACCGACCACTGGATCATGTCGTAGCCGTCGTTGAGAAGGAATCGGCGGAACTGCACATACGCGCGCTTTTCAGCCTTGGTGACCATCGGCAGATCGAAAAAAACGAGCAAGCGCATGTATCGCCTCGTGTCGACACCCACGTCAATACTCCAGCCTGTGCGGCTGCAAGCCGATCAAGCCGGGCAGATCAAACTGTGCGGCATTGTTTTCAAAGACGCGCACAAGGCTTTCCACTGCGTATTCGATCGCCGAGAGCACCGACATGCGGCCCTGTGGCATGGAGACGTCCACGTTCAGCAGCGCCACCAGCGCCTGCTTGTCCGCCGGAATCAGATCGCCCTCCGTCAGGGCGTGGTGCTTGACGACGTGCAGATCGACCAGAGGGCGAAAGGGTTCGATCAGGTCGTCTGCGAGGTTGAACGCGTTCTGCTCGCTGTCGTGGAAGAGTCCGACGGTGGGGTGCAGGCCATGCGCCACCAGTCCACGCGCGATGGCGCCGCGCAGAACGGCATAGCCATAGTCGAGTGCGGCGTTGGTCCAGCGCTCTTCCGCGCGGTGAAAATCAGGCCCGAAAAGCTGTGCGAAATAGAAGGCGGCGGCTTGCGCCTCCATGTTGTCAGGATCGCCCGAGCGCACGCGGCGCGCATAGGATTCGAGCCGGTCGACGCCTTTCTTCTGACAGAGCTTGAGGCAGGCGGCCTGATTCTCGATCTTGCGGCGGATGATGCTGGCCCACGCCTGCTTGGCTGTCGGCTTGGCGACACCGAGCTGCTTGCGCATCATGCGCGTGGTGCGCGAATGCGCGAGAAAGGGCAGGAAGACGCCCGCCGGCTGGTGATTGCTGCCGGTGGCATACAGCCCAATGCCATATTCGGCGCAGGCTGACAGCACCGGATGGGTGAGGGTGATCTCACGATGGTTGAGAACGATCACCGCGATGTCTTCGAAGGGCACAAAGGCGGTGTCCTCCTGCTCGATGGCCAGCGAAAAATGCTCCCGCCGCAACCGCGCGGGACGGGAGATCATCACGCTACGCCAGACCACGGCGCTGCTCCTGCGGCGCGGGGTAGGTGTTGCCGAGGACGTCGACGTGGAATTTTTCCAGTGCAACTGCGGTCTTGACGCCAATGCCTTCTATTTGCCCTTCTTTCCCGACCTTGTGGTTGCGATCATGTGCCCAAAGATTCAGGTTCCCGGTTCCTCTGTGACAACTGGCGTAGTAGCCCGATATCGGAGCTTTGTTCTTTTGGGTGATACGAATGAAGTCGTTTGGGTGGAATGAAAACAAGAAGTCAAATCCATCGTCAATCAGCGTCCACTCATCCTCACCCTTGAACGCCACAATCGCCCGATTCGGCAACTCCTTCGCCACCGCATGATGCACATATACCGGCACCAGATGGAACTTGCCATCCTTCTTGTGGCGGAACACATCCACCCGCAGCATGCTGTCGTTCTTCGCGATGCCGCCGCGCATCGGGATGCCGGAAAGCTTGTCGATAACCATCGTGACAGAACGCACGACCGGCCCGGTCGGGTTGCCATCCCGGTCTGGCTTGCGTAGCGGGTTGTTGGCGGGGAATGCCTTGTCGGCCTTGCCGCCGTGAGCTTCAAGTCGCGTGCGAATGGCGCCGTAGAGCTTTTCATTGCGGTGCGGGTCGATCAGCTTGTCGAGGTCTTTCAGCGAAAGACTGGCGAGGGTGATTTTCTGAGTGACGCCGCCTTGTTCCTTGAGTCGTTCGGGCTGGGCGTAGATGGTGTCCTTATGCGCCGCGCCGCCATTGCGTCGTTGCGGTGCGCGCGAGACGAACAGTGGGCGCAGGGTGTCTAGCGCCTCCGGCGGATAGGAGCCGAACATTTCCATCTGAGCGCGCAATTCGCCGCCATTGTCGATATGCAGCCGTGCTTCGAGTTCCTGCCGGAAATGCGGCCAAGGGTCGGGAAAGTGGGCGTGCAGTTGCTGAAACATTGCCGGATCGAGAATCTCTCCGGTTTCCGGATCGGGGAAGCCGTCGCGCGCTTTGGCCAGTTCCTTGGTGCGAGAGTAGTCCGCCAGACGCTTGACCATGCCATGACTGCATGCCGCGACCACGGCGGCGTCGAGCGCATGGTGGCGGTCGCTGGCGCCGCGCACCTTGAGCAGCCCCCAGCGGGCGCGCAGAAAGGCCGTGGTCTGACCGCTGAGCACCACGCAACGCTTGGAGACCGTATTCGCCGTCTCGCCAGCGCCGACTTTTGCGTCGAGTTTCAGATAGCGCTCGACGTAGTTCTTGAAGAAGCGGCAGATGTAGCGCGTGTCGTTGAGGTTGCGCTCGCGGAATTCCTCGGCGGCCTTGCCAGCAAAATCCTTGCGCAGCAGGCGCGTGCGCTTGGCGAGGCGGTAGGCTTTGTTCGATTCGACGTTGGCGACGTAGTTGCGCCAGCGTTCGCCGGTCTCGCCGCCGGGAAACGAATTCAGGTATTCGTAGGCGGTGCGGTTGCCCTTGTTGCGGTTTTCCTCGGTCAGCACCAGCACCTTGTTGTTCTTGCTGTCGTCGTAGCTGC
Source organism: Sulfuritalea sp. (assembly GCA_021738385.1). GTDB lineage: Bacteria > Pseudomonadota > Gammaproteobacteria > Burkholderiales > Rhodocyclaceae > Sulfuritalea. The sequence continues at coordinate 15,256 of JAIPCF010000042.1, read as the reverse complement.
GGGAGTACGGCAGTGCGTGGTCGACCTCGGCATAGCCGATGTCGTGAAGCACGCGATGCAGGTCGAGGGCTTTCAGCGAGTAGGCGCATTTGCCCTGTTGTTCCCGATAGAGCTGGAATTTCTCGAATTCGCGGCTCTTTGCCGCGATGCCGTGTTCGGCGGCGAAGGCGGCCTTGTCCTTTTCGTTGCGTTCGCGGTATTCCCTCTGCAATTTCTCGATATCCCGCCGTCCTTCAACGTAGCCACCATTTGCGGTCGGGTGGCCATTCAATGGCTTGGACAGATCGCGCGCCATTTCAATATGCACGGCGACCGGCGAACCATAGGCACGCACCAACGCGTTCAACACCTTGCGCGCCTGGTTGAGGGCGCGCAGGACAACAGGATTCTTCGGCACGTCCATATCTTCGTCGAATACCATGCGGCCGTCCCTGTCGCGACCGGTGTAGAACGGCGGCAGGTACTTATGCTCGCCCGTGCCGGCTTCGTGCAACTGGCTGTGGTGATAGCCGCTCGCGACGCAGGCTTCGTCATAGCGCAGGCCGCTTTCCATGTGCGGAACGATCTTGCGCAGGGCCTTGAGCGAGAGCGCGTGGAATTTGTCGAAGCTTATCTCGGAAAGCGCGTCGATCATCGCTTCGCCGCCGGGCAGTTTCAGCTTGCGCAACTCGGCGTCGACTTCGGCACCATCCTTATAGACGGATAACACTCGCGCAATACTGTCGAGCAGCGTCGGGTCGCCGCCGGTGGCCGCGCCGGCCATGCCCTGCCATTCGGTTTCGAGGCCCTTGCCCTTGAGCGCTTTGCTCAGGGCTTCCCATGCCGGGAGTTTGACGAGCGTGTCTTTTTCCTTGTCCTCGGCGATGCCTGAAAAGTTGAAGCTACTCAGTCCCGCTTTGGTCAGCGCGGTACGCAGTTGTTTGTAGGTTAGCGTGGCATTTGCATAGCCATAGGGCAGGGGCAGTGCGATGCGGCGCTCTTCTTCGTTCAGCCCTCGTGCCTTGCCATCGACGACGATGCGCAGATTGTTCAGCCGGGTGAGCCAGACATGGCGCTCGGCCGTAAAGCTGGCCTTCGGAGCGCGGTATTCCTCACGCTCGAAAGTGCATTTGCCGAGCATCTTGAGCAGGTCGGCACCCGCCAGCGGCGGCTTTTGCTCCCAGAACAGCCCGCTCTTGCGGTCGCCATTGCCAAGAATGGCAATTTCCAGTTCGGTGTCGGCATGCGGATTGCTTAGTTCCCGTTGTCGCTTGAACAGCAATGCCAGTTCCTCATTCAACAGCACACGAGAAAGCGCCTTGCCATAGTCGCCCTGCTTGTTGCGCTGGGCCTCGGGGAATTCGGCCAGCACCATCTCGGCGGCACTGCGATAGCCTTTCTCGCTCATGCGCCGTTGGGTATCGGAAAGTCCCTTCTTGACTCGTCCGCTTTCGCCCTTGGCATCGCCTTCGGCCTTCTTTTCCTCGGCGCGACTGATCCAGTGAAAGCCGCGATGCTTGCAGATGTGATAGATGACGCGCGTCCATTCGTCGCCGTCGAGCCGGCGGTCGAGACCATCGACACGCAAGCGCCACGGCGATACCTGGGAGGGCTGGCGCATCCGGGCAACATCCGTAATCAGCCCTTCGCGCTTGAGCAATCGCGCCAGCTTGGTCAGTCGCCACGCCCGACGGCGCAGGCGACGCCGCATCAGCCGTGCGGTGCGTCGCGCCAGATTCAGCGATTCGCCTTCCTTTGCCGTCTCAGCCTTGTCGAAACATCTCACGCCCAGATCGACGACACGATTCTCTCCAAGCACGCACCAGCCCACCGAGGCGATGCCGATATCGAAGCCAAAGGTCAGGGAACCAATAGTCTTGCCATCCATGTTTGTCTCCCGCATAATCGGCTCCGTTGTAGTTATCCGGGGTGAGAGCCGTTGCTACAATAAAGAATCGAAAGATTCTGTATCCAGGCCCGGCGGCTTATCCCGCCGGGCTTTTCCATTCTATGCCTTGAGAATGCTCTTGCGTGATCGGAATTTGCATTCGGCATGAGCATGGCGGTGCCTATAACCAGCGGGGAAATGCATTCCCGATTGGTGAGCAAAATCCATGAAGCGGCAAATTGCCCACTTGGGTGTGGCGTGCGGCGTAGCTCCAGAGGTGACTTTCTCGACTCTGCGGTCGGCACGTGCCGGCGCCATCGCCCGGCATCCGCTCACATGTGCCTGATTCCGCATTTAATTGAAGGCGTCGGCGGTTTCGCCATGGCGACGATCGTGCGTTGATCCGGCCGCCCGTGTATAAATGCGGGAAGGACAGCGCATGAATCGAACTTTATCGAAATGGCTGAAGCTGGAACCGGGCGAAGGCGCAGCCGTGGCTTGGGCCTTTGCCTATTTCTTCTTGCTGCTCGCCAGCTATTACATCCTGCGTCCGCTGCGCGACGAGATGGGTATTGCCGGCGGGATCGCCAAGCTGCCCTGGGTGTTCACCGGTACCTTTATCGCCATGCTGATGGCGGTGCCGCTGTTCGGCTTCGTTTCTTCACGGCTGCCGCGGCGGCAATTTCTGCCGTTGGTGTATGGCTTCTTTATTTTCAATCTGCTGCTGTTCTACGCCGCCTTTCAGCTCGAAGGTTGGCGCGAAGTCACCGCGCGTGCTTTCTTCATCTGGGCCAGCGTGTTCAATCTGTTTGTGGTGTCGGTGTTCTGGAGTTTCATGGTCGACATATTCAGCAGCGCACAGGGCAAGCGTCTGTTTGGCCTGATTGCGGCGGGCGGCACCGCCGGGGCGATTACCGGGCCATCGCTCACGGCGCTGCTGGTGGTGCCGATCGGGCCGATGAACTTGCTGTTGATCTCGGCACTGTTGCTGGCCGGAGCGGTACTTTGCATTCGGCAACTTGGCGTGTGGTCCGCGCGGCAAGCGTCTGCCGAGGGCGCGGCACCTGCACCGGAGGCGCTGGGCGGCTCGGTGCTGGCCGGGCTGACATTGATCCTGCGCTCGCCTTACTTGCTGGGTGTGGCCATGTTCATGCTGGCGTTCACTACCCTCTCAACCTTTCTCTATTTCGAGCAGGCGCACATCGTCGCGCAGTCGTTCGACAATTCGGCCGAGCGCACGCGCTTTTTTGCCTTGCTCGATTTGGCGGTGAATACGCTTACGGTTGTCGTTCAAGTGCTGGTCACCTCGCGCCTGCTAAGCCGCCTGGGCGTTGCCGGTTCGCTGGCGCTGGTACCCCTGCTCTCGGCGCTGGGATTTGCCCTGCTTGCGCTGACTCCGGTGCTGGCGGCGCTGGCGGGTTTCCAGGTGCTGCGCCGTGCCGGCGACTACGCCATCACGCGCCCGGCGCGTGAGCTGCTGTACACCGTGGTTGATCGCGAGGCCAAGTACAAGGCCAAGAACGCGCTGGATACCGTGGTCTATCGCGGTGGTGACGCCTTGGCCGGTTGGCTGTTTGCCGGTCTCAAATCGCTCGGCCTGGGACTCGCCGCCATCGCCTGGATTGCCGTGCCCATCGCCCTGGCCTGGGCTGCCATCGCGTTCTGGCTGGGCCGCCGTCAGGCGGCACTTTCCCGCAACCCACCATAGGAGCTACATTTTTGCCATGGAAAATCCGCGCTCACCCTCCCGTCGCGAAATACTCCGCCTTGCCGCCGGCGCCACGGCTGCCGTCATGATGCCGCCGACCCTGGCGGCTGCGCCGGCGTCATCTCAATCACAACTTCTTCGCAAGATTCCCAAAGGTGGTGAAGCACTGCCGGCCATGGGTCTGGGCTCGTCGCGGACGTTCGATGTCGGCAGCACCGCTGCGGAGCGAAACGCTCTGCGCGAGGTGCTCAAGTTGTTTGTCGAACAGGGCGGCAGGGTGGTGGATTCCTCGCCCATGTATGGCGAATCCGAACGTGTGATCGGCGATCTTGCCGCTGAACTGGGTGTTTCCGAGAAGCTGTTCATGGCCACCAAGGTGTGGACTTCGGGCAGGGATGCCGGCATTCGGCAGATGGAAGAATCCTTGAAGCTGCTGCGCACCCGGCGCATGGACCTGATGCAGGTGCACAACCTGTCGGATTGGAAAACCCAGCTCAAGACACTGCGCGAATGGAAGGCGCGGGGAATAATTCGCTACATCGGCATCACCCATTACACCGAAAGCGCTTATGACGATCTGGCCAAGGTGATGCAAGCCGAAGACCTTGATTTCGTGCAGTTCAACTATTCAATCGCCGAACGTGCCGCCGAACAGCGGTTGCTGCCGCTGGCTCAGGAGCGGCAAATCGCCGTGTTGGTGAATCGGCCCTTCGCTCGCTCGGGACTGTTCGAGAAGGTTCGTGGCAAGGATCTGCCACCCTGGGCCGGCGAGATCGACTGCAGGTCCTGGGCGCAGTTTTTTCTCAAATACATTCTTGGCCACTCGGCCGTCACCTGCGCCATTCCCGCTACCAGCAAACCCAAGCATCTGCTCGACAACATGCAAGCCGGCCTGGGTCGGCTACCGGACGCAGCGACGCGTGAGCGCATGGCGCGTCTGGTAGCGGAGCTTTAGTGCGGGATGGTGTTCTGCGCCGGTCTTTGACGCCGTGTTGCCAGCGCCGACATTTGGAAAACGCGGCTAACTGTCTTTCCGTCTCAGCGCGCGCAGCAAGGTCGCAAACAATTCGCTGGGATGAAAGGGTTTGATCAGGAAGTCATTCATCCCTGCCTCGAAGCACTTGGCTTTGTCCTCGGAAAAAGCGTTGGCTGTCATGGCGATGATCGGTATCTCGCTGTATCCGGGGATCTGGCGTATCTGGCGAGACGCGTCCATTCCATTCAGTTCCGGCATCTGCATATCCATGAAGATGCCGGAGTAACTGTTCAGTCGAGCCAGGGCGACGGCTTGCGCGCCATCTTCCGCCGTGTCTACAACAAGGTTGACTGCCTCAAGTTGTATCTGGGCGATTTCCCGGTTAATCGGCTCGTCATCTGCGACCAGAATGCGGTGGCCGCCGTAGCTTTGACGGACAATCGTTTCGGCATTTTCCTTCTCGGCCATTTCGGGCCGGTCAGTCTCGCGGCGATCCCCCATTTTCTTCAGCGTTACGGTAAACCAGAAAGTGCTGCCCGAGCCTGGCGTACTATCAACCCCGACTTCACCACCCATTAGGTGGGCCAGTCGACGGGTAATGGCCAGCCCGAGACCGGTGCCGCCGTACTTGCGGGTCATTGAGTTGTCGGCTTGCTCGAAGGCGTTGAACAGTCGTGGCAGGGCTTCTGGCGGAATTCCGATACCGGTATCCCTGACTTCGAAACGTACGCGCACCGAATCGGCAGTTTCTTCCAGCTTGAGTGCACACAGCGTTACGGTGCCTTTTTCGGTGAATTTGATGGCGTTGCTTGCGTAGTTGAGCAAGGCCTGCTGAACCCGTGTCGGATCTCCCACAAGGTAGCTTGGCAGGTGCTCGACTTCGATCCGTAGGTTGAGGTTCTTGGCCTTGGCTCGTTCGGACAGAATGGAACTGACATTGGCCATCAGAGAACCGACGACGACCGGGGCTTCTTCCAGGGTGAACTTGCCGGCTTCGATCTTCGACAGGTCGAGGATGTTGTTTATGACCGAGAGCAGATGCTGGGCGGAGGCGTCGATGGTGTCCAGATGCTTGGCTTGCTCCGCTGTCACACCTCTCCTGCGCAGGATGTTGGCCATGCCGATAATGCCGTTCATCGGAGTACGTATTTCGTGGCTCATGTTGGCGAGAAAGGCGCTCTTGGCGATGTTGGCGGCTTCGGCATCCGCCTTGGCTTTCTCCAGCTCGCTGGTACGAACAGCGACAAGTTGTTCGAGGTGTTGTTGGTGATTTTTCAGTTCAGCTTCGATGCGCTTGCGCTCGGTGATGTCCTGAAATGCGCCGAGGATGCTCACGGTCTTGCCGTCACGTTGCTCAGCGTGGCCTTGTACTCGCGCCCATAACGGATTCCCTAGTGCGGTGACTAGCGGCAGCTCCAGATCAAATGCGCTTCCGCTCTCGGCGCAGTCTTTGACTGCCGCTCTGATAACGGGACGAGCTTCAGGAGCATAGAACCCGACAGCACGCTCGACATCAATCGGCTCCGACGACGCAAGCTCATGCAAACGGTATGTTTCAGCGGACCAAGTCATCGTGAGCGTTTCCACATCGAGAGTCCAACCGCCTACGCCTGCAATACTGCCAGTGACTTCAAGCAGCGCGAGGGAATCGGACAATGCGTCTTTTGCCTTGAGCACTTCCGTGGCAGCTTCGCGCATTTGCGTCACATCGCGAGCAATGCTGTCGAAGCCGACGATCTCACCCGCGGCATTTCGATGTGTTGATACATCCCACTGCATCTGATGCACAGCCCCCTCGCTGCTGACCTGTCGATTCTCGAACCGAAGTCGGGGCGTTCCCGCGCTCACCCATTCACCAAAGGACCTTTGCGTGGCCTCCCGATCTTCCGGATGGACGAAATCGAAAGCCGACAGTCCAATACACTCCTCGGGAGCCCGACCCAGGATGCTTCTGGCAGCGCCGTTGACGAAGGAAAAGCGGCCATCAATATCCACCCGTGTAATCAGATCCTGGGTGTTCTCGACCAGTGAGCGATAGCGTGCCTCGCTTTCAGCCAATGCCGACGTGGCTCGTGCGCGTTCGGTTTCGCTTTCGGCCGTCAGGAGATCGAATGCCCGGCGCCTGCGCTGGAGAAAAAACAGCGAAACGCAACTGACCAGGATCAGCGCGGCAACCATTGATCCTTGCTGGTACGCGTCTTTTCGCCAAGTGGCGAAAATGGCCTGGGTGTCACGCGACAATGCGAGCACAAGCGGCTTGTTCATGAACAAGCTGGATGGCTGAATCGTACGAAAGCTGGTCAGCCGCTCGTTGCCGGAAATCAGAGAGATTCCGGAAAGCAGGCCGGTGAGCTCACGGCTTTCTACATGGCGCTGAAATGGACTCCCTTCAATTGTCAGATCCCTTCCCGCCACGCTATCCATTTCAGGTGCAATCAGAAACATTTTTCCATCGCCATGGGCGACAAAGGCCCACATGTCTGGAGCGTAGAGGACCGAGTCGAGCAGGGTTCTGAAATACTCCGGATCAATGCTTGCAATGACAATTCCGTTGAATTCTCCGTTTGGCCCCGGAATGACCCGGACAAAAATCATGACAAAGGTGTTGATCAGGCTTTTGAACGGAGGAGTCACAAACAAGGTTCGCGGGTTTGGGTCTTTCAGGGCGGCACGAAAGTGCGCGCGTTCGAAGATATTCTGACCGATGGTTTTTGGATTGTTCGACGACACAACCTGACCGTTTGCGTCGGCGATCAGCAAGGTGCGAATGCCCGGCAGCGTGTCGCTGATGACGCTCAGGCGGCGGTTGGCGAGCTGAGGGCCGTTTACCTGAGACTGCCAGTGGGGCAGATCTTCGAGAATTCCCTCCATGGCCCGATTGGCTGAAAAAATCAGGGGCACCAGGTTTTTCGAAACCACGGCGGTCTGGGTGGTTAGGCGTTCGTTTTCTTTGGCTTCGGTCGACCTGTAATTGTCGTATTGGGAAAAGGCGGCGTAGCCGCCCAGCAGAAGCAGAAAACCGCCCAAACGTACCCATTGCACCAGAAATCGGCGCGCGGAATTATCAGGTCGCTGCGGTGTATCCATTCAACACCTCTACACTGCGTTCTTCAGAAAATCAAGGTCGACTGCAGTTCACGTAAGCACATTGTGCTCTCCTTTCGGGCATGGCGGCCGGTGTTGGGAGTTCGCCGGTGCGGTTCTCCATCTGAATCAGGGTAGCGGCGAGAATGTGCGGATAAGCATGTGTTCTCCCGCGCAGCTGACCGGCATGGCCAGATCAAACAAATCAACGTGGGCGGCCAGTTGAAGATCGGCCGGTGGCAGATTCGGCCAGGATCCCGTCGCGAACCGCTTGCCGAAATCGGACTTCCGCACACGCTGGGCGAACTCTTTCGGTGCCGTTGGTTCACCGCGAAGCAGCTGCTCAATGTAGTCCGCACAGGCGATGTCTTCATCGCCATCGCGATCGATCCATTCGCCGGTAATAATGAAGCAGACCTCCTCGGCACCCGTTGTTCTGATCGCTTCCGCGGTGGCCCGCGCACAAACGAGGCTGGCCGCATATAGTTTTCGCGCATGACGGAAGCGCTGCAGGCCGCGCACTCCGGCCGCCGTGCTGATCACAACCGCTCTTCCTGCAAGCTCGGCCTTCATCAGTTCGGATGGCGAGTTGCCATAGTCAAATCCTGGCGCAGGATCGCCGCCGGCAATGGCGCCTGCCGTCACGGAATTTTCGATACTGCTCGAAAGTTCGCTGGCTGCAGCGAGGCTTTCTACCGGATAAACAGCAGAAGCACCCCGGAAAAGTGCGACCGACGCCGTGGTGAACGAGCGTAGTACGTCGACCACTACAACGGTGTCGCTGACGTCCGGCTGATCACTCAGGCGGTTGAGGAACCTGCGGGAAAACCTCATGGCCGGTCGGGAATTGCTCCAAAATATTCGCAAATTTTTGCGTGGGATCAGGCTTGCTTCTTCCTGCCTTTGAGATAAGAAAAGAAGTCACGGTCTTTGCCCGCGATATGCTGAGCCACAATATCGTTGGCCAAAAACTCGATGAACTCGCCGGTAGCCAGGGTACCCGCGTGATAACGATCAATCAGGGCGGATGCGCGGTCGACAAGCTGGCGATGATCGACGATGTGATCTTTCGAGTCAGGATAATCGGTCTCCAGGAAGATGGATTCCTCGTCCGAAAAGTGTTGGCCTACATCCTTCATTAACGCCTCAATCAGTTCGTCCACTTCAGTGGGGGAACTTCCGGCGATAAGCGCGTTCAAGAGTTCATTGCATGCACGGAACAAGCTGCGGTGTTGCTCATCGATCAGGGTATCGCCACTTTCGTAGCTCGCATGCCATACCAGTTGAATCAGGTTCTGCGGGTGCTTGAGGGTGCTGCCAGTGGGCTGCGTAGTTTCAGGAGAAAAGCTGATCAGATTGCGTCCATTGTCTTTGGCTTGATACATGGCCAGGTCAGCCGATTTGAGAACCTCTTCCTGACTGACTTCATGACCATTGAACAAGGTCAAGCCGATGCTCGCCGTGCAATGATGCTCCAGCGTTATCTGCTCACCGCCATTGCGTTTAATTGTCAGCAGGTAGGGTTCCGACAAAGCCATGCGGATCTTTTCCGCAATGATGCCGGCCTCGGCTGTTGAGCCGGTTCTGTCGCTTTTCAGTTCGCTGATCATCACTACAAACTCGTCTCCGCCGAACCTTGCCACCGTATCCGTCTGGCGAACGCAACTCGTCAGTCTGCGCGCCACCTCTACCAGCAGCAAATCGCCGACTTCGTGCCCGTGTGTGTCGTTGAGGGGTTTGAAGTTGTCCAGGTCCAGGAACAGCAGTGCATCAAAGCAGCCGCTGCGTTTGCACGCCGCCATGGCCAGGCCCAGGCGATCATCGAATAGCCGACGGTTTGGCAGATTGGTCAGCGGGTCATGAAACGCCATGAGGCGTATCTGGTCCTCCATCCGCTTGCGCTCGGTCACGTCGTTCATGGCAACCTGAACAGCGGGGCGACCTTCATACTGAATCGGAATGGTCTTGACTTCCACGTCGATGACCGATCCGTCCAGTTTGAGAAACTTCTCCTCAGCTATTGGATTGGCCAAGCCTTCGTCAATTCCGGCTTTGGCCCTTTCCGTGACGAGTTTGCGAAAATCCGGGTGCACCAGATCCAGCACGCGCTTGCCGATCAGATCTTGCGTGGTACTGGCACCGAACAAGCTGAGCGTGGCCGAATTGGCATAGACCAGTTTGCCGCCATCGTGAACGGCTATTGGCACGGGCGACCATTCGATCAGGGTGCGGTAGCGCTCCTCCCCGGCAATGAGCAGCTCGTGCGTTCGTCCGAGGACCAGTAAAGGCAATCCGATACCGAGAACCATATTGAGGCCGATTTCAAAGACAAATGAAAAGGTCTGAATTGCGCCGGCAGCCGCCATGAAGTTCTGATTCGTCGGGCCAACGAAGATGCTGGCGCCAGATCGGACGATCATGAAAATCGCTGTCGTCAGATAGGCTCCAGCAATGAACCAGCGAATCGCTCTATCTTGTATTCCGACGGGTCGCAGCAATACAAAGGCGCTGGCAAACCTGAAGGAAGCAATCACCGCCGAGATCACCACAATACGTGCTGTCAGGTTAGGCGTTAGATAGGTGAAAACCATGAACAGCGCCGCCGTGCCGGCCGCCAGCCACCAGTACCAGGGAAACTCGCTCTTTCTCCCCTGAAACTCTCGGTTACCCAGGTATTGCCACGCCGCGCCAACGACGATCAGGGTGTTCGCAATTACGATCGAAAGAAAATCGGGGATATAGCTGCGCAGCGCCAGAAGAACGAATCCGATGCCGGTAGCCGTGGCCCCCATGGCCCACAATCGCAAGCTGGGATTGCGCGCAATGACCCGGTGGACAATTTGCAAGCCAAGCGCCAGCAGCAGGCTGCTGAGCATGGTGAGGAAACTCAGGGTGCGGATGTCGAGATCTAGCATGCGAACTCGATATCGATGAGCGCCATCGATATCGGGATCCTCCCTGGACCCGTATCGCCACCGCCGACTTTTCCGGCGCCGGCTACTGTAACGAGAAGTTCGCTGCGTGCCACAAGAAACCCCTATTGCTTTATGTATAGGCCAAAAGCTCTGCTGCAACCGCCAAGCCACTTGCTCCCATTCTCGTCATTGCAGGGTTTCAGGTCAATTCCACTCGATCGGGGGGCTTGGCTGTGATGGAGGAATATGGGCGCTTGAGCTATTTCGGTGCCCTTTGTGCACGCGTTGAAGTTGTTTCGCGGCTTTGTTTCGCCGTATTGCCATCGCCGACTTTCAGGTGAATAAACGGGTATTACATCGGTAGCGGACAGTTATCAGGCGACCAATCAACCGTTGAGCGCTGCCATCATGTTGGCGGGATAACGATCGCCGGCAGCGGCATCGAAGGGAAATGCCGCGTTGATTGCAGCGAGCTGAGCGGGCGTGAGGTGTACCGACAGCGCGCCGGCATTCTCGTCGAGATAGCTGCGCCGCTTGGTGCCGGGAATCGGCACGATGTCCTTGCCCTGTGCCAGCACCCACGCCAGCGCAAGCTGCCCCGGAGTGCAACCGATCTCGGTGGCCAGGGTTTTGACTTTGTCGACCAGGACAAGATTTTTGGCGAAGTTTTCACCTTGAAAACGTGGCGTCATGCGACGGTAGTCGTCTTCCGCAAAATCTTCAGGCTTTTTAATGGCACCGGTGAGAAAGCCCCGCCCGAGCGGACTGTAAGGCACGAAGCCGACGCCCAGCTTGCGGCAAGCGGCAAGCACTTCGTGCTCCGGGTCGCGCGACCACAAGGAGTATTCACTTTGCAGCGCCGTGATCGGATGCACCTTGTGTGCGCGCTCCAATGTGGCGGCGGAGGCCTCCGATAGCCCGAGGTAGCGAACCTTGCCCGCCTGCACCAGATCGGCCAGTGCGCCGACAGTGTCCTCAATCGGCACTTTCGGGTCGACGCGATGCTGGTAGTAAAGATCTATCGTCGTTACATTCAGGCGCTTCAAACTGGCTTCGACGGCGCGGCGCACATACGCGGGGCTGCTGTCGAAACCGCGCACCGATTTGTCATTCGGGTCGCGCAGAATGCCGAACTTGGTGGCAAGAAACACTTCGTCGCGCCGTCCCTTGATCGCGCGCCCGACGAGTTCCTCGTTGGTGTGCGGGCCGTAGATATCCGAGGTGTCGAGAAAATTGATGCCGAGGTCCAGCGCGTGCTGAATGGTGGCGACGGATTCAGCTTCGTCGCGCCCCGAATAAAAGTCGCTCATGCCCATGCAGCCCAGACCGATCGCGGATACCCGGGGGCCGTTGCGGCCCAGTTGTCGTGTTTCCATCGAATTCTCCCAAGTCAATTTCACCTGTTGCCGCGCCCCGATGCGGGGCATCAAGGTGCTTTGTCCTTCTTGACCAATTGTTTCATGAAAGCCGCCTCGCTTTTGGTGATGCGGGGTTCCGGCTTCGCTCCCATCGAATCCACCAGTTGCACGAACTCATCCAGCGATAGCGCCTCGGAAAGCTGGCGATCTTCGCCGCCGATTCGCTCGCGCAGAATGAAAAGGCCGTTGCCGGTCAGGACCATCCGGTAGTGATGGCCGTTGCTGCGCGAATTCAATCGTGCGATGGCAGCGGTGGCACGTGTTGAGCGCATGGGGGTCAGCCGTCTGAAGTGGCTGAATACCTAAGGGGTTCCGACGAAGTCGCGCTTGCCGATTTCCACCCCGTTGTGACGCAGGATGTTATATGCCGTTACCACGTGGAAATAGAAATTCGGCAGGGCAAAACCGAGCAGGTAAGTCATGCCTTTAAACGTCATGTCCTGCCCACCCACCTTGAGCGAAATCTGCTTGTCCTCCGAGCCATTGATCTGCTCCGCGGAAAAGGATTCGACAAAGGCAATGGTCTTGGCGATGCGCGCCTGCAGTTCCTCGAAGCTTTGCTCGGTATCTTCAAACCTGGGTAGCTCGACGCCTGCCAGGCGGGCAGGAGCCCCCTTGGCGTGGTCGGTGGCAATCTGGACCTGTTTCAGCAGCGGCAGCATGTCGGGGAACAGGCGGGCCGACAATAGAACGGCGGGATCGATCTTCTTTGCCAGCGCATGAGCCTGCGCCTTGCCAAGAATAGCGTCCAGATTGCGCAGCATGTTGGCCAGGCGCGGGGCGCTGGCTTCGTACATCGAAATGGTCATGGTCGAACCTCCGTGAAAGATGCATTCTGCCACTGATGAGCAGGCCGTCTGAAGCAGACGGTTGGAAGCAAAAAACGCAATCCGGCAATCGGTAGCGATGCTCGGATCAAAGTTGCAAGCTGAAGTTGCATGTCCGCCACGCTGCCAATACTGGTGCGCGGCACGCTGCATCGGGACTGAGGCGCAGGCGTCTACACGGTTGGTGAGTCTTCATGTACCGCTTATGCCAAAGCGGCATCCAGTCGTCAGAAGTTAATTGCTCCTTTGGATTATCGCGTACCATGACTTTGGTGGCAGCGGCGAAAACGGACGAGGAGGGTACTCCAAATGAATAACGTGTCGGTTTGGTTGATGGAGCAACTGCTGAGCGAACAGGGTAAGCACTATGCAACCATGCATGATTACTCGGCCGGAGAGTCAATATTTGCAGTGGGCGACCCGGGTGATTACCTTGCCGTGCTGGTGAGTGGATGCGTCGAGATTCGCAAGGGCGAGAAAATCGTCTCCATCGTTGATCCCGGTTCCATGTTTGGTGAGATGGGGATCATTGATCACAAGCCACGCGTTGCCAGCGCCATCGCAAAAAATCAAAGCCGGGTCGCCGAGATACGGGAAGGACAATTCGCGGGTTTGCTGCGAGTCATGCCTGAATTCGGGCTGGCAGTGATGCGCTCACTGACTGATCGTCTGCGGCGCCAACTGGAAACCTGATATCTCGGCTCCCTGCTATCGGCCAGACCGGGCCGCGTTCGTCCCTGGTGATCACACGGCTTAAGCGGGTGAGCGATGTTCCAAAGCAAATGAGAAGTGACGGCTGCGGCATGGTGACTGTCCACATCGGGTATATTTCCCGGGCAATCAAGTGTCGACAGCGATCGGTTGCTACGGAGGGAATTGATCGTGTGCGTCGGCTGAATTTGAAACCTCGGCTCGTGGGACTGATTGTTTGTGCGTAAAGCGCTCGCGAATCTTCTGTTATCGACTATCGCCGTTGCTGCGATTTCGGCCAGCGCCGCCGAGAATCGGGTCGCACTGGTCATTGGCAATGCCGGCTACCCCGGCCCTGCGGCGCTCAGGAATCCGGCGAATGACGCCACCGACATCGCTGCCAAGCTGAAGACGCTCGGTTTTGACGTCACGCTCAAAACCGACACGCCCTTGCGCCAAATGCTGCGTTCGCTGACGGATTTCGGCGACAAGGTCACCGAAGGCAGCGAAGCCCTGTTTTTCTATGCCGGCCACGGCATGCAGGTGCGCGGCAGGAACTACCTGATCCCCGTTGATGCCGAGATTCGCACCGAATCTTCCGTCAGCAGCGAAGCGGTCGATGTCGATCAACTGCTCGACAAGCTTTCCCGCGCTCGGCTGTCGATGGTCATTCTCGATGCCTGCCGTAACAATCCCTTCGAGCGGAGATTTCGGGGCGGCGGCCAGGGTCTGGCCCAGATCAATGCGCCTACCGGTACCTTGATCGCCTACGCCACCGCGCCGGGCAAGGTCGCTGCTGACGGCGATGGGCGCAACGGCCTCTACACCTCGGAACTGCTCAAGGCCATCGATATCGGTGGCATCAAGGTTGAAGACGTGTTCAAGCGCGTCAGGGCAAATGTCGTGTCAAAAAGCGGCGAAGCTCAGACCCCATGGGAATCTTCCTCGCTGACGGGTGATTTCTATTTTGCCGGCAGGGTAGCTCAGCCGAAGGGCGGCACCGCTCCTGCATCCGTTGCAGTTCCAACGATGGAAACCTCGTCCGCCATGATCGAGTTGGCATTTTGGGACAGCATCAAAAGCAGCAGAAACGTCGAAGATTTCAGTGCCTATCTGAACAAGTACCCAAACGGAAATTTCGTCACGCTGGCGAACAATCGGATTGCCGACATCGCGGCCGAGAAAAGTGGACCCCGCTCAAGCCAGGGTGGTCCTGATGGTGTTTGGCGAGGCCAGCTCGAAACCTATGGCGGATTGTTCAATTCACCCGTCAGGGCGGACGTGAAATTGAGTGTAAGCAAAGGCGAGATCGACGGTGGAGTATTCATGTACGGTGAAAACAGAAAATTCTCAGGTCATGTCGATTCGACAGGGAAGCTGTTGGACGCGAAGCTCGTGGGCGCAAGTCAGAACTACAGCTTGAGCGGCACACTCTCGCAGGCTCATGGTGAGGGACAGTTGGGCTGGAAGCTGAAAATGCAACTCATCCGAGACGAGTAGCGTTGCTCCTGCACCGTAAGAGTTGCCTCGGCGCCGCTGGTGACATATCGCGCCGAAATGGACGGGCCGGTTAGCCGGTCGGACCCGTATCGCTGACGGACAGAAAAGAACACAGATTGGCGTGTTGCGAAGCTTGGATTCAACCGGTCGATGCAACACACTAAGAACTGCGTAAGCAGAAGGAGTGTTGCAGATGAAATATAGAACGCGAATCTATTACACGGAAAGCCAGAAGGCGCAGATGTGGGAGCGCTGGCAGAAAGGTGAGTCC
>JAIPCF010000041.1 GCA_021738385.1 Sulfuritalea sp. | reverse complement strand
GTTCATGGCTCAGCTTCGCGCCCTCGGTTGGCAGCAGCGAGCGCACCAGGCGCAAGCCGGTACCCAGACCTTGCCCGCGGTCGAGATCAATGTCGGCACAGGATTCGGCGCCGCAGGCATTGCGGATTACTACCGAGGCACGGCTGCCGTCGGCGCTCAGTCTCACGGTCGGCGCGGCAGCGCCTTCGGGCGAATGCTTGACCGCATTGAGGATCAGTTCGTTGAGCACCAGCGCCACGGGAACCGCTTCGAGGGTGTCGATCTGCACGGGCTTGAATGTGGTGTGTTCATCCTTGATGCTAAACAGTACCGGGCGTTGCGACAAATCTGAAACTGTCTTGCAGATGCTGCTGATGCTCTCGCACAGGCGTACGGCCTCGCCGGCATCTTCGCCCTGCAAGCCATGCACGGTGGCAATCGCATGGATCTGGCTGATCGCCGCTTCGAGGCGCGGGTTGAGTTCGACGAACTTGCCCAGCTCGCGCTGCAACAGGCCGGCCACGCCCTGCAGGTTGTTCTTGATCCGGTGATGGACTTCGCGCACCAGCGTTTCGCGTTGCTGGCGTGCCTCGGCGAGGCGCTTGAGTTCGGTCTCTCTGCGCTCTGTGATGTCCTCCGCCAATCCCACCGTATACGCTGTGCGGCCACTGGTGTCTTTCACCTCCACGACATTCAGCGAGACCCAGAGGGTTTCGCCGTTCTTTCTGATATAGCGCTTTTCCATCGAGAAATGGCCGGCTTCCCCCGACTCCAGCCCCTCGACATTCCATACATTCAACTTGACATCGTCGGGGTGGGTGATGTCGGTGAACTTCATTCCGAGCAGCTCCGCCTCACTGTAGCCGAGCATCTTGCACATTGCCGCATTGACCTGCTGGTAGCGCCGGTCCGGGCCAGCGATGGCGATCGCGATGGGCGAGCGTTCGAAGATGGCGTGGAAATTACGGTCGCCTTGAGTTGCCTTTGCGGTCTCGTTAATGTCGGTCAGGGCTATACGTATGCCATTGCCAACTTCTGCGTGGTGTATCGCCGTCCCGCCATCCGCAGCGGCGAGGAGAGCGTAGCTTGCTCGACCGCCTTGCTGCGCAGGTGCTTCATCAGCGCCGACTTTTCCGAGCGCACTATCGGCCACGGATTCGCCACCAATCAATTCACGCAGGAGTCCGCTTGGCGAGCAATCGAGCCGGGCCGCAAAGATCCTGCCGTCGCCGTGTCCCACCAACAATTCGATGGCAGCGCGGCTCCCGGATCGCTTGAGGTTCAGGAAATGCAGCATCCAGCGATTGCGGTCAACAGGGCTGACAAAGGCGGTGAAGCGCCGCTGCAGCAGTTGCTTGCGCTCGATCCCGAGTATGGCCGCAGCGGTGAGATTCACCTCGGAAATCATGCCATCGGGGTTGAGAGTGAGATAGCCGACCGGGGCGAATTCATACAGATCCGCATAACGATCGCGCGATGCCGCAAGATCAAGCTGGGACTGACGCAGGGCTTCGTTCTGCATTTCCAGTTCGACTTGATATACCTGTAGTTCATGCAGCAGCTCTTCGGGCGAGCGCTCAGGGTGTGTGGCTGCGGATGCGCGCGCGAATCTGACTTCGGCCATGGCTCGCAGCGGCGCCTGCGGAGCCATCACGTGGGCTTCAATTACCGCCGCCTTCTTGGTCATCGGATCGCCATGATTAAATAATGGGTAATTGTCTCGCCGAATGCTACTACTGATCGCCGCAACTGTGGGTCGCTTCTATGCCGACAATCGTCGACGATGTTCGAGGCTTGCTGGTAGGCTTGGACTCTGGATTATGTTTGGTAACCGGGCTTGGCGATAAATCGAAAATCAGGGCTGCTTGGGTGGCTGTGGGGCTGGTGGCCTCGACGGGGAGAGCGCTGTCCAGACTTGCGGCGCGCCCGGAAGCTGCTGGCGGCTGTCGACGCCGGGGGCATTCCGCTGAACCCGGCCCGCGTTAACCAGATCGCGCGCAGTCTGGGGCTGGAGGTTTCACGAAACGCTGCCATGGAAAAAACCATAGGACGCATCCGCGAGGCTGTCGCACGTGGCTCGTGCCGGCCTTCCAAAGACGATGGTTTGCGCTAAAGTCGGCAGGGATTGAATCCAATATGAGCAAGGGATTTCCATGAAAACAAACGTTATCGATACCACGCCGTTCGATGATCAAAAGCCGGGCACCTCGGGTCTGCGCAAGAAAGTCGAAGTATTTCGGCAGGCCGCGTATCTGGAGAATTTTGTCCAGGCGATTTTCGACAGCATTCGGGACAATGCCGACGCTCCTGAGAACAGATCTCTGGTGCTAGGTGGCGACGGGCGCTATTACAACCGCGAGGCAATCCAGATCATTCTGCGCATGGCGGCCGCCAATGGCTTCAGCAAGGTATGGGTGGGGCAGGGCGGCATACTTTCAACGCCGGCCGCTTCTTGCGTGATCCGAAAATATCAAAGCTTCGGTGGCATCATTCTTTCTGCCAGTCACAATCCAGGCGGCCCGGATGGCGATTTCGGCATCAAGTACAACACCGGCAACGGCGGCCCGGCGCCGGAAGGAATTACCGACGCAATCTTTGCCTGCAGCCGCAGCCTGAAAAGTTATCGAATTGTCGAAGCGCCCGATGTGGATATCGATAGCCTCGGCAGTCATGCCTTAGGTGAGATGCGGGTCGAAGTGATCGACCCGGTGGCCGACTATGCGGAACTGATGGAGTCGCTGTTTGACTTCGACGCCATTCGTGGTTTGATTGCCGGCGGATTCCGGCTCTGCTTTGATGCCATGCATGCCGTGACGGGACCTTACGCCAGGGAGATTCTCGAGCAGCGCTTGGGTGCGCCGGCGGGTACCGTGATCAATGGGGTCCCTCTGCCCGACTTTGGCGACGGCCACCCCGATCCCAACCTAACCTACGCCCACGAACTGGTGGACATCATGTTCAACGCCGATGCTCAGGCAGCGCCCGACTTTGGCGCGGCGTCCGATGGCGATGGCGATCGCAACATGGTTCTCGGTCGGCATTTTTTCGTCAATCCTTCGGACAGTCTTGCCATCATCGCCGCCAACGCGACCTTGGCGCCCGGCTATTCCGACGGACTCGCCGGAATAGCACGTTCCATGCCGACCAGCGCCGCAGCCGACCGGGTTGCCGACAAACTTGGCATCCCCTGTTACGAAACGCCTACCGGCTGGAAGTTTTTTGGCAACCTGATGGACGCTGGCAAGGTCACATTGTGTGGCGAGGAGAGTTTTGGCACAGGATCCAGCCACGTACGGGAGAAAGACGGCCTCTGGGCGGTACTTTTCTGGCTCAATATCCTGGCCCAGCGGCACCTGTCGGTAGAAGATGTTGTGCATAGCCACTGGGCCGAATATGGTCGCAATGTGTATTCACGCCACGACTACGAAGCCTTGCCGTCCGACGTTGCCAATGACTTGATGGCGCATTTGAAGAATCGCTTTGGTGAACTGCCGGGCAAGCGGCTTGGCACTTATACGATATTGTTTTGTGACGACTTCAGCTATGTCGACCCTGTCGATGGCAGCATCGCCACCGGGCAGGGACTGCGCTTTGGCTTCACGGATGGTTCAAGGATCGTTTTCCGTCTGTCAGGCACCGGCACCGAGGGCGCCACGCTGCGAATCTATCTTGAGGCCTTCGAGCCGGATGCAGCTCGGCATGGAGCGGATGCGCAACTCGCCCTGCAGCCGCTGATCGAAATCGCGCACGATCTGTCGCAATTGCAGCAGCGCACCGGACGTTTGGCGCCAACGGTGATTACTTAGCTGGCCAGTCAGTTTGAAAAGTCTCACCACGGAGAACACGGGGAGCACTGAGAGATCAAAACCAAAGACGGGGCTGCCTTTCTCAGTGCTCTCCGTGTTCTCCGTGGTGATCGTTACAGGTTTTCTCACAGTTGACTGCGACGCGAAGTAATAACCGTGAGCGCACAAGGGCGGGGATGATGCCCGTTCCCGGCTATGATCGCGCCTGCCGAAATGCCATTTTGTCTAGAAACACACCATGACCTACCCAACCATCCTCAGCGCTTCCCTGTTTTTGCTTATCGTTTTTGGTGTCGAGCGCGTCTGCCGGCGCTGGGGAGTGCCTTCGGTCATCGTGCTGGTGGCCAGCGGTCTGATTGCCCGGCCGGTACTCGATTCACTCGGCGTACAACTCAATTGGGCCGGCACGCTGGTACCCATTGTCGGCACTATCGGCCTCGTCCTGATCGTGCTGGAAGGCGCGCTGGACATCGAGTTGCGGCGCGAGCGTTTGCGGCTCATCAGCACTACGCTTTTTCTCGCCACCGCCGGTTTTGTCATCTGCGTGCTGGTGTTCGCCACTGCGGCTCGGCTGGTGCTGGATCTTGGCCCGGTGCAAGCTGTTCTGCTGGCCACGCCCTTTGCCGTCATCAGCAGTGCCGTGGCCATTCCAAGCACGACATTTTTGTCGCCCAAGGGGCGCGAGTTCGTTGTCTATGAAACGTCCATGTCAGACATCGTCGGTGTGCTGGTGTTTTTTTCCCTGTTGCGCTCGGATGGCAGTATCGAAGGTGCGCTGCTGAAGCTGCTGGGCGGCGGAGTTGCGTCACTGCTGCTGTCGCTGCTTTGCGCGGCGGTTTTAATGCTGCTCTTGCTGCGCGTGGAAGGGCACATCCGTTTCGTGCCGCTGCTCGCCGGTTTGTTTGCCCTTTATGCCACGGGCGAACTGCTGCACTTGTCGCCGCTCATCATGGTGCTTTTTTTCGGTTTGCTGCTCAACAAGCCCACGATAATCACGCGTTTCCGTCCCTTCCACAACTGGATTGAAGCCGACTACGATGCGACACTTTCAGAATTCAAGACCCTGGTCGTGGAGCTGACGTTTGTGGTGCGTGGATTTTTCTTTGTGCTGCTTGGCTACTGGACCGACTTGTCCGATCTTGCTTCACCCTGGACCTGGCTCGCTGCGGCCTTGGTGCTGGTCGTTATCTTTGGCAGTCGCTTCGTTTTGTTGCGACTCATCGTAAAACCGGCGCTTGCCAAATCTCTGGTCTGGATCGCGCCACGCGGCCTGATCACCGTGCTTTTGTTTCTCACCGTGCGAGACGCATTTGCGCTGCCAAGCTACCTTAATGGCGCGGTAATACTTGTCGTGCTGATTTCGTCGGCATTGATCCTGGTGGCCGGGCTGACGGTAGAGCGCAGGACGCCAAAGTCTGATTCCCCGCTGAGTTCTTCTCTCAACAAAGATCAGTCTGAATTGCAGAAGCCGTGAAGGTGCTCAGGGGGCTGGCGCGGTTGGTGTCTTGGGCGGCATGGCCAAATGCAGGAAACGTTCTGCCAGCGTCCGATAGAGCGGGCGCGGGCAGACTACACGGGAAACCGCGCTTGCGATTAACGCCGTAGCCATAAGCGGCAGGACCATGTCATGGTTGTCGGTCATTTCAATGACAATCACAAACGCAGTGATCGGCGCCTGCACAACGCCGGAAAAATAGCCCACCATTGCTAGCAGTACTACGGCACCGGTCGGCGCGTAGGGCATCAGTTCCGAGAGATTGAGTCCGAAGCCGGCACCGACAGCCAGCGAGGGGGCGAAGATGCCGCCGGGAATACCACTGGCATAGGAAACCAGTGTGGCGAGAAATTTCAGAATGCCGTATTCCGCCGGCAATTGCTGGCTGCCTTCGAGAATGAACTTGGCTTCGATATATCCCGTACCGTAGGTGGTACTGCTGGATGCCAGGCCGATCAGCGCGAGGACCAGGCCGCAGGCGGCGGCAAATGCCACGGGGCGCGAGCGGGCGAGCACACCTGCGCGTCCTGGCAGGCCGCGCGACATGGCAATCATCAGACGCGAGAACAAGCCGCCCAGCAGGCCGCCGATGCCGCCGCACATGACAACGGCGATCCAGGCCTGATCAAGCGGTAGCGATGCCGAGGTATATCCAAAGTAGGGATAGTTGCCGATGATCGCCATCGAGGAAATACCTGCCAGGATCACACTGGTCAGAATGGTGCCGCTGGTGCGGTGCTCGAACGATCGGCTCATCTCCTCGATTGCAAAAACGACTCCAGCCAATGGCGTATTGAAAGCCGCCGCGACGCCCGCGGCACCTCCCGCAAGAATCAATCCCTTTTCAGTTTGCATGCGCGAAAAGGGCACCAGCCGACCCAGCGAGTGCATGATCGCTGCCCCGATCTGCACCGTCGGTCCTTCGCGGCCGATCGAAGCGCCGCTGAACAGCCCCAGTATGGTGAGCATGATCTTGCCAAAAACGATCCGTAAAGAGAGTACGCGGCTGCGTGTCTCCTCGTTCTCGAGCGCAGCTATGGTTTGCGGAATTCCGCTGCCTTGCGATCCCTGGAAAAACCGCTGGGTTATCCATGCCACCAGACCGAGCCCCAGAGGGGTGATCAGCAGCGGAAGGTAAGGGGAGTATTCGAGCAACTGATGATGATAGTGGTCGGCTTTTTCGGCTCCCAGGGCGAAAAGAACTGCAACCGCTCCTACGCCGATTGAGCCACCCCAAAACACCAGACCTCGTGCCCACAAACGCTTCGAAAACAGGCGATGGCGAAAACGCTTTACCGAGTGGTTTTGCAGGACTTTGGTAATCTGTTCCGGCGGCATTGAGAGTCAGTCCAATCAGTAAGTTGTTTTGTTAAAACCCGTTGCGGGTGGTAGGGCACATACCGGAATTCTGCGCCATTAATGGCTGTTTTGCAGACGAGGCACGCCTTGAGTTGCGCGCCAAATCCCTTTGAAATCGCGTCGCATTGTCCGGGCTGTACTGAGGTGCCTGAATTCCATGCTCAAGTATCAGCCTCTGAGACCAACAGCGCTACGGGAAAACAGGCCAGCAACTGACCCATTTCAAGCTTTCCAGTTGCTGCGTATCCTTCGCCGGTGAGTACATTGCGCCACGCTGTGGTACTCAGTTCATTCGGCAATTCGATGACGGTATCGCGCCATATATCGGCACCCAACGGCAGGATGCCGTGATCTCCCAGAAGGCGAGCGGGCAGTCTCGGCACGACGGCGATCAGACTTTGATGGCCGTTGTTCCTCGCGAATGCGCAAACATGCGAGGCTTTTGCGCCAGATGTATTCAGCGGGAGATAACTGCCGTCGCGGAACAATTCCGGAAATTTCTGGCGCAAGCTCAGACTTTGCCAGATGGTATAGAGCTTGATACGGCCGTCGTTCAGGTTTTCCAGCAGTGGCTGCAAGCGTTGCGGCCATTGATCGCACGGCGCATCAACCAGTGCCTTTACTTCAGCAAGCAATGCGTGTCGGCGATCAAAATCGACCGGGCGGCGGTTGTCCGGGTCGACCAGATTGAACTGCCATAACTCACAGCCTCGGTAAATGTCCGGAACGCCCGGGGATGTGAGTTTTATCAGTGTCTGGGCGAGACTGTTCAGCAAGCCGTGACGCGTGATGGGTTGAACAATGGGAACAAGATCGGCCAGAAACAGATTCTTCTCGCCGGGTGCGAGCAATGCCTGGACAAAACCGCTCATCGCGGCTTCATACTCGTCATTCGGTTTGATCCAGCTGCTGTGTACCTTGGCTTCGCGCAGCGCCTTGATCATGTATGCCTCAATGCGTTCGCAGTAGGCCGCCAGGGCGGTCTCGTCCGGCATCTCCAACGGCCAGGTGCCGATCAGGGTCTGGTAGAGCAGATATTCGTCATTGCGCGAGGGCGCGTCAACGCCGTCGATCTGGCGTTTGCGTCCGCGATTGATACGGCTCCAGCGCCGGAGCATCAGTTTCCATGCCGCCGGCATCTCGGAAAGCACGTTGATTCGCGCCCTTACGTCTTCCGAACGCTTGCTGTCGTGGGTGGAGGTCGCCAGCATATTGTGCGGCCAGCGCGCGGCGCGCTCACGCGTTGCGGCGTGGAATGCCGCAACGGAAATTCCGAAGCGGCGCGGTTCGCCGCCGACATCGTTGAGTGAACTCAGGCGGTTATAGCGGTAGAAGGCCGTGTCCTCGACGCCTTTGGCCATGACCGGCGAGGAAAATTGCTGGAACTTCATGGCAAAGCCCTGCACCCTTTCACGGAACGAGGCGCTGCGGCCGCGCGCGATGTCCGTGGTCAGCACGTCCCGCACAAAATCATGGATGCCGGTATCGGCGGCGGGACTGCGTTTCTTGGCAATGGCAACAGCCCAGGTGATGTGGCGGCGATCGGCGGCGGAAAGCTGGCTGTGCGCAACGTAACTGCGGTATACGGGGAAGCTTGCCACGACGTCTATCAGGGCATGACGCAAGCCATTGAGCGTGAAATCGCAGGTGCTGCGGCTGGCTGCGGCGATGCGGGCCAGACCTGTCGCCAGTACATTCAGCTCGCTCGACAGCGCGGTGAGCATGATGAGTATTTTTGCCTCGTAGGCGACTGATTCGAATTCCTCATCCACGCCGCTGAAGTCTTCATAGATTCGCGTCATGCGGCGCTCGGCGCTGGCATCGACCAACAGATTGTTCACCAGGTTGGCGAAACGGTAGCCGGTGGCACCGTGAATCGGCCAGTTATCTGGCAGGCGTTCATGATCGGCGAGTATTTTTTCGATCACCAGGTAAAGCGCCAGAGGCTCGCCCGGATCAGGCGACTTGCCGCCTACGGCCTCTTGCAGGCGGCGAAAATAGCGACCCGGATCGTAGAGCCCGTCAGGGTGATCGATGCGCAGGCCGTCGACTTTGCCCTTGGCCAGCAAGTCGAGTACGAAGCGATGGGTGGCCTCGAATACCGCCGCTTCGTCCATGCGCAGGGCAGCAAGGTCGTTGATGTCGAAGAATCGTCGGTAATTGATTTCATCGGAAGCCACGCGCCAGTAAGCCAGCCGGTAGCCCTGAAGCTGGATCAGGTCGTGCAGCAGATCAAAGCTCGTCGCGTCGTCGGGACGCCCGTTGAGTTCCACGAGATTGTCGGTAATCTGGCGGCTGATATCGAGGCAGGCTTCACACAGGGCGGCGAGGTGGCGCTTGTGTACCTCTTTGTCGCGCTGGCGCTCGGCCATGCGAGCGGGCTTGGTGTCGCTGCGCGCAGGCAAGTGTCCCAGCGCTGTGAGCAAAGTCTGCAGTTCGACATAGTGTTCATGCTGTTCGCCCATGGCCGCCGCCAGGTATTCGCTGCGGTGACCAACGATGCGCGGGTAGGTGGCCGGATCGATGGGTAGGCGATGCTGATAATAGAACAGGCTGAACTCACCTCGCACGGCGTCGAACTCCAGACGCAATTCGCCGCGGTTGAGTACCGTGCCATAGTGGTCACCCAGCAGGGGGAGCAGCACTTTGCCGCCAAGGCCCGGTTTGAGCGGTTCCCAGTCGATATCAAAGAAAGAGCCATGGGCCGACGCCTGACCATTTTCCAGAACGTCCAGCCACCAGGCGTTGTCCGCGCCCATTACGCCCATGTGGTTGGGCACGACGTCGAGAATTTGCCCCAGGCCGTTTGCCTTCAGCGCCGCCACGAATTCGTCATAATCCTGTTGTGTTCCGATTTCCGGATTGAGCGCGGCATGATCAACGATGTCGTAACCGTGGCTGCTGCCGGGGCGCGCCTTCAGATAAGGCGAGGCATAGCAGTGACTGACACCCAGTTCGGCGAGGTAGGGCGCCAGCGTGCTCGCCTGCCTGAAGGTGAATTGACTGTTGAACTGCAGCCGGTAAGTGGCACGCGGGATCACGGCGTGCCGTATCGCCAGCGGTTCCTCTGGATGCGGCACAACCGCGCTGCCGCGCTCCTGGCGCATTGCCTCGCCTATTCCCGCAAAGCGCGGGTCGGAGGGCCAATCCTCGACATCCAGAGGCAAGCGGCGACGCCAATTCGGGTGTTGATCATCACGGCTACCCGGCAGGTTGGCCTGTTCGATCATGCCCAGGATGTCCTCGGGCTGCACCACCAGAACCTGCGACCGGGTTCGTGCCAGAAAACTGTGGAACGCAAGCATGAATGCTGGCGTGACGTCAGGCATCGAGATCGGATGAATGCTCGCGCCTTCAGGTAGAAGTTTCTCACGCTCCAGTGCCATCATCATCCGGGCGCGATCCTGTGAACGTTCCATGACCAGGTTGCCGCGCTGTTCTTCCGTGGGCAGGAGTTTCAGCTGGTTACGGATGTCGAGATCGCTGCCTTTCCAGAATCCGCGCAATGTCGGCAGATCATGGGTGCTCAGTGCCGTCAGGGCTTGACGCGGATAGTCGGCGGGTGACTTGAAGCCGCCGTCCTCAGTTCGCTCAAAGAGGAAGGGATGGTAAGAGAGCACGCCGGCCGCCGCCAGCCTGCTGCGGAAGCCGTCCGGTACCGTGCCGAGGTCTTCACCAATCACCATGCAGTGATTGCGCTGGCTCTCCAGAGCCAGAATGCCGAGCAGATCCTCCAGCGGGTAGGCGACGTAGGCGCCCTGTGTCGCCGGCACGCCGGCAGGCACCCAGTAGATGCGCGCCAGTGCCATCACGTGGTCGAAACGCAGGGCGCCGCAGTGCCGCATGCTGGCGCGCAGCATGGCGATGAAGGGAACGTAGGCGGCTTCTCTCAGACGATGCGGTACCAGGGGTGGCAGCCCCCAGTCCTGGCCAAGCAAATTGAACTCGTCGGGCGGTGCGCCCGCATAGGCGTTGCTGGCGAAGACGTTTTGCCAGGCCCAGGCTTCCGATCCGCCCGGACTCAACCCTAGCGCCATGTCCTGGTAGAGGCCGATGCCAAGCCCGCGGCGCCAGGATTGCAGTCCTGCGGCAGCAAGTTGCTCGTCGGCCAGCCACTGCAACCAGGCGTAAAACTCCACGGCAGAAGCGTGTTCCGCCGCAAACTCGGCAACCGCTTCGGCCGCAGGATCGTGGTACTCGCGCGACCAGGCGGGCCAACCCCAAATATCGGGATTGTTCCGACTGAAATGATCCTGCAGTGCCTCGAAGCGTGCATGACATTCGAGTGCCTCACCGCCCTCGGCACGGAAGTGATGGAAGGCGCGCGCCCGGTCGGTGTCGTTGGCGAGGTGATGGTCGCGGAAGTGGCGATAGAGCAAGGTCAGCACTTCACGCTTGGTGCGGGCAACATCCACATAGGCGACCAGCTCGCTGGCGCGCAGACGCCGCAGGCGCGCCTGGAATCGCTCGGATGCGACGAGATGGCGCGCGGCCTCGCACTCAGCAAACTCGGCGGCCGCTTCAACGTCGATGTAAAGAACGTTGACGAAATTGCGGCTCGATGGGCTGTAGGGGCTGATGCGGCTTGGGTCGTCGGGAAACAGGGCATGCAGGGGATTGACGCCGATCACGCCGCCGCCGGCATCCGCCGTCTGGTCGATCAGGGTGCGCAGATCACCAAAGTCTCCCATGCCCCAGTTGCGTCGCGAACGCAGTCCGTAAAGCTGAACCGTCGGACCCCATACGCGATTTTCGCCTTTGATGGCATCGGGCTGGAAGGCGGTCGGCGGGGTAACAATCAGAGACATCGCCGCTTGCGGCTGAACTTCTTGACCGGGCTGCTCGACCTCGAGGCGGTAGTAGCCGGGTTCAGTGAGTGGCGGCAGACTCAGTTCGCCGCGCAGGAAACTCGCACCGCCCAGACGCTGGTCGCCGATACGCGGCAATTCGGTGGGACGGAATTCACCGTTTGTCGTCGTGCCGTCTTCCGCAGTCAGAATCCAGCGATAAGTCCGGCTTGCCAGAACTTCCGGCAACGAAATGGGAACCAGCGGCGTTGTACCGGCTCGCAGCACCTGGACGGGTGGCAATGGCCGGCGCCATTCCCGCTCTTCCATTTCACGCAGTTGTTCTGTGAGGTCTCCCTTGACCGAAAAATGCATGGCAGCCAGCAACGCGCGTCGGGTACGGTCTGTTGTTGCGTGACGCTTGCCCCAGATGTCCTGGTACTCGTTGGCGATTCCGCAACGAGCGGCAAGTTGCGTCAGCGCTTCCCTGGCAGTTGAACCCTGGCTTGGCTTGGAACGGCTCATGACGGGTTTTCCGATTGCAGATGCCAGGCCACCGACCAGGCAGGCATCTGTCCCGCGGCCAGCGAACTGTTATCCAGTCGACTGGTGGCGAACAGTAGGGTTCCGGTTGGCGGCACGGTCTCGATGGCTTCTTCGCCCAGATTGGCGACCAGGGTCAACTGACTGCCATCACCCAGTCGCCAAATCACCGACAGCGCACGCTGCGACAGGAGTTCAAACTTCGCGGCGCCATTGTCCATGCCGGCAAGACGCGGAACGATCCACTGCCGGCGCAAGGAAAGCAGACGGCGATGGAGTTCCAGAACGGTGTGATGCGGTGCGTTCGCGAGGGAATCCCAATCGAGCACACAGGCAGTAAATGTTGCCTCGGCATTTGGATCGGGAATGCGCTCGCGGGCAGCAGGATCGGAGAAGCGGGCAAAGCGTGAAAATTCCCTGCGCCGGCCCTCGGTGACGGCGCGGGCCAGTTCCGGTCCGAAGTCGCAGAAGAACAGGAAGGGCTGCGCGGCGGCAAATTCCTCGCCCATGAACAACATGGGCGGCTGCGGCGCGAGCAACAGCAGCGCGGTGACGGCCTCCATCGCATTCGGTGAAGCCAGGTGACACAGGCGTTCGCCAAAGGCACGATTGCCGATCTGATCGTGGGTCTGCAGGAAGTCGACGAAAGCTGCCGGCGGCAGGTGGGCACTGGGTTCGCCACGCACTTCACCATCACGGAACGCGGAAGCATCGCCCTGGTAAGCGAAACCTTCGGCGAGGCAGCGCCCCAGCAGCCGGGCAGGTTCGGTAGCGTAATCCGCGTAATAGCCATCCGATTCGTTGCTGGCAAGTACATGCAGAACATGATGAATGTCATCGTTCCATTGCGCGGTGCCGTATCGCCAGCGCCGAGTTTTATCGCGGGTCAGATAGCGGGCCTGATTACGGTCGTTTTCCAGAATCAGATGAATCTGGCGTTCGCTGCCCGGGCCGTCGCGCACAGCAGCGCCAAGTTCCTCGACGATATCCGGTGAGCCATCGTCGCAGATGGCGTGAATGGCGTCCAGACGCAGGCCGTCGAGCTGATACTCCTCCAGCCAGTAGAGTGCGTTGTGAATGAAGAAGTCACGCACCGGGCGGCTGCCTTCACCGTCGAAATTGATCGCGGCGCCCCAGGGCGTCTCGTGCTGTGCGTTGAAGAAGGTGGGCGCATAGGCATGCAGATAGTTGCCTTCGGGTCCGAAATGGTTGTACACGACATCGAGCAAGACCATGAGACCACGCTCGTGAGACGCCGCAACGAGCCGCTTGAAGTCTTCCGGGCGGCCATAGGCGGCGTCGGGTGCGAAGGGCAACACGCCGTCATAGCCCCAGTTGTGCCGGCCGGGAAAATCCGCAACCGGCATGATTTCCAGAGCGGTCACGCCCAGTTCGGCGAGGTAGTCGAGACGTTCGATGACGCCGTCAAAGTTCCCGGCCGGCGTGAAGGTGCCGATGTGCAATTCATAGATTACCGCCTCTTCCCAGGGGCGGCCGCGCCACTCCTCGTCGGGCCACTCGAAGGCGACCGGATCGATGACCTCGGAGGGCCCATGGATGTCGTCGGGGTTGTAGCGCGAGGCCGGATCCGGCACCAGCATGCCTTCATTTGGACCATCTTGCAGTCGAAACTGGTAACGGCTACCGGCGCCCGCCGTCGGCAAGGTCAGTTCGAACCAGCCTGTTCCGGGAGACATCATCGGCAGCTCGCGGGCCTCGTCGAGTTTCAGCGCGACAGCGCCAACGCCGGGTGCCCAGAGACGGAAACTGACGCCGCCCCCTTCAATCGGCTCGGCGCCGAAAGGCATTGAATGATGGTGCTTCATTGCTTTTCCCTCTGGATCATGAGTGTCAGCGAACGACCCTCAAGGAGATAGTTCTCGTTCCCCTGATAGCGACCATCGGTTTTGAGACCAGCCGCGTGATGAGTGTCGAGCAGACTCTGCCATTCGCAGCCTTCGCATAACACGGGCAGATTGAAAGGGATCGCTTCATGGTGGCTGTTGAACAGCAGCAGAAAATTGTCGTCACTGATGGCTCGACCTCGCTGGTCGCGTTCGTCCATCATCTCGCCACCCAGATAAACACCGAGGCAGCGCGCAAAGTCGTGCGCCCATTCGTGATCGCTCATCTCGCTGCCGTCAGGCTTGAACCAGTGAATGTCCTTGATGTCCGAACCGCGAATCGCGCGACCGTGAAAAAAGTTGCGACGTCTGAATACCGGGTGTTCGCGTCTCAATCCAATCAGGCGTTGCACAAAAGCGAGAAATTCCATGTCGGCGGGCGAAAGCTCCCAATTCACCCAGCTGGTTTCATTGTCCTGGCAGTAGGCGTTGTTGTTGCCGCCTTGCGTGCGCCCCATTTCGTCACCAGCCACCAGCATCGGCACGCCTTGGGAGAGAAATAGCGTGGCCAGCAGATTGCGTTTCTGGCGGGCACGCAGGGCGTTGATCTCGGCGTCTTCCGTGACACCTTCGGCGCCACAGTTCCAGGAGTGGTTGTTGTCGGTACCGTCCCGGTTTTCCTCGCCATTGGCGTCGTTGTGTTTGCCGTTGTAGCTCACCAGATCGTGCAGGGTGAATCCATCGTGCGCAGTAATGAAATTGACGCTGGCGTAGGGCTTGCGTCCGCTATGGTCGTAGTAGTCGCTGGATCCGCTCAGGCGTCGGGCAAAGTCACCGATCAGACCTTCGTCGCCCTTCCAGAAGGCGCGCATGGTGTCTCGATAATGGTCGTTCCACTCGCCCCAGCCAGCCGGAAAATTACCCACCTGATAGCCACCTTCGCCCAGGTCCCAGGGTTCAGCGATAAGTTTGACCTGAGACAGCACCGGATCCTGCAGCAGAATGTCAAAGAAGGCGCCGAGGCGGTTCACTTCATGCAATTCGCGAGCCAGTGCCGATGCCAGATCGAAGCGAAAACCATCGACGTGCATTTCCAGAACCCAGTAGCGCAGCGAATCCATGATCATTTGCAGCACACGCGGTTGCTGCAGATTGAGTGTGTTGCCGCAGCCGGTGTAGTCCATATAGAAGCGCGGATCGTTTCCCATCAGGCGGTAGTAGGCGGCATTGTCGATACCACGAAAGCCCAACGTCGGCCCGAGCTGGTTGCCTTCCGCAGTATGGTTATAGACCACGTCGAGAATCACTTCGATGCCGTTGGAGTGGAAGGTCTTGACCATGGTCTTGAACTCGCTCACGACATTGGTATTGCTGAAACGATGATCCGGCGCAAAGAAGCCGATGGAGTTGTAGCCCCAGTAGTTGGAGAGTCCGCGCTCGACCAGGTGGCGGTCATCCATGAAGGCATGTACCGGCATCAGTTCCACCGACGTAATGCCCAGACGCTTGAGATGGTCGATCACCGGAGCGGTCGCCAGGCCGGCATAGGTGCCACGCAAAGGTTGCGGAATGCCGGGATGCTGTTTGGTAAAGCCGCCAACATGCAGTTCATACACCACCATGTCGGACCAGGGAATGCGCGGTGACTTGTCTTCGCCCCAGGTGAAGGCCGGATCGATGACGCGACACTTGGGCATGCCGGCGGCGTTGTCGCGGCGGTCGAAGGAAAGATCTTCGTTGCGGTGGCCGATGCGATAACCGAAGTGGGCGTCGCTCCAGCGTACCTGGCCCACAATGTCTTTTGCGTAGGGTTCGATCAGCAGCTTGTTGGGGTTGAAGCGATGCCCTCGCGCAGGATCGTAGGGGCCATGTACCCGATAACCATAGAGCAGGCCGGGACGGGCTTCAGGCAGGTAACAGTGCCAGATCAGATCGGTTCGCTCGCGCAGTTCGATACGCTGAACCTCGCGTTTTCCGCTCGGCTCGAACAGGCAGAGTTCAACCCGATCGGCGTTTTCCGAGAACAGGGCAAAGTTGACGCCTTCGCCATCCCAGGTCGCACCGCGTGGAAAAGGGGCACCTGGCCAGACGGCGGTGAGGGGCAGATTCATTGCGATCTTTCTTTTTCTAAATGTTGTAGCGAGTTACATCCGGTACTTCCGGGCCCTTGGGGACCACAACCACACCGCCTTCAGTAACGTGAAAGCGGGCGCGATCCGCCGCCGGATCGAAGCCGATCCGGCTATTTGCAGCAATCTCGTTGTAGCGGTCGATGATGACACCCCTGAGTCGAGCGCCGCGCCGGATGACTGTGTAATCCATGATCACGCAATCATCTATTTCGACATCTTCTTCGACAATGATCTCGCGACGCAGAATGGAATTCCTGATGCGCGCACCCTTGATCAGCGAGCCGGCTCCGATGACGCTGTTTAAAATTTCGCCGGACGCTATACGCGGCGATGGGCCCTGGTAATTGCTTGATCGGATGAACCACTGCGGGTTGAAGAGGTTGAATCTCGCCTCGGCACCCAGCACATCGCGGTTGGCCGCGTAATAGGCGTCGATGGTACCGACGTCACGCCAGTAGCCTGTTTCCTCGTAGCTGGCAACAGCGGGAACCATGTTTTCCGCAAAGTTGTAGGCGAAAACGCGGTGGCTATGAATCAGGCGTGGCAGGATGTGACGGCCGAAATCATGCTCGTCGCGATCCCTGGCTTCACGCAATGCTGTCAGCAGGACATCGGTATCGAACAGATAGTTTCCCATGGAGCCGTAGGCGCGGCTGGGATCGGACGGCATCGGTGGCGGGTTTTCCGGTTTTTCGAGAAATCCGCGGATAACACCCTTGTCGTGGGCATCGATGATGCCGAAGGCCGAGGCCTCCTTGAGCGGAACCGGAATGGCCGCGACCGTGACATGGGCGTTGCTCTGGCGATGAAAGTCGACCATCTGCCGCACGTCCATACGATAGATGTGATCGGCGCCAAATACCGCAACCATGTCGGGCGCATGGCGCTCGATCAAGTTGATATTCTGGAAAATGGCATCCGACGTGCCTTGAAACCACTCCTGGCCCTCGCGCATCTGTGGCGGCACCACGGTAACGAACTGGCCGGGAAAGGTGTGAGCATGTCCCCAGGCCTTGTTGACGTGCTCGATCATCGACTGGGATTTGTACTGCACCAGCAGGTAGATTCCGCGTATCTCGGAATTCACCAGATTGCTGAGGACAAAGTCGGCGATGCGATAACGGCTGCCGAAGGGTACCGCCGGTTTGGATCGTTCGGCTGTAAGAGGATGCAGCCGGGACCCTTGGCCACCGGCCAGGACCATGGCGAGAACTTTCATTGTTTGTCTCCTTCAGCGGTCATTCCGTGGTTGCCTGATAGCCCAGCGTCCTGAGCAGGCTGAACAGGGGAATGGCCAGCCAGTCGGGCCGATTGTTCATTTCGTAGCGGAGTTCGTAGAGCGCCTTTTCGATGACGAAGAATTCGATCATTCGTTGCCCCGGTCCGTGTTCCACCGGCCAGGCCGGGCACCCATGAATCGAATCGCGATAGCCCTTGAGGAAGGCTTCGCCTGTCTCGCTCTCCCAGTGTTGAACCAGCGGACCGAGCCGGTGGCGGTCAGCGGGGCGCTCCGTGGTGGAATGATTGGTGGCTACGGCCGCGACGTAGCTGAAGGAGCGCAGCATGCCCGCGACATCGCGCAGCGGCGAATGCATTTTGCGTCGCTCTTCCATGGGGCGTGCCGGTTCTCCCTCGAAGTCGGTGATGATGAAATCGTTTGCCACCAGCAATACCTGTCCAAGGTGGTAGTCGCCGTGATAGCGCATCTTGGACGCTGTTGCACCAGCCAGCGCCAACGGCGATGTTCTGTCCAGCAAGGCCGTTCGCCGCGCCAGCAGTTGGTCGGCTGCAGCACGGATTTCGGCCGGCATGTCGTTGCGGCGACTCTCCAGCTCGTCAAGTGTGACTACCGCTTCAGCATGCAGTTGGGCCGACCAGGCGGTGAGATCGTCCGCTGTAATCGGCTCGGGGTCAAACCCTGTATCACCGGTTGGGCGACTGAAAGCCTGATGCAACTCCGCACTGCGACGGCCAAGTACTTCCATCAAGGTGAGGAAGTAGTGGTGCGGGCTGTCCCCGACTTCTGTCGATTGAAGAGTCGGCTCGGCCAATTGTTCTGAAAGGAAGCGCTCGAGATAATCGACCGCAAAGTTCCAGCCCATGCCCTGATTTTCGACATAGGACTGAAGTAGCGCCAACGTCAGCGTCTGGCCATTGGCGCGCTGGAGTTCGACCGAACCGGCAACCGGCACGATGCGCGGATAGGGCGACTTTTCTGTCAGGAAACGGCCGACTTCCACTTCCGGATTGGTGCCGGGCTGGAGCCGGCGATACCCCTTGAGGAACAGTCGGTCGCCAAAATAGACGGCCGTGTTGCTCTGCTCCAGTGCGGGATGACGCACCGGCGCCTCGATGCCGCTGGCCAGTTCATTGAATATGGCGCTGGAGCGGAACTCGACCCGACCCTTGCCAAACGGTACATCCAGATTCTCGCCTATGCCCCTGACCAAAGCACGGCAAAAACGATCGTCGCCGAATGCGCCATAGAGCAGTCCGGTTCGGCCTTTCTGCCGCACTCTCGCCAGTGTCCATGGCGCCAGCGAATGGAGCATATCTGTCGACGCTTCCTCTTCCCAACAGATGGCCAGAGGCAGGAAGTAGATCTGGGTCGGTATGTCGGCGCAATGAACTTCAATGATGGTAAGCAACCAGCTGCCGTCACCGCTGTTCCACTCGCTTTGCTCCAGCAAGTCAATGCGCGTAATGGGGTGCCCTTTGGCGGCAAACCAGCGCTTGGTGGAAAGATAGGGCGCCAGTACCTTGTGCTGAAGCTGGTCCTGGGTGGCGGCGGAAATGGCGCGTCGCACCGTACTGGCGTCGGCTTTGCCACCGGAGAACGTGAGCCAGCCTTCCGTTAGCACGAGAACCGGCAGCTCGGGACGCGCCAGGCGCTCCTCGTGCCAGTAGGGGACTTCCACGTCGGTGGCGAGGCGGAAACCGTAGGTGCCGTAGCCCTCCAGCGTTAACAGGTAGGGGAGGTCGCCGATCGGTGGAAAGGCGGCGCGGCCCATCAACTCCACGGGTACCCGGCCCTTGAAGGCAGCGAGG
This sequence comes from Sulfuritalea sp., assembly GCA_021738385.1. GTDB lineage: Bacteria > Pseudomonadota > Gammaproteobacteria > Burkholderiales > Rhodocyclaceae > Sulfuritalea. Next base: position 5,443 of record JAIPCF010000041.1, on the reverse strand, counting down.
TCAAGTTCAACCGGCTGGGCGGTGCGCGACAGATTGACCACGCACAGGATCGTCTCACTCTGCCACTCACGCACATAGGCGAGAATTTTGCGGTTGCCGGCTTCGAGAAATGTGATGCTGCCACGGCCGAAAGCCTTGTAGTTCTTGCGCACGGCAATCAAGCGCTTGGTCCAGTGCAGAAGCGACGAGGTATTGCGTGACTGGGCCTCGACGTTGATGGCCTCGTAGCCGTAGATCGGGTCCATGTTGGGCGGCAGATAGAGTCGTTGCGGGTCGGCCTTGGAAAAACCGGCATTGCGGTCCGGGCTCCATTGCATCGGCGTGCGCACACCGTTGCGGTCGCCGAGATAGATGTTGTCGCCCATGCCAATTTCATCGCCGTAGTAAAGGAACGGCGATCCGGGCAGCGTCATGAGCATGAAGTTAACCAGTTCGATCTTGTCGCGGTTGTTGTCCATCAACGGCGCCAAGCGCCGACGAATGCCGACGTTGACCCGCATGCGCGGATCGGCGGCATACATCTGGTACATGTAGTCGCGCTCGGTCTGCGTGACCATTTCCAGGGTCAGCTCGTCGTGATTCCGCAGAAAAATCGCCCATTGGCAGTTGTCCGGAATATCCGGTGTCTGGTGCATGATGTCGATCACCGGGTGGCGGTCTTCCTGGGCCACCGCCATGAATATGCGCGGCATGACCGGGAAGTTGTAGGCCATGTGGCACTCGTCGCCCTCGCCGAAATACTCGCGCACGTCCTCCGGCCACTGGTTGGCCTCGGCCAGCAACATGCGGTTCTTGTAGCGCGCGTCGATCACCGCCCGCATTTGCTTGATCACATTGTGGGTCTCGGGCAGATTCTCATTGCTGGTGCCCTCCTGAACACACAAATAGGGGATGGCGTCCAGACGCAGGCCGTCAACGCCGAGATCCAGCCAGAAGCGCATGATGCGGATCACCGCTTTCACCACATCCGGGTTGTTGTGATTCAGATCGGGTTGATGCGAAAAGAAACGGTGCCAATAATAGGCTTGAGCCACCTCGTCCCAGGCCCAGTTGGATTTTTCGCTGTCGGTGAAGATGATGCGCGTTTCAGGAAACTTCTTGTCGCTGTCGCTCCAGACGTAGAAATCGCGTTTCTTCGAGCCCGGTGGCGCGCGACGCGCGGCGTCGAACCACGGATGCTGATCGGAGGTGTGATTGATGACCAGCTCGGTGATGACTTTGAGTCCGCGTCGGTGCGCTTCGCGTATGAAGTGGCGCACGTCGGCGCGCGTGCCATAGTCCGAATGCACGTTGTGGTAGTCGGCGATGTCGTAGCCGTCGTCCTTGAATGGCGAAGGATAAAAAGGCAGCAGCCACAGCGTGTTGACGCCAAGATCCTGAAGATAGTCGAGCTTCTCGGTGAGCCCCTTGAAATCGCCCATGCCATTGCCATCGCTGTCGAAGAAGGCCTTGACATGCAGTTCATAGACGATGGCGTCCTTGAACCAGAGCGGGTCGTTTGCCCAATCCAGTGGAGGGGGATCTGTGTTTTTTTGTTTGCCGTTGGACTTGCCCATCGTGTTCCCTTGACTATAGGAAGTAATCGAAATCGCGCTCGCTACGCACTCGACGGCGCAGACGCAGAATATGTACTGGCGAGGCCTGAGGATCCAGGCGAACGAAGTTGCGTTCGCCCTGCCAGAGAAAACGCGCACCGGAAACAAGGTCGTGTGCCTGGAATGACGTGTCTGGCGCTATGCCCAGATCTTCCAGCGGCAATTCAACCCAGCCGGCTTGAGCATTGTGTGGATCCAGGTTGGCAACCATCACCAGAGCCTCGTCTCCGGCAGTCTTGCTGTAGCAGATCATCAAGGGATTGTCGATCGGAAGGAAGCGCAGGTTCCAGTCCGATTGCAGCGCCATGTTTTCGCGACGAATCTGGTTGAGGCGGGCAATGTAGCTGCGCAAGCTGTCAGGTCTCGTGAAATCACGGGTACGCAGTTGGTATTTTTCAGAGTTCAGGTATTCCTCGCTGCCCGGCTTGATCGCCTCGTGCTCCATCAATTCATAGGCCGGACCATAGATGCCATAGTTGGCCCCCATGGTCGCGGCCAGCGCAACCCGCAGCATGAAGCCGGGGCGCCCTCCGAACTGCAGAAATTCGGGCAGGATGTCCGGTGTGTTGGGCCATAGATTGGGACGGAAATACTCGCGCGATTCATGCTGCGCCAGTTCGGTGAAGTATTCCGTCAATTCTTCCTTGGTATTGCGCCAGGTGAAGTAGGTGTATGACTGCGTGAAACCGAGCTTCGCCAGTCGATGCATTATTTTCGGCCGGGTAAAAGCTTCGGCCAGAAAGATGGTGTCCGGATGCTCGGCCTTGATCGAACCGATCAGCCATTCCCAGAAAGGGAATGGTTTGGTGTGAGGATTGTCCACGCGGAAAATGCGAACACCTTCTTCGATCCAGTGTTCGACCACTCCCTTGAGTTCGGCCCACAGTGCTTGCCAGTCTTCGCTTTCAAAGTCGAAGGGATAGATGTCCTGGTATTTCTTCGGCGGATTTTCAGCGTACTGGATACTACCGTCCGGTCGGTGGCGAAACCAAGAAGGGTGTTGCTTCACGTAGGGATGATCCGGCGAGCACTGAAAGGCAATGTCCATGGCGATTTCCAGACCCTGCTCGCGGGCCTTGGTGACCAGGTGCCGAAAATCCTCATGGCTGCCCAGTTGCGGATGAATATCACGGTGGCCGCCTTCGGCCGCACCTATTGCCCAGGGGCTGCCATGATCATCCGGGCCCGCTTTGAGGGAGTTGTTGGGACCCTTGCGGAAGCTGCGACCGATGGGGTGAATGGGCGGCAGGTAAAGCACATCGAAGCCCATCGCGGCGATATCCGGCAAGTGCTTTATGACGCCCGCGAAGCTGCCATGTGTGGCGCCTTCAGTGAGGCAGGAGCGGGGGAATATTTCGTACCAGGCTGAGAAGCGCGCGCGTTCAACTTCCACGGTTACCGCCAGTACGCGGTGGTACTCGGTTACAAACAGTCGTTCCGCATAGATCGCCATCAGGTCGGCCAGGCTTTCGCTTTGTGCCATGAGTTGCCGTGCCTGGGGCGTGGTGGTTGCGCCCAGTTCGGCCGCCCAGTTTTTTAGTGCGAGCGCGGCAGAACCCTCGGCACGTTTTGCAGCGGCCGTCACCAAGTCAATGCCGACCTTCAGCGCCGCAAGAATGTCGGCTTCCTCTTCTCGTCGGGCAATGTCATGGCGCCAGGTCAGAAACCGATCCACCCAGGCAATGACCGTGTATTCGTGTCGGCCCAGCCCGGTCACGTTAAAGCGGGCCTGCCAGTGGTCGTTGCTCTTATGCGCCATGGCGACTTCAGACCATTTTTCCGCGCCGGCAGGGCGGTGCAGCACCTGGCAACTCAGTTGATCATGTCCGTCCGTGTATATGTGTGCTTCAACCAGAATTTCTTCGCCGATGGTTCGCTTGATGGGAAAGTCGCCGCCTTCTATTTCCGGGAAGACTCGCTCGATTACGGCACGCGCGCGACCGGATGGCGGGAAGGTAATGCTGTTCATGATGTTGATCCGTTTCCGGCCGCTGGCCGCAGATACACGACCCCAAGGGGGGGCAGAGTTAAAGATAGGGAGTGATAGTGACCCTGCACCGCAACCGGCGACGCCTCAATCCCGCCCATGTTGCCGACGCCGCTGCCGCCATAAATGCCAGCGTCGCTATTGAGGATTTCCTTCCAGTAGCCGCCGCGCGGTACGCCGACGACATAGTTTTGTCGCGCAACCGGGGTGAAATTACAGACGATCAGGACGCTGTCTTCGGGGCGCTCCCCGTGGCGCATGAAGCTGATTATGCTTTCTTCCCAGTCGTGAAAGTCCACCCAGCTGAATCCTTCTCCGACAAAGTCCTTCTGATACAGGGCCGGTTCGGCGCGATAGCAGCGATTGAGGTCCCCCATCCAGCGTTGCAGTCCGCCATGAAACGGATATTGCAGAACATCCCATTCCAGGCTTTCGTCATGCTGCCATTCGCGGCGTTGTCCGAACTCTCCGCCCATGAACAGAAGTTTTTTGCCCGGATGCGCCCACATGTGCCCGTACAGCAGGCGCAGGTTGGCGAACTGCTGCCATTCGTCGCCCGGCATCTTGCCGATCAGCGAGCCCTTGCCGTGCACCACTTCGTCGTGCGATAGCGCCAGGACAAAATTCTCGGTGAACGCATACCAGATGCTGAAGGTGAGCTTTTCATGATGGTATTTGCGAAACACCGGGTCCTGGCAGAAATATTTCAGCGTGTCATGCATCCAGCCCATGTTCCATTTCATACCGAAGCCCAGGCCGCCGATATAGGTTGGGCGCGACACCATCGGCCAGGCGGTGGATTCTTCGGCGATGGTCAGGGTATCCGGGTGATCGCGATACACCGCTTCGTTAAGCGTACGCAGGAACTGCATGGCGGCAATGTTTTCGCGCCCGCCATGCTCATTGGGAATCCATTCGCCTTCCTTGCGTCCATAGTCGAGATAGAGCATCGAAGCCACACCGTCGACGCGAAGTCCGTCAATATGGTACTGGTTGAGCCAGAACAAGGCGCTGGAGATCAGGAAGGAACGCACTTCATTGCGCCCGTAGTTGAATATGGCGCTGTTCCATTCGGGGTGGTAGCCCTGACGCGGGTCGGCATGCTCGTACAGATGCGTGCCATCGAAGTACGCCAGGCCATGTTCATCACTGGGGAAATGCGACGGCACCCAGTCGAGAATCACACCAATTCCGGCCTGATGCAGATGATCGATCAATGCCATCAATTCCTGAGGTGTTCCCTGGCGCGCGCTCGCCGCGAAATATCCTGTCGTCTGGTATCCCCAGGAGCCAAAGAAGGGGTGCTCGGTCACCGGCAACAGTTCGACGTGAGTAAACCCCAATTCGCGAACATGGTCTGCCAGCAAGGGCGCGATCTCCAGATAACTCAGGGAGCGATTGCCGTCCTCGGGCACCCTGCGCCATGAGCCAAGGTGAACTTCGTAGATCGACATCGGCGCGTCAAGTGCGTTGGCGGAACTCCGTCGAGCCATCCATTCGTTGTCGTTCCAGGTGTAGTCCATATCCCAAACACGGGAACCCGTGCGCGGTGGGACTTCGCTGAAAGCCGCGCAGGGGTCGGCCTTGTCCACCTCATAATTCCGCTCGCGAGAAGTAATGCGGTACTTGTAGCATTCGCCATTGCCAATGCCCGGGACAAAACCCTCCCATACGCCGGAACCGTCCGGTCGTACCGTCAAGGGCCGGGAAGAATTGTCCCATCCATTGAAATCGCCTTTTACCGTTACCGCTGCGGCATTGGGCGCCCATACCGCGAAGTGCACGCCGTCTTGTCCGTCACGGGAGGTCCGATGCGCTCCCAGTTTTTCAGCCAGACGGGCATGGGTACCTTCCCGGAACA
>JAIPCF010000040.1 GCA_021738385.1 Sulfuritalea sp. | reverse complement strand
CCATCACGGCTTTGTCGGCATGGAAAAAGAAACCGTGACGCTGATAACGAACTGGATAAAGCAGCCGGCCAACTGAGGTTCCTGCTGATCATCGGAAGACACCCCAGGGCATCAGCAATGTCCTGGCGACAGCGCGCTGTTCAACTCCCGTAGGCCGCCTTAAGCACGTCGATCATGTAGCCATGATCGAGCGCGCCGGCGCTCTCGCGTGCACTGTGCATGGCCCACATCGGCGCGCCGATATCCACGCTGGCAATGCCCAATCCCGCAGCGACGATCGGACCGATGGTACTGCCGCAACCCAGATCGCTGCGATGCGAATACTGCTGGCACGGCACCTTGGCCTCTTCGCACAGCCCCATGAAGCGTGCCGCCGTCTCGGCTTCGGTGCTGTAGCGCTGGTTGGCATTGCTCTTGATTACCGGCCCGCCATTCATCATCACCTTGTGTTCCGGCTCATAGGCCGCCGGAAAATTCGGCTGATAGGCGTGAGCCATGTCGGCGCTGATGAAAAAGCTGCGCGCCAGGGCCCGGCGGCTATCTTCGCCGTCCAGTCCCGCCTGGAAGCCGATACGTGCCAACACGTCGCCGACAAAGCTGCCGCCAGCCCCGGCCGCGCTCTCGCTGCCCACCTCTTCGTGGTCGAACAAGGCCGCCACGCAGGTGGCCCCCGGTTTCTTAACGGCTGTCAGCGCGGTAATCGCCGCATGGCAGGACGCCAGATTGTCCAACTGGCGACTGGCTATGAATTCTTCATCCGCGCCCCACAGGCTTCCCGGCTGAACGTCATACACCGCCAGCTCCCAACTCAGCAGATCTTCTGCCTTGCCTTGCGCGGCGTCGGCCAGCAACATGCGCAGGCGCGCTTCGGCATCTTTCCCCGTGCCCAACTGGCCGAGTATCAGGGGCAGCTCAGTCTGTTTGTTCAGCTTCAAACCCTGCTCGTTCACCTCGCGGTTCATATGTATCGGCAGATTGGGCAGACGCAGCAGCGATTGCTCGAAGCGCAGAAGCCGCGTTTGCGGCCCTTTGGCGCTGCGCATCACCACACGCCCGGCCAGACTCAGATCACGATCGGTAAAGGTTGCCAGTATCGGCCCACCGTACACCTCCACGCCCAGACGCAGCAGGCCTTCGCCACCCAGCGCCGGCTTCGGCTTGAGTCGCAGCCCCGGCGAATCGGTATGGGCACCGACCAGTCGAAAGCCGGCCTCGACCAGCGCTTGACTGCCTAGCACAAAGGCGATCAGCGAGGCGCCACCGCGCACCGTGTAGTAGCGCCCGCCCGCTGCCAGTTGCCAGCGCTCGCCCTCCTCCAACCGGCTGAAGCCGTGCTCAAGAAGCTTTGCTTCGACGCTCGCCACGGCATGCCAGGGACTGGGGCTGGCGTCGATGAAGCGGATCAGGCCCTGTGCGGATTGGCGGGTGGACTCATGGGCCTTCTTGCGGGTTTGGGCAGTCTGCGGCATGGCGGTATGGAAAAGAGATCAAAGATGCGAAGCATACACATTGACGGGTAGTATCCGGCTTCGCTCACTACCGCAGCACCCATCTGAATGCGCAAAGAAGTCAAAGAAAAGTCCCTGTTCGCGATTGTCGCCGCCGTACAACGCCCGAATGTAAGCGATATCGAATTCGACGCCTCACTGGCCGAACTGCGCGACCTGGCCAAGACCCTGGGTTACCAGATCACCGCCACCTTCACCCAGAAACGCAGCAGTTTCGACACCACGGCCTACATGGGCGCAGGCAAGCGCGAGGAGATGCGCGCCTTTGTGGACAGCGAGCCCGCGCCCGGCACCTTTGAAAAACCGCTGCACGGCGCCGCCGACCCCGAGGCCGGCAAGATCACCGCGATTTTTGTCGACCATGAGATATCTCCCTCGCAGGCGCGCAATCTGGAAAAGGAAGTCGGCTGTGAGGTGATGGACCGCACCATGGTCATCCTCGAAATTTTTCATCGCCATGCCAGTTCGCGCGCCGCTCGCGCCCAGGTAGAGATCGCACGCCTGGGCTACATGGGACCACGCCTGCGCGAAGCGGCCAAACTCGCCGGGCCGCAAGGCCGGCAGCGCAGCGGCACCGGGGGGCGCGGCGCCGGCGAATCGCACACCGAACTGGATCGGCGCAAGATTCGCGACCACATCGCCGAACTGCAAAAAGAAATCGACGCGATGGACGCCGAGCGCAAAACCCAGCGCGCGCGCCGACTCGGGCAAAAAGGCAGCGAAGGCCACCGCGGCCTCGCCAGCGTAGCTTTGGTCGGTTACACCAACGCCGGCAAATCCACCCTGATGCGCGCACTGACCGCCAGCGAAGTGCTGGTCGAAGACAAGCTCTTTGCCACGCTCGACACCACCGTGCGCGCCCTGCACCCTGAAAGCCGGCCGCGCGTGCTGATCAGCGACACCGTCGGCTTCATCAAGAACCTGCCGCACGGCCTGGTCGCCTCCTTCAAATCCACCCTCGAAGAAGCACTGGATGCCGCCTTGTTGCTGCACGTGATCGACGCCAGCGACCCCGGTTTCGAACGCCAGTTGGCAGTCACCGACAAAGTGCTGGCCGAGATCGACGCCCAGGACCTGCCACGTATCCGTGTCTTCAACAAGATCGATCATGTGGGTGACGCCACCGCACAAGCCGAGCTCGAGGCCGCGCTGCGTGCCACCTATCCCGATTGCATTGTAATGAGCGCGCGCCGTGCCGATGATGTTGCGCTGCTGCGCGAAACCATAGTCGACTTCTTCCGCAAGGATCTGGTCGAAGCCGAGCTATTCCTGCCCTGGTCGGCCCAGCAACAGCGCGGCGCGATCTTCGCCAACTGCGAAGTGCTGCAAGAGCGCGCCGATGAAGACGGCGCCTACCTGCAGGTGCGCGGTGAGCGTGAGGTGGTTAAGGCCTTGAGCGAGCGGTTCGGCGCGGTGCAATGATTGCAGAATTCCTCGACACGCTCGAATTCTCGTTTTCCGTCACCGGCCCGATTTTTGTAATTCTCGGCCTCGGCGCCTGGCTGCGCCGCATCGGCATGATCAACGACGCCTTTGTCGAAGTCGGCACACGTCTGGTTTTCAATGTCACCTTGCCGGCCCTGCTCTTCATCAGCGTCAGCAAGACCCACCTGGATACGACGGCGAACTTTGCCCTGATCGGCTTCGGCATTACCGCGACGCTGCTGGTGTGGGGCGCGGGCGAACTGACGGCTCGCCTTGCCGTGCGCGAAGAGCGCGACCGGGGCGTGGTGGTGCAGGGAATATTCCGCTCCAACATGGCCATCATCGGCCTGGCCTATTGCGTCAATGCCTATGGCGACGCGGGCCTTGCCGCCGCCTCACTTTACGTCGGACTGGTAACCATCCTGTTCAATGTGCTCTCAATCGTCACCCTGAGCAAGTCGCTGCACGCCAGCCAGAGCGTGGGCCGCGTGCTGCGCTCGGTAGCCATGAACCCGCTGATCATCGGCATTCTGCTGGCGCTTCCGGTTTCCATGTCAGGCATTCACCTGCCCGCCATCCTGTTCCAGTCCGGTGAATATTTCGCGCGCATGACATTGCCGCTGGCCCTGTTGTGCACCGGCGCCGCGCTGAACTTTCGCAGCCTGCGCAATGATCCGCGCGACGCCATGCTGGCCGCCACCGGAAAGCTGCTGGTCGTGCCCCTGCTGTTCGTGATTGCCGGCGCCGCTCTGGGTTTTCGCGGCATGGACCTCGGCATTTTGTTGCTGATGTCCTCTGCACCAAGCGCTGCGGCAGGCTATGTGATGGTCCGCGCGATGGGCGGAAATTCCGCACTGGCCGCCAACATCATTGCCCTCACCACGGTGGGTTCGCTATTCACCACCAGTGCGGGAATCGTGATCCTGAAGAGCATGAGCCTGATGTAGCTTCGACGGTGGCCACGACCAATGCAACAGATGCCGACGGCGCGTAGTTGCCTGTTGTTTGCCTCCGAAGCGGCGGTGAGTGACGTCACTACGCCAACCCACCCGGAGAAAATTGCGGGTTACATCGCCGCGCGGTTGACGTTCAACTGAAAAAATCGGGCCACGCATAGCAGCCCGCTGCGTCGAACGTGCGTCGCATGCAAGCGATGATCAACGACTGAACGAAAAATCCAGCCAAAACAACTCGATATCAATCGCGCTTGTCCACCTTCAGTTTGGAGATGACATCCATGATGTCCATCGGCATCGGAAAGACGATGGTCGAGGTCTTGTCGCCAGCGATATTCACCAGGGTCTGCAGATAGCGCAGTTGCATGGCTTGCGGCGACTGAGCCAGGACCCTGGCCGCTTCCAGCAGTTTTTCCGAGGCCTGCTGCTCACCCTCGGCGTGAATCACCTTGGCGCGGCGCTCGCGCTCGGCCTCGGCCTGACGGGCGATGGCACGCACCATCGATTCGTCGATGTCGACATGCTTGATCTCGACGTTGGCGACCTTGATGCCCCAGTTGTCGGTCTGGATATCGAGGATCTGCTGGATGTCGACGTTGAGTCGTTCCCGCTCCGCGAGCATGTCGTCCAGTTCGTGCTTGCCGAGCACCGAGCGAAGGGTGGTCTGCGCCAGTTGCGAGGTGGCCTCCAGGTAGTTTTCGACATGGATAATGGCCTTCTGCGGATCGACGACGCGAAAATACACCACCGCGTTGACCTTCACCGAAACGTTGTCGCGCGAAATGACGTCCTGGCTCGGCACATCCATCACCACCAGGCGCAGGTCCACCCGCACCATTTGCTGGATGCCGGGCACGACCAGAATGATGCCCGGGCCCTTCACCTTCCAGAAACGTCCGAGCAGGAAGATGACGCCGCGTTCGTATTCGCGCAGGATACGGATGCTGGCCGCCGCCAGCATGATGAGCAGCAGCAGCGCGCCGCTCCAGCCAAAGTCCCAGATCATGATGATTGCTCTCCTTCTTCCGGTTTGACTACCAGGGTCAGCCCTTCTACCGCGATGACACGGGCTCGCCCGCCACGCGTCAGAGGGGTTTCGCTTCTCGCTTTCCAGCGCTCGCCAAAGGCTTGCACCCAGCCCTCTTGCTCGAAATCTTCCAGCGCCTCGACCGTGCTGCCAGCCATCGCCTCGACGCCGCTGACAGCCGGTCGCCGCCGTGCACGCAGGGCGAACGCACCGGTACCGAACAGCACCAATGCGCTGCTGGCGGCCAGTGGCACGACGAAGGCAAGCGATATTTCCAGTCCGGGCAGCTCGCCGTCGATCAGCATCAGCGCCCCGGCGACGAAGGCGACGATGCCACCAATGCCGAAGGCGCCGAAGCTCGGAAGGAAGGCCTCCGTCGCCATCAGCGCGATGCCTAGCAGCAGCAGCAAGGCACCCGTGGCGTTGATCGGCAGCATGGCCAGTGCGTAGAGCGCCAGCAGCAGACAGATGGCACCAATAATCCCCGCAACGCCAAAACCCGGTGTGTAGAACTCGAAGAGCAGCCCGTATACGCCGAGCATCATCAGGATCAGCGCTATGTTGGGATTGGCAATAGTCATCAGGAACCGCTCCTTCCAGTTGGGCGCAGTGATGGAAGTAGCCGCAGCTTCAAGGGCGAGCGTCACCTGACCTGAGGCGAGCTTGACGTTGCGCCCGTTCGCTTGACGCAGCAGATCGGACAGATCGGTAGCGACGAAGTCCACCACGTTCTGCTTGACCGCTTCCTCGGCGGAAAGGCTTTGTGCCTCGCGCACTGCGCGTTCTGCCCACTCGGCATTGCGCCCGCGCAATTGCGCCAGGCTACGAATATAGGCAGCGGCGTCGTGCACCGCCTTCTTTTCCATGGCACTGCCTGATGGCGCGCTGGCCTGCTTTCCCTCCTCCTTGTTCTCCGCCGGCTTGCCGGCATCGCCACCGATGCCGATTGCAACCGGCGTGGCAGCGCCCAGATTGGTGCCAGGCGCCATGGCGGCGACATGGCTTGCATAGAGGATATAGGTGCCGGCACTGGCGGCACGCGCACCGGAAGGTGCGACAAAGGTCGCCACCGGCACGGGCGAGGCAAGGATGCCTTGAATCATTTCGCGCATGGCCGAGTCGAGCCCGCCCGGCGTATCGAGCTTGAGTACCAGCAAATCCGCCCCGGATTTTTGCGCATCATCCAGGGCACGCAGGAAATAGGCAGCGCTGGCCGGGCTGATGGCGTCGTGGATTTCTGCGACCTTCACCGTCGCGGCGAGGCCGGGCAGCGAGAACAGCAGTGCTACAACGAGGACAAAAAAGCGTCTCATGGTCTCACTTTCAAGGGCGGAAAATAGGCTCAGGCGTGTCTCTGGATTTTGCGGAACCACCGCTTTTCTCGCGCATCATCGTCTCGGCGACAATATGCGAATAGCACACGACGCAGCAGAAGTGTTGGACACACCCAGCGCCATCCAGCGTGAAGGCCGCCGAAAGCGGCGCATCTTTGCGCCGGATATCGCAGGCGATCAACGACTCGCAGATCTGCTTTTCGGCTGTGTTCGTCATGACAATTTCCTTTCGAAATCGGAACGACAACTCATCATACTCCCGGCCAGTGATCTAGCGAACGGTGAAACGAACCCGTGTATTTTTGCGCATATTCAGGCCAGAATGAAAAGTCGGCGCTGGCGGTACGGCGGTTGATACCAGAGGGAGGTTTGCAGCGAATGGCCGAAGGGCACCGCCGTGTCACCAGCGCCGAAATTTCGCGAACAGCATGGGCATGCCTTTGCCAAAACCATTGGTACTTGCAAGATTGGCTGCATCGATAACAACGATGCGCATTGCCAGAATTGTTCAAAGCATCCGGGCAGAAATACCAGCGGCTAGAACAAAAGAATGAAAGGTTTGCACCAGTGCCATGAGAGTGGGCAGTGGCGCCTTGTTGCTTATCCGTTCGACAGCGCGCCAGACTGCCGAGATCCGTGTCACGGTAATCCGGGAAACTCTCCACCGACTCGCCGTTTCATGATTCTGGCGTAAAGTCCGGGCGCCAGCCGGCTGAGCCACCAGGCCTTGTGGGCAGTCGCGTCAGGCAGCAGCAAAGTGTGCCTTGTCCTCGCCGCTTCGAATATTTTCCCGGCGACTTCCTCGGGCGAGGACTCGCCGCCGGTAGTGATGCGCGGACTGCTGACCGGCGCTCCACCGCCATCGGTGGCAGCAGCGCCGATGCCGGTGCGGATGAAAGATGGGCAAACAATAGTGACATCGACACCCGCCCCTTCGACTTCGCTGCGCAAGCTGTCAAAGAAGCCGTGCAAGGCGTGTTTGCTGGCGGCGTAACCGGTGCGACCCGTCAGCGGCGCGAAACCGGCAACACTGGAAACAGCGACGATGAAGCCCTGCCTTGCGACGATTTGCGGCAGAGCGGCTTGGGTCAAGTTGGTCGCGCCGAAAAAGTTAACGTCCATGACGCGGCGAATGACCTCGGGGCTAGTGTCGGCGAGCAGACTGCGATGGCTGATACCGGCGTTGTTGACAAGCCCGTCGAGCGCACCAAATTGAGCCAGTGTCGCGGCCACTAACTTCTCGCAGGCGCCGGAGTCGGTAATATCGGCCGGCTTGGCCAGCGCTTCGACGCCGCTGGAACGCAGTTTGGCGACAAGAGTGTCGAGGCGGTCAGCATCAATATCCACGGCGGCGATGCGCGCGCCTGCAGAACCGAAACGTTGGCACAGCGCAGCGCCAAGCCCTCCTGCGGCGCCAGTGATCAGGATTACCTTGCCGGCAATGTCCCTGCTCATGAGGCCCCATGCTGGCGCGAGTTTCGCCACAACTCGAAGACTTCGGCGGAACTGAGTTTCGGTACATAGCCGAACTCCTCCTTCAACCGCCGGTTGTCGAGCACCGGCCGGTAGCGCAAGAAATCGAGCTGTTCGGGTCCGTACCGGGTCAGGCCGAACTTCTTCAGCAGCCACAGTGCTGCCTGGATCAACGGCGCCGGCAGCACCCGGCAACGCTTGCCCATGCGTGCGGCGATCTCGAAAATTGTCAGCTTGCCGTCTCCGGCGACGTTGTAAATGCCAGTCACCTTTGAATCGATACCCTGCACGATGGCACCGACGACGTCGCGGTCGTGGATGAAGACGAAGGGACTGTCAGAACCCTTGATCGCCAGCAGGCGCGGCTTCTCGAACAGCGCCGTGATCTGGTTGTGCACGGTGGCGCCAAGAATGGTACCGATGCGAAACACGATCTGTTCCAGTTGGGGCTGCTTTGTGCGGTAGTCAGACAACATTTCCTCAACCAGGCGCTTGTGCCAGGAATAGGCAAAGCTCTGGTTGCCGCGCACCGGGTCGGTTTCGCTCAGCCATTCCGGATTGTCCGCATGGTAGCCGTAGGCTGCTCCACTGGATGAGACGATGATGCGTTTGACACTGTGACGGACGCAGGCTTCGAGCAGATTGCGCGTACCGTTGACATCGACGCTGTATTCAAACTCGCGGTTGCTGTCTTTGCCCGGCGTAACGATTGAGGCCAGATGTACCACCACCTGCGGCAGATGACGAGCGACGATGGCATCGACCTCGGCGTCTCGAATGTCGGCGACTTCGTATCTGACTCCGGACAGACGTTGACTAGGGTCGCGTACGTCGAGCGCAACCACTGAAACGTCGCTACGAGCGGCAAGTTCTGCCACCACCAGGCTGCCGAGACAGCCTGAACTGCCGGTGACGAGAACGCTAACTCGGGTCATTGAAAAAAATCTGTTTGAACCACGGCGAGCACGGCGACACGGCGGAAAAACAATGCGCTGGCCAATTCCTGCGATGCATGCAAGCCAATGCGGTATCGCCGTGTCGCCGTGTTCGCCGTGTTCGCCGTGGTGAATTGCATTGCCTTGACCTCATGCAGCACCTGCGGGCGGCCGCCGGCTCCAGATCGTCGACACCGTCAGTCCAGCGATGATGTGCCAGATGCCCCACCAGGCTGTGACGATGGCCATGCCGCCGAGGCCATCGAAGAAATTGAATATCAGGATCAGGCCCAATGCCGAATTTTGAATGCCGACCTCGATGGATACCGCGCGGCGGTCACGTTCGGGCAGGCCGGTGAACTTCGCGGCGAAGTAGCCCGTGCTCAAAGCCAGTGCGTTGTGCAGAAACACGGCGAAGACGACAAAACCGACAAAATCGAGGAAATAGCGCCAGTTGGCTGCCAGCGCACCGACCACGAACAGGCCGAACACGGCGATGGAGAATATTTTTACCGGCTTGTGGGCCCGCTCGACAAATCGCGGATAGCGGTAGCCGGTCCACATCCCCGCCGCCATCGGCAAACCGAGCAACAGGAACACGGTCAGCAGCATGTCGACGGGATCAAGCGCGACTTCCTTGAGGATGGCGCTGGTCTCCGGATTCAGGCCGCCCCAGAGCGCAATATTTGTCGGGGTCATGACAATGGCCACCGCCGTGGAAATCGCCGTCATGGTGATAGACAAGGCCGTGTTGCCCTTGGCATGGTGCGCCAGAAAGTTTGAAATATTGCCGCCGGGACAGGCCGCCACCAGCATCATGCCCAGCGCAATGCTGGGCGCGGGCTTGATCACCATCACCAGCAGAAAGGTGAAGGCCGGCAACAGCAGAAACTGACCGGCAAGGCCGATCAACACCGGCTTGGGCATGACCAGCACCGCCTTGAAATCCGCCACCCGGAGGTCCAGCGCGACGCCAAACATCACCAGCCCTATGATCGCGTTGAGCGCCCACAGCGATTGCGGATTGAAGTTCAGTCGGACCAGATCGATTTCGTTCATGGTGGCATTCCATCCGTCAGAGCTTGTGAAGAAATCGTAGCGAGCGGGCCGCAGCGGGGTGCGGCCGGAGCACAGCTACCGGAATGTACGCGTTGTACATGAGGATAGCGAGCACCGCCCAATCCCCGATCCGGCACGCGCAGTAGATTTATTCACAAGACATCAGCCTTTGGGTTCTTCGTGCATCTTCTTGAAGTGTATAAGCCCCGGCGCCCACATGTGCTTGACCGGATCGACATCGACATGGATTACAGCACACTTGCCGGCGGCCAGCGCTCGCTCCAGCGCCGGCTTGAGTTGCGCCGGATCGGAAACGCGCTCGCCATGTGCACCCATGCTCTGACCCAGTTTGTCGAATTCGATTTCGCCCAGATCGGCATTGATCGTCTCGTCCGGATCGAGGTGCTTGTAGATCATGGTCTTGAACGGCCGCAGCATGAACTGCTGGTTCATCTTGACCATGCCCCATTGCTTGTCGGCGAGCACGATGTAGATCACCTGGGCTTTGTTCCTGATCGCGGTTTCCACTTCCTGTGAGTGAAAACCCATGGCGCCATCGCCAATGATGCAGCACACCGGTTTGCCCGGCCGCGCCAGCGCGGCCGCCACGGCCTGCGAGGTGCCGGCGCCGAGCATGCCGAACTTGAAGGTGGAAATCACCGTGTTGGGTACGGTGACGTGGTGATAGAACATGGCCCAAATGGTGGCATTGCCGCCATCGGCCACCAGCACCGTATCCTTGGGAAACACTTCGCCGCAAACAGCGCCGATGTGCGCCGGGTGCATTGGAGTCGCCATATCGGAAAGCGCCTTGTCCCAACCGGCGCGCTCTTCCTTCATGGTTCTGGCATAGCCGGTGACGCGGGCCTGACGGGTTTCGAGTTTGATTTCGCCCTTGCGTCGCTCCAACTCGTCGCCGAGCATTTCGAGAAAGCATTTGGCGTCGGCGAGGATTGCAACATCGGCCGGCTTGTTGAGACCGATCATGTCACCGTCGAGATCCACTTGTATGCATTTCTGCTCGGAGGGATGGCGCCAGTACGGCGGCTTGCCCCACCAGTCGGTTTCGCCAACGCGCGTGCCGATAAGCAGCACCACATCGGCGTCGTTGCGCACCTTGTGGTTGAGCTTGACGTGCGGCATGGTGATGGCCAGCGGCGAATCTTCCGTCATCAGCCCGCGCGCGGCCCAACTGGTGGTCAGCGGCGCGTGCAGCAGTTCGACGACGCGGCGCAAAGCCTCATAGGCGTTGGCGTGAATGATGCCGCTGCCGGCGTGAATCATCGGAGCGGCAGCGTCTATCAACATCTGTGCGGCCTCGGCCACCTGCGCAGAACTCGGCGCTGGCGATACGGTGTTGCGGTACTGGTGCGGCTCCCAGAAGGCAACCGCGGCCTTGAACTTGCCGTTCATGATGGTTTCCGGCACATCCACATGCACCACGCCGGGCCGTCCTTCGTAGCTCTTGCGCAAGGCCTTTCGCATCAACTCGGGCACGCGGTCAAACGAAGACACCGCCGCGCTCCACTTGCCTATCTTGCCGATCACTCCGCTCTGGTCGAAGCATTGATAGCTGCCGCCGCGATCGGGATACATGATGGTGGGCCGTCGGGCGCTGGTGATCACCAGCACGCGATTGCCGTCGGCCTGCTCGACCACCAGACCGGGCAGGATGTTGGCGACACCCGGCCCATTGCTGGCCATGCAGACACCGAGCTTGCCGGTGAGCCGTGCATAGGTGCCGGCCATATGCGCGGCACAGGTTTCATGGCGCGGGGTGACGATCTCGATACCGAGCCGGTGCAGCGCCGAGTAGAAACCGAAGTAAGTGCCATCGATGATGCCGAACACCTTCTCGACGCCTTCTTTTTGCAACATGCGGGCAATGACTTCGCCGCCGCTGATTTCAGCCATTTGAATTCTCCTCAATGCTTTCGTTTTCGGCAATCCGGGTCGCTTTGAACGAATGGCCAGACCGATACTGATTGTTCGTCCAGAGTAGACGATTGATGTTCGAAGCCGCTTGTCGCAGAATGACAGCTGTTTTGTCAATTCGCGACACGATGACCCCATCAACATCGACTGCAGCCGACCCGAACACCGCCCCGCTCAGCGTCAACGTCGCTTATGCCCGGCGCCTGTTCGACGTGGTCGAGCGCTTCGGCCTGCCGCGTGCAGTATTGCTCAAGCATGCGCGGGTCGGACGCACCGACTGGGAGGCGGCCCAGGCGCGCCTGCCGCTGGCCGACCTGGTTACGCTGTTCGAGTCGGCGCTGACACTGAGCGGCCGGCGTGACCTCGTATTGGAGTTTGGCCGCCAGGTGCGCCCGGACACCTTCGACGTGCTGGGTTATGCCCTGATGACCTGTCGCAATCTGGGCGAGGCGATCGGTCTGGTGCCGCTCTACGGCCGGGTGGTCTTCGATTCGGGTTACAGCGAGACGCGCTTCAGCCGCGAGGGAGCGAATGTCAAAATGACCTGGGTGGTATTACCGGAGGCAACGCAGGCCGGGCTGCCGTATAGCGAACTGCTCACGGAATCCCTGATCGCGAGCTGGTTCCGACTGGGACGCTGGATCGCCGGAACCGATATGCCATTGGTGGAGGCGCGATTCCGTCACGCCGCACCCGAGGACACGGTGCCTTTTGAAACCTTCTTTGACTGCCCGGTGCGCTTCGCCGCGGGTGAAAACGCGCTGCTGTTTTCCAGCGACCTGCTCGCTCTGCCGCTGGTCCGTGCCGACGCCGAACTGAATCTGGCGATGCGTGATGAAGCGCGCAAAGTCATTGACCGCCAGGATCTTGGCGAGGACATCGGCGGCCAGGTGCGCCAGATGCTCGTGCCGCTGATGCCCAAATGCGAAGCGAGCCTGAAATGTGTCGCAAGTGGCCTCGGTCTCACGCCGCGAACGCTGCAACGCCGTCTCGCCAGCGCCGAGTTTTCTTTTCAGACCCTGCTTGACGCCACCCGGCGCGAGCTTGCGCAGGTCTATCTGCGCGATCCGGCGCTGTCGGCGCTGGATGTTGCGCTGCTGCTGGGCTATGCCGAACAAAGTTCTTTTACGCGCGCGTTCAAGTCCTGGTTTGGCCAAACGCCGACGGCATACCGGCAAAGTCAATGATGGCTACCCTGCACAAGGCAACCCCCAGCCCACTGCATGGCCGCTGCGCCCATCGCCTTGCTTCGCGCAGCAATCGGGCCGAGAATCGCCGTGTCGCCATCGCCGAGTTTTTCATGAAATCCGTGCATCTCACCTTGTCTCTTGTTCTCTTGGCCTGGACCAGCGTCGCCACCGCCCTGCCGCTGGAAACCATCAAGCTGCCGCCAGGTTTCACTATCGAGCATTGGGCCACGGTGGACAACGCACGGCAGATGGCGCTGGGTGGCTTCGATGCCAACGGTGGCGTGCTATACGTCGGCTCGCGTAGCGCTGGCAAAGTGCATGCGGTGAAGTTCGATGCGAGCTACCGGGCCGGCGCCGTCACCACTGTCGCTGCGGGACTCAACATGCCTTCGGGACTGGCCTGGAAGGACGGCGCGCTGTATGTCGGGGCGGTAAATCGCATCCTGCGCTACGACGACATTGATCGCAGGCTCGCCAAACCGCCCGCCCCGGTTGTCGTCACCGACAGCCTGCCCACCGACACCCATCACGGCTGGAAGTTCATAGCCTTCGGCCCCGACGGCAAGCTCTACGTACCAGTCGGCGCGCCCTGCAATATCTGCGCACCAGACGATCCGTATGCCGCCATCCTGCGCATGAACGCCGATGGTTCCGGGCGTGAAGTCTTCGCCCGTGGTGTGCGTAATAGTGTCGGCTTCGACTGGAGCCCGGTCGACGGCAGTCTGTGGTTCACCGACAACGGCCGCGACTGGCTCGGCGACAACAGCCCACCCGACGAACTCAACCGGGCGCCTCGCGCCGCAATGCATTTTGGCTACCCTTACTGTCACGGCGGCGAGCTGGCCGATCCCGAATTCGGCAAACAACGCAACTGCCGCGAATTCGAGCCGCCGGCACAAAAACTCGGCCCGCACGTCGCCAGTCTCGGCATGCGCTTTTATACGGGTACGATGTTTCCTGCCGACTACCGCAATCAGATTTTCATCGCCGAGCACGGCTCGTGGAACAGTCTCGCCAAAGTCGGCTACCGCATCAGCCTGGTACGGATCAAGGACCATCGCACCGTAGCCTACGAAACCTTCGCCAGCGGCTGGCTGCAGGGCCGCTCGGCCTGGGGTCGTCCCGCCGACGTGCAGATGCTGCCCGACGGTTCACTGCTGATTGCCGACGACCATGCCGGCGCCATCTACCGGATTACCTACCGCAAGCCCTGATCATTCCCTTGATCCCAAAATCCTCACCACAGAGACACAGAGGCACAGAGAAGAGCGATGAATCTATTCCTTGTGAATCAGCGGCGTTTCATCCGCAGGGTGATACGGCTTTACGATGCAGTGCTTTATTTTTCCTCTGTGTTCTCTGTGCCTCTGTGGTTAAACCGAGTTTTTCAGGCTGATCCGTCCCCTGACCTTTTCCGGAAGTGAGACCCGAATCCATGAGTGATTTTCGCAGCGATACCGTGACCCGGCCCAGCCCGGCCATGAAGCAGGCCATGATGGAGGCGCCGTTGGGCGACGACGTGTTTGGCGACGATCCGACAGTCAATCGTCTGCAGGAGATGGCGGCCGAGATGCTGGGTTTCGAGGCCGCGCTGTTTGCTGCCAGCGGCACACAGTCCAATCTCATCGCGCTGATGACGCATTGTCAGCGCGGCGACGAAGCCATCGTTGGTCAGCAATGGCACACCTATCGCTGGGAAGCCGGCGGCATGGCGGTGCTCGGCTCGATTCAGCCACAACCGCTGGAGAACCAGGCCGACGGAACGATTGCGCTGACCGACATCGAGGCCGCCATCAAACCCGACGATCCGCACTTTGCGCGCACCCGACTGATTGGCCTGGAGAACACCACCGGCGGCAAGGTTTTGCCGCTGCAGTACATGCGCGACGTGCGCGCCCTGGCTGAACGCCGCGGACTGCGCACGCACATCGACGGCGCGCGATTGTTCAATGCCGCCGTCGCGAGTTGTGACCCGTCCGGCGGCAACCCGTTGCAACAAGCACGCGAGATCTGCACTGGCTACGACTCGGTTTCATTGTGCTTGTCGAAAGGACTGGGCGCGCCGGTGGGTTCGGTGCTGCTCGGCTCTGCCGAATTCATCGCGCAGGCAAGGCGTAACCGCAAGATGCTGGGCGGCGGCATGCGTCAGGCAGGCATCCTCGCCGCCGCCGGTATCTACGCGCTGCAAAACAATGTGCGGCGCCTGGCTGAAGACCATCGCCATGCATCCTTGTTGCACAAAGGCCTGAGCCGTATCGCGGCCAGCCACTCCAGACTTGCCGGTCGGATGACGGTGCACCCGGTGCAGACCAATATCCTTTTCATGGATGTCGAGCTTGAGGTCGGTGATGCCCTGCTCACCCACCTCGCCGCCAACGACATCCGCGTCACCGGTGGCTATCAGCGGAGTAAAGATCTCACGCTGAAGCGCATCCGCTGGGTCACGCATCTGGATGTGGGGCCGGCCGATGTTGAACGTGCGCTGGCAACGGTGGAAAAATTCTAGGTGGCCCACCCAATGTACAGCGCTGGTTATTCCGCCCCGGCTGGAAGACCTGTTCAACAGTCGCTACTCTCGGCAGGTGTGCCCGAAAAGGATCAGCCTTAACGTGAAATACCAGGTTCGGAGCGACTGGTGATAGTCGAGCGAAGCGAGCGGACTGGTAGCCCCGCCCTGGGGCGGGGATGGGGGTGGGGAGACTTCAATTCGCTTTTAGTTTCGGCCGCTGCGCTTAACGCCGATGACGCCGGCGTTAGCCTCCACTGAAACTTCGTTTTCGCGTATTTCATCTTCGGCGGGTGGTGCTCGGTACCATGAGCGTTAGGTCTTTTGCCGAAGCAGTTCTCTGAGTATTGCAAGTGCAGCCGGATAATCGAAGTTCTCCATGTGCCGTCGCAGTTGCATCCCTTTTGATCCGTAGGTCGCCTGCAGCAACGCTCGCTGGGATTCGAACATATCGCCCGCCTCGGTGTCGTCACGCACCAGCAGCGGCTCCAGTCGAGCAAGGACACCCCGCGCCCGCTCGAAGTCGGCGGCTGAAGTGTCGCCGGCGGCCTCGGGAAGTTGCGCCAGCGCTTTGCTGAGCGCGCCCAGTTCCCGCTGCAAGGTGTCGAGCAGCGGCGGCAGACTGGCGGCCGGGGCATGTTTGTGCAGCGCAT
The DNA here is from genome assembly GCA_021738385.1 of Sulfuritalea sp. Lineage (GTDB taxonomy): Bacteria > Pseudomonadota > Gammaproteobacteria > Burkholderiales > Rhodocyclaceae > Sulfuritalea. The sequence goes on along the minus strand of JAIPCF010000040.1, from coordinate 8,597 downwards.
TTTCAATGGCCGCAGCGGCAGCCTGCACCCGGATCGCACCCAGACTCCCGGCAGCTCCCTTGAGTGCATGCACCCGGTGTCGGGCTGCGTCGGGCTGATCGGCAGCGATCGCGTCGCGTACCTGCTGCGCATCTTCGCCATGACTGGCCGAGAGCTGCTGCAACAATCTCAAATAGGCTTCGGTGTGACCGTGCAGGGCAGCCAGCCCCCGATCGCTGTCGAGTCCATCAAACGCTGCCAACTCAGGCGGTAATTGATTTGTCGTTATCGCTGGAGGCGTTGCCGCGTAATGCACCGAGAGGCTTGGCGATCGCCCGGTACCCGATTTGCCGGGCGACAACCAGAGCAGCAAAGTATCGTAGAGCGCGTTGGGTTCAACTGGTTTGGTGAGAAAGTCATTCATGCCCGCTTCTTCGCAGGCCAGACGATCTTCATCAAAGGCATTGGCTGTCATGGCCAGAATTGGCGTGTCTGCCCAACCCGGCAGACTGCGGATAGCGCGGGTGGCTTCCAGACCATCCATATGGGGCATCTGCATGTCCATCAAAACCAGGTCGTAGGTGGTGGCGCGCGCTTTCTCCAGTGCCTCGCGTCCATCGGCCGCTGTGTCTACCATCAGCCCGGCACCGTGCAGCAGTTCGAGCGCGACTTCGCGATTGATCGGGTGGTCTTCCGCAAGCAGGATCCGGGCATCACCGTGCAGCCGGTGCAGTTTTGTCTCGATATTCTCGTTGTTCAGGGCAGGTTCGGCCGGCATGGTGCCGTGACCGCGCTGCAGGCGTGCGGTAAACCAGAAGGTACTGCCCTTGCCTGGCGTACTGTCAGCGCCGACTTCGCCGCCCATCAGTTCGGCCAGTCGTCGTGTAATGATCAGGCCAAGACCCGTACCGCCGTATTTGCGCGTAATCGAGGCGTCGGCCTGCTCGAAGGCCCTGAACAGCTTTTTCAAAAGCTCGTTGGAAATGCCGGGGCCGGTATCTTCGACCTCAAAGCGAATCAGAAGGGTGTCGCCATTTTCCTGCAGCAACAATGCACGCAGGCTGATGGTGCCTGATTCGGTGAATTTGACGGCGTTGCCCGCATAGTTGAGCAGGGCTTGACGCAGCCGGGTCGGGTCACCGCGCAGCCAGAGGGGGACAGAGTCATGGTCGAGTTCGACGCGCAGACCTTTGCTATGAGCCGATTCGCCGATGATCGAGGCGACATTGTCGAGCACCGCACTGAGCGGAAAGTCGATTCCGTCCAGTTGCATCCGGCCGGCCTCTATTTTTGACAGATCAAGGATGTTGTTGATGATGGAAAGCAGGTGCCGCCCGGCACTGTCGATCTTGTCCAGTCGCAGACTTTGTTCCGGACTCGTTCCGCTGCGCTGCATGAGATGAGTGAGGCCGATGATGGCATTCATCGGGGTGCGAATTTCGTGACTCATATTGGCCAGAAAGCTGCTCTTGGCCTGGTTGGCAGTATCGGCCTGCTTGCGTGCGGCAACCAGTTCCGCAGTGCGCATTTCGATCAGCTCTTCCAGATGGTGTCGGTGGGCGTCGAGTTCTTCGCCAGTTCGCTTCTTCTCGCTAATGTCTTCTTTTACCGCAACGTAGTGGCTGATCAACCCGTCGGGTTGGCGCAACGGTGTGATGATGGCAAATTCTACATATTCACTGCCGTCTTTTCGTTTGTTGTAGAACTCGCCTTTCCAGGGTTGGCCCTGACTCAGCACCGCCCACATCTCCTGGTGCGTTTCCTTCGGCGTTCTGCCCGAATGCAGAATGCGCGGGTTCTGGCCAATCACTTCCTCTCGACGATAACCCGTACCCCGCAGGAAAGCGTCGTTCACATATTCGATCTCGGCCTTGGTATTGGTGATGACGATGCTCTCGGGACTTTGCTCCACTGCCAAAGACAACTTGCGCAGTTGCTCTTCGCTGATCTTGCGCTCGGTGATGTCGGAGAAGGTACAAATAGCACCCGTGACAACACCGTTGCTGAGGATGGGATTCGACCAGTACTCCACCGAAACGGCAGTTCCGTCGGCGCGCCAGAATACTTCGTCGGAAACCTGAACTGATTTCGCCTTGCTGAAAACAGCGTACATTCGGCATTCACCCGACGGGTAGGGACTGCCATCGACATGAGAATGATGAATCAGCGTATGCACATGCCTGCCGAGAACATCCTCGACTCCTTGGAAACCCAGAATATTGAGAAACGCCCGATTGACGAAAGTACAGTTGCCTTGCGTATCAACGCCATATGCGCCTTCAGCCATGGAGTCGAGCAAGCGCTGCAAGCCCTCGCGGGAATCCTGCAAAGCCTTCTCGACATCCTTGCGCTCCGCGATGTCGCGGGCGAGAACAATGAAGCGCGGCTCCTGCCCATCGGCGACTGCCTTGCGGGATATGGAGCACTCGAACCATCGCGGCCCTTCTGAAAGCGGTACCTGAACCTCGATGCCGGCAGATCGGCCCTTTTTCAAGGCTTCTTGCAAGCCGGCCAGAATCCGGGACGCCCATTTGCTTGAAATCAGGTCCGACATCGACTTGCCTGGAATACCTTCGACGGGCAAGGCCAGCAGTCCAGTGTGCGCGGAGTGGATATTCAAGATCCGGCCATCCAGACCCACTTCGAACATCAGATCCGGAATCGCGGCCAACGTCGCCTGCAATTGACTTTGCGCAGCAAGAATTTCGGCAGTTCGCTGCGAGACCAGTACCTCGAGACGCCCCTGATTCACCCTGGACTCAAACAGCAGTTTCGCCAAAAACGCCAGGAGCAAACTGAAGATCAGTCCCTGCGACGCATTGATCGCGAGCCGCGCCGGGTCGCGCCAACCTTCCGCAGGTGCGGTGCTCAAAGTCCAATTCCCGTAAGGCAATTCGACAACGACGTTAATCGGGTCGACCAGCGTGCCTGAACTTTTGATGGTTTGCCGTTTTTCGCTCCCCGGCATCGTGCGCCATAGTTCATAGCTAAACCCGCGGTCCGCCAGATCCGAAATCCTGGCTCGGGCAAGTATCTGATGAAGTTCCATTACAACCGCAACGTAACCCCAGAACGCTCCCTGCTTTTCCCCTTTGTCAAGAAATACAGGCAACCGTCCGATCACTATGCCCAAACTTCCGTACTGAACCAACTCCAGCCCCGGCTCCGGTTTGATTCTGTGATCATCCGGTACGTGTCCACCGTTGCCTTTGAACGCTGAATCGTCCAGCAGACTACGGCCAATAGCGTATTCGTTGCCAGCCTGGGGGGCGACCTGACTGATGATGCCATTAGGGGCCAGTTGCAACGCGGTCACGCCTGGATAGAACGGCAGCAACTGCTTGACCACGTAGTCGAAATCAGTCGAATCACCTTCCCCCAAACGCACCATTGCCGCAAGCGAATAGGTGACGGCCATGTTGCGATCAATCTGTTGTTTGAGTTCGTAAACATGGTCGGCCGTCTCTTTTATCATTGCCTTGCGCAGGCTATCGAGCCGGCCGATTTCCAGCTTCCATATCAACGTGGTGGCCAGCGTCGCGGCAAACAGAAAGGCGACGCCTGCGGCAATCCATGGCTTGCGCGAGGCCAAGCCCTGCGAACCTGAATTGGCCACGTCAGCATACGTGGGAAATTGACTGGAACCAGGCATTTCCGGCATATCAATGATCCCGCAATTGCCGGGTTTGCATTTCTCTTGCTCCGAACATTTTTAACAGTCAGATCAGGCAGCGCTTGAACAAACTGCCTGCGTTATTCGTTTTTTGGCCGGCATCCGCCTGAACTCGCCTGCCCGGCTTTTCTGATTTTTTTCTGGACTCTTTGCCAACCAATCTTTAGCCCTCAGTCGGCGGTCATCAAGCGGTTTCTCCGTAGCGCTCTGCGATAGCGACGAATTCAACAAAACTCTCGATAAAGACATCGACCACGTCGGGGTCGAAGTGCTTGCCGCGACCGGCGGAAATGATTTCATGGGCATCGGTATACGGCATGGCCGGTTTATATACCCGTATGGAAATCAGTGCATCGAATACATCGGCCAAAGCCATCAGCCGTGCGGCGACGGGGATGGTATCGCCTATCAGACCGTCGGGATAACCACTGCCATCCCATTTTTCGTGGTGCCAACGGGCGATTTCCTTGGCTACCGAAAGAAACTCGGGAGGTGATTCAATGTCACGCTCGGCCTGCTCGATGGCATCGCTGCCCAATTGGGAATGCGTTTGCATGATGGCCCATTCTTCGGGCGTGAGTTTGCCGGGCTTGAGCAGGATGTAATCCGGAATGCCGACCTTGCCGATATCGTGCAATGGAGCGGAGCGCGTCAGAATGTCGATATAGCGATCCGTCATGGTTTCGGCAAACCGCGGGTGTTCCCGCAAACCGATTGCCAGCTGTCGCACATAGTTCTGGGTGCGCAAAATGTGGCTGCCGGTCTCCGGGTCGCGTGTCTCGGCTAGATGAGCCAGAGCCCGGATACTGACAATTTGCGTGCGATCGTTTTCAAGCATGCGTCGTTCAACTTCAGCTTCGAGCGTCGCATTCTGATTCTTGAGCCAGTCGCGAGCCTGCTTGGCTTCGAGCTGCGTGCGCACCCGGGCCAACACCACTGCAGGTTTGATCGGTTTGGTGATGTAGTCGACAGCGCCGCGTTGCAGGCCGCGCTCTTCGTCGTCCGCTTCGGCCAGCGCCGTAAGAAAAATTACCGGGATGTCGCGAGTCGCCGGATTTTCGCGTAGCCGCGACAATACGACATAGCCATCCATTCCCGGCATCATCACATCCAGCAGCACCAAGTCGGGCAGAGGCGCACTCGCAGCCGCACGCAGGGCACTTTCTCCCGAGTTGGCGGCGCGCACCACGAATTCCGGCCGCAACATACTGGTCAGGAGGAAAAGATTCGTTGGCTCATCATCAACAATTAGAATGGTTTCAGCCGTCACTCGATCGCTTCCCGCTCGATTGTCACTTACCAAAAATCAATAATGCAAAATAACACATTGAGCTGCTGTAATTGAAGCTGTTTCGCATGACCGCTGAACTGACTGCCCTGAGTTCCACTCCCGATATCCTGCCCGAAATAAACCCTTCGACAAATAGTGCCTACCGCCTCACTGTCGCCAGATGCAGTGCCAATCCGATGAAGATCGTTCCGGCGCAACGGTCGAGCCAAACTGCAAGCTTCGGTTGCCGCTGCAACCGCGCACCAATACTGCCAGCAAACCAGCCCAGGCTACCGAAAATCACCACTGTTTGTATTGCAAAGAGCACACCGAGCAGCAGCATTTGTGCCCACACCAGACCACGGGCTGGGTCGACGAACTGCGGCAAAAAGGCGATAAAGAACAAAGCCACCTTGGGGTTAATGGCGTTAGCGACAAATCCGCGGCGAACTTGAGCGCCGACGGGTTCGCGTTTGCTGGAGTCAAGACGAGTAAGCGCCATCGCACCCGCATGACGCCACGCCATTACACCGATATAGACAAGATAAGCAGCGCCGATCATTTTCAAGAAAGTGAAGGCCGATTCGGACGCGAGTACCACAGCGCCGATGCCCAGTGTTGCCCACAAGGTGTGTGTAAAACAGCCGATCGCACAACCCAGCCCAAATCCCATCCCGGCCGATCGTCCGCGGCTGACGCCGACAGAAAGCACCATCAGATTGTCGGGGCCGGGCGCGACGGTGACCAGTGCGGAGGCGGCAAGAAATGTCAGTATGGTTTCCAGTGAGATCATGTTTGTCCCTCCAGTAATGATTGACGCAGGCGTCCGGCCCGTACCAGCAGCCAGACGGCCGCGCCACCCAGCAAGGCCGCTTCACCCAGCAAGGTTGTGGGTGCGCTGACGAGTGCTGCGATACTACCGGCGATCAGGCCGCCGATCGCATCGAGACCGAAACGGATACTGGAGAAAAATGAAACCACGCGCCCGCGCAAGCGATCCGGTGTCAAGGTTTGCATTACGGTATTGATACCCACATTGGCGCCGGAAATGCCGAAGCCGAGCACTGCCAGTGCCGGCATTGCGATTGCCAATTGCGCAGTGAGCGGAAACACGAACAGCCCGATGGCCGCCAGCACAACGCAGAGCACAACCAGATTCAGACTGCCGCGAACGGATGAACGCGTTGCCAGTATCAGTGTCGCAGCAAAAGCGCCACTACCCGCGGAACCCCAGAGCAGGCCCAGCGTACGCGCATCGCCAAGGAACAGCTCTTTGGCAAAAATCGGCAGCAGCACAGCATAGGCCGAAGCGGTCACATTGACCAGGGCCAGCACAATAAGCAGGGTGCGAATCGGCCAGGTATCGACCGCAAAGCGCACACCTTCCTTGAACACATGGCCGACACTGCCGCTTGCCTTTGCCGGTGCCTCCATGCGCATTACGGCCACACCCCACAGCAATGCCAGATAAGTAAAGGCATTGAGCAAAAAGCAGGCGGCTTCCGAGGTAAAACTCAGCAACAAGCCAGCAATCGGCGAACCGATGAAACGACCCAGATTGAACAGCATGGCATTGAGCGCCAGCGCATTCGGCAAATCCTCACGGCCGCCGACCATGGCTGGGATCAGCGATTGACGCAGCGGTGTGTCGATGGCATTGAGCACGCCAAGCGAAACAGACATGAGAATGATCAGTACCGGCCCGATCAGTTCGAACCAGGTCAGCGCCGCCAGTACGCAGGCTTGAATGAACAGCAGAAGCTGAACACCCATCAGCAAGCGGCGCCGATCGTGGCGGTCTATCCATGCCCCCGCCAGGGGGCCCACCAACAGGATCGGAGAAAGCGAGGCAAAGGCCGACAAGCCCAGCAGCGCCGCCGACCCGGTAAGGCGATACACCAGCCAGGCCAGCGCAACCTGCTGTATCCAGGAGCCCAGAACAGAAATGCCCTGGCCAAAGAAATACAGGCGAAACGGACGATGCCCCAGCGCCCGCATTGAAGCGGGTAGCGTCAACGTACCCAACACGCAGTCAACGCCCGGTCACAGGCCGGCCATGGCCAGATACTTGATCTCCAGGTATTCCTCGATGCCATGCTTCGAGCCTTCGCGTCCCAGGCCCGATTGCTTGACGCCGCCAAACGGAGCCACTTCGTTGGAAATCACGCCGGCATTGACGCCGACCATGCCGTAATCCAGCGCTTCGCCCACGCGCCAGGCACGCGCGATATCGCGGCTATAGAAATAGGCGGCCAGACCAAACTCGGTATCGTTGGCCATGCGCACGGCCTCAGCTTCATCCTTGAAGCTGAAAATCGGCGCCACGGGTCCGAATATCTCTTCGCGTGCCAGACGCATTTCCGGCTTCGCCCCCGCCAGCACGGTCGGCTCAAAGAAGGTACCACCGCTGACATGGCGTTTGCCGCCGCAAAGAATGCGCGCGCCCTTTGCAAGTGCATCGCCCAGCAGTTCTTCGACCTTGTTCAAGGCCGCGTCATCAATCAGCGGGCCTTGCGTCACACCATCTTCCAGACCATTGCCAACCCTGAGCCCGGCGACGGCTGCCGCGAGTTTCTGCGCAAAGGCGTCGTGAACGCTTTCCTGCACCAAAAAGCGATTGGTGCATACACAGGTCTGCCCGGCATTGCGATACTTGGAAGCCAACGCACCTGCAACCGCAGCATCGAGGTCGGCATCGTCAAAGACGATGAAAGGCGCGTTACCGCCCAGTTCGAGCGACATTTTCTTGATTGTCGGTGCGCACTGAGCCATCAGCAAACGCCCAACTTCGGTGGACCCGGTGAAGGACAGTTTTTGCACATTTGGATTGGAGGTCAATTCGCCGCCGATGGCAACCGGCTCGCCGGTCACGATGTTGAGCACCCCGGGCGGAAGGCCCGCCTGCTGCCCCAACCAGGCCAGGGCCAGCGCGGACAAGGGCGTCTGCTCGGCCGGCTTGACCACCATGGTGCAGCCGGCAGCCAGCGCCGGCGCTGCCTTGCGGGTAATCATCGCCGCCGGAAAGTTCCACGGTGTGATAGCCGCACAGACGCCGACGGGCTGCTTCAATACGATCAGGCGTCGATCCGCAAGCGGCGAAGGAATCACCTCGCCATACACGCGCCGCGCCTCCTCGGCGAACCATTCGATGAACGAGGCGGCATAAGCGATCTCGCCGCGCGCTTCGGCCAGGGGCTTGCCTTGCTCCAGCGTCATCAGTTGCGCCAGGTCTTCCTGGTTTTCCATCATCAGCTCGAACCAGCGCCGCAATATTTTCGCCCGCTCCGCTGCAGTTTTTGCCCGCCAGGGATGAAACGCCGCCTGGGCAGCGTCGATTGCGCGGCGGGTTTCGGTGGCACCGAAGCTGGGCACCGAACCGACGAGAGCGCCCGTCGCCGGATTGTGCACGTCGATACTGGCGCCGCTGGCCGCCAGCCACTCACCATTGATCAGGCAGGAATTGCGCAAAAGTTCGGGGTTATTCATGGCTCGCTTTCGATGGTTCGGAACAAAGCCGGATTCTGCCCTATCGCGGCGCAGCATGGTAGCGCCACTCCCCCAACGATCACGCAGCCCGCCTGGATCGAAGCGATACATTGCCATTGAATCCGGCTGAGGCGCCAGGAGATGGAAAGTCGGCGCTGGTGATACGGCAAAACCTGCCGTATCACCAGC
>JAIPCF010000039.1 GCA_021738385.1 Sulfuritalea sp. | reverse complement strand
CTTTTGCGTCTCCTTGATTAAAGGTATTTCGCCGGCATGCGCTGGATTTCCTCGATCACCTTGATCGAGTACTTGGCCGCACTCAACTGACCGCGACCCAGGCGCACCTGGAGCTGATCGGCGAACTTGTCCAGAGTCGTCGACACCTGGGCCTTGACCCGCTTGTAGGTAAATTTCTGATTACCCGGGTTAAGAGTGCGGATGCTGAGCTCGATATCCTTGCCTTCGGCCAGTTCCGACATATCCATCACAAAAACTTCCCATTGATTCATAGCATCGTCTCCTTATTTCACTTCGGGATAGCCGTAGGTCGTCCAGTTGGCCAGAACTTTTTCCTGAACATCCTTGGGGTAGACATTCTTGAAACTGACCAGGGTCGGAATGTCATTGGTTTTGTCCCAATCCACCGGCCACAGACAGTCGAACAGCACCTTGGAGCCGATCGAGTACTTGCGCTCGTGCGGGGTCGCAAACGGATACAGCGGCGTGCCCGTGGTGTTGCGATAGACGTGGATACCGTTCTCGGGGTGGCAGCGTGTACAGAAGGCGTGATAGACCTCGTCCCAGTTGTAGATATCGGTCTGGTCGTCCACCACCATCACCATGTGGAACCAGGGACCAAGCTTGGAGCCGAACGCCAGTTGGGCAATCTGCTGCGCAATGCCGGCGTAGGTGGCCTTCACCCCGACGATCATCATGTGGTGGGTCGAGCGCGGATGCATATATACACCGGTGATCGGAATACCCTGGCTCCTGAGCAGCTTCTCCAGTTCGAGGCCGAGCGAGAAGGAGCGCAGTAACTGCCCCTCATCCTGCGGCACACCCATGTTCGAGATCGTCATGGTTGCATTGTTGCGGTAGGTGATGCAATCCACCCGGAAGGTGACGCGGAAGTCGCGCGGGCTGGTGCGATACCCCGTGTATTCGCCGAAGGGGCCTTCCTCAACCTTGTAGTCGGGGAGAATCACGCCTTCGATGATGATTTCCGCATCTGCGGGAACCTCAAGATCGTTGGTCTCGCACTTCACCAGACGCGCCGGTTCACCCGAGAGCATGCCGACAAGCTCCGGTTCCGGAATGGGCGAGGGGGCGCAGGCGGCCATCGCCGCCAGTGGCGAGAGGCCGATGGCAGTGGCGAAAGGGGCGGCTTCGCCGCGTGGCAGGTAGTACTCGGAGAGCTGCTTGCCAAGGTCGGAGAAGGGAAACACCGCGCCCGACATGGTGCGGCCATCAAACATCATCTGGCGGTACATGCCCCAGTTCACGTCGCCGCGCACCGGGTGCTTGGTCACTACCGCATGCCAGGTGCCGACGTAGCGGCCGCCGTCGCCGTCGTGTACCAGTGGCACCGGCAATTTGCACAGGTCGACGTCGTCGCCCATGAGGATATTTTCCTTGCAGGGCGCGTCCTTCCTGTCGATCGTCACCGGAGCGATCGGCTCGCTGTTGGTGCGCTTGAGGTATTCCTTGCCGATCTCTGGCAGGCTTGATGCCGGGTCCATGCCCAGGGAAATCGCCATGCGACGGTAGGTGGACAAGGGAGCGCCGAAGTAGCTGAAGCCCGGATAGTCCTTGATTTTTTCCATGAACGGAGCGGCTTCCCCCAGTTCGCAGGCACGGCGCACGATGGCGCCGGCTTCGTTTTCCCAATCAACTTCCTGCTTGATTCGTACGGCATCACCGTGCTTGACGCAGGCCTCGATGAACTCGCGGTTGCTTTTTGGTGCATTTATTTTTGACACATTGGACTCCTTGCCTTCAATTGAGGTTTCGACAAAATTCAACCGATCTTGGACAAAATCTTTTCCCATTTGTCCTGTGCTTTGAGAATCATCTCAGCTACTTCACGCACGGCGCCGTAGCCACCGCGGGCCTTGGTGACATATGCGGCGTGTGCCTTCACATCTTCGACAGCATCGCCAACGGCGATCGGCAGTCCCACGCGCTTCATCATGGAAAGATCGACCAGATCGTCTCCGACATAGGCGACCTGGGCGTCGGTGATGTTCATCTCCTTGAGCATTTCCTCGTAGGGTTCGGTCTTTTTCTTGATTCCTTCGTGGAAGCGCTTGATCTTCAGTTCTTCGGCGCGATGCCGCACCGCGCCTGATTTCTTGGAGGTGATGATCGCGACCTCGACGCCGCTCATCATCAGCACCACAACGCCCATGCCGTCCTTGATGTCGAAGTTGCGTGTTTCAACGCCGTTATCGTCGATCACAATGCGACCGTCGGTCATGACGCCATCGACGTCGAGAATGACCAGCTTGATATCTATTGCCTTGTCCATATTTCGTTCCTTGGGTTTCCCGTCATTCCCGCGTCGGCGGGAATCCAGAAGCTGCCTGGTTTCCGGGCTCGGCTGCGCCGCCTCGGAATGACGGGGGGTTGCAATCAGTCGATGCCGTATTCGCTCCAGCGGCCCTTGATCTTGGCCAGCATTTCCTCGTCCATGCGCGCCTCGACCGGTTTCTGCTTCCATTCAAACGGAATGCAGGCGTCCATGATGATGCGCGAGGTGATGAGCTTGTTGGAGTCCGGGTCGAGCGCAGGATCGAGCGGGGTGGAGCGGCCGCGCTTAAGAATTTCCGTGCCGCGCAGCGGGTCGTAGCGACATGACAGTGCCCACATCACGCGCTGCAGATCGTCGGCCATGATGTCCTCGTCGACCATGATCACGCCCTTGATGCCGTATGAACCTGTATTGCTGCCCAGCACCGCGCTCGCCACCTGGTTCGGATGCCCCGGATACATCTGTTTGACCGATACCACCGCCCAGAAACGACCCGCCGACTCCGGCATCACGCAGACGGAACTGATACCGGGTATCTTCATCTGCTCGAGTTCGGTCCACAGTGTGGCAGTGCGGGTGAACGCCAGCAGCATATGCACATCAGTCACCGGGCGGCCCTGACCAGTGGCCCACAGCACCGGATTGTTGCGATGGAGGATCTGTTTCACTTCCAGCACCGGCTTGTTGATGACCTTGTGCAGTTCATCCGTGTAGTAGCCGGTGTATTCGGCAAACGGTCCTTCGGGACGGAAGTTATTGGGATCGATCTCGCCTTCCAGCACGATCTCGGCGCCGGCCGGGATCGGCAGGCCGGTGAGCGGAGCCATGAGGAACTCGGCGGGCTGGCCGCGCACGGTGCCGGTGATGTCGAAGTCATTGGCGCCTTTGTGCATCAGCGTGCCGGCCATGAAGATCAACGGGTCGCAGCCGATCACGGCCGCCGCGGGCATCTTCTTGCCCAGCTTGGCGTACTTCTTCATGATGCGCTCGCCGCGCTTTCCGGGCAGGATCTGCACGCCGCAGGACTTGTCGTCGAGCATCTGCATGCGGTAGGTGCCGAGGTTGGTCTCGCCAGTCTCAGGATCGCGCAGTACCAAGAAGACCATGGTGCCGATGTATCGTCCGCCGTCGAGCGGGAAGAACTTCGGCACCGGGAACATGTTGAGGTCGACCTTGTCGCCGCTGATGATGTTTTCCAGGACCGGACCCTCCTTGACTTCCTTGGCCTTGATCAGGCCTTCAGAGGTAATGGTCTTCTTCATCCAGGCGCGTGCCGATTCGCACATCGACAGGTTGTGCGGCAGGCCGAGCATGATCGCCAGGCGCTTGGTGGTGGCGAAGGCGCCGGTGAATACGGGCGAGGAATAGCCCTTGATGTTCTCGAACAGCAGCGCCGGTCCTTTTTTCTCTTCGGTCAGTTTTGAAACATGGGAAATTTCCAGGTTCCAGTCGACTTCCGCGGAAACCCGCTTCAGTTCGTCGGCGGCTTCGCACTGGTTGATGAAATACCTGAGATCCATTGGTGATGCTCCTTGTTGTCGGGAAATTAGTGTGTAGGTTCTTTTTCGCGATGCTGCTGCGCATTGACCGATTCCAGAACTTCAAAACCGGCGGATTCCAGAGCGGAAACAACCGCTTTGACGTCCTCGGCATGGAAACGGATTACAACTTTCTTCAGGTGACGCTCTTGTGGGTTGATTTCGCCTGGTTTGCCGATTGGGTAGATCGCCTGTACTTCAGCGCCTGCTGCTTCGGCAATATCGGTAATTCTTCCGATCGTTCCTGGTTTTAGATCCATGGGTGCCAGCGTGACGCCGCTTCGCTTCTCCCAGGCGCCGAGAAAGTGTGCCGCGAGCGAGAAAATTTCATTGGCAGAGATCATGCCGACCACCTGGTCTTGATCCATGACCGGAAACTGCGCAACGCCCAGTTCCTGCCCTACATGCAGGCAATGCTCCATGGTGTCGTTGGCATCTACTGTGGCCGGATTGCGGACCATGAGGTCCTTGACCTTGATGCGGGTTGAAAAGTAGTTGAGCTCATCCGTGTTTTGAGTTCGCAGCACAAAATGTGCTGCGCGCAAACAATTGGCTCGCGTGATCAGTCCGCGCAGGCGGCCGTTATCCACTACGGGCAAGCCATGCAAATTGTTTTCCGTGATAATCCGTTTGGCTTCCGATAGCAGCGTGTCGCCACTGATTACCAGTGGATTGACTTGCATCCAGTTTCTGACAATCATTTTCTTGTCCCCCTCAACTGACGCGCTTGCCGGCGATCAGGTTCGAAACAATGTAGTCCATCGCCGAAGTGCTGCCCGATGACACCTGCGCTGGCTTTTTGTTGCTCCAGATAGTTTCTGGTCTCGCCTGCAAGATAAAAATGTTTCCGCCGGTAGGAAGGTCCTTGTCGATAGCCCATTCGATATCCATCGGCCGACCATAATGCTGCTCGATCTTCTTGCCCATCCAGGCCAACTCGGTGACTTCGTCGTCGATGATTGACTGGACGTTCTGGCGTTCGAGCGGGATTTCGGTGGCAACGGATTTCTGTTCCTTGAAGTCGACCGTGTAGCAAATCTCCTTGGTCGATATGGTGCGTTCCAGAATATCGAGTGCCACTTTGTTGACTACGAAGTGGTCCGGTGTGACTTCTCCGGATACCACGGATTCGCCGAACCCGTAATTCGAGTCAATAACAATTACGGAGCGATCGCCATTGGTTGGATGTACTGTAAACATAACTCCCGCCGAGAACGAGTTGGCCATTTTCTGGATGCCGACACTGATGGCAACCAGCTCATGCGGGAAACCCATTTTCATTCGGTAGGCGATGGCGCGACCGGTGTAAAGACTGGAGATGCAGCGCCGAACGTAATGCATTACGTCGTCAATGCCGCGGATCCACAGGTAGGTATCCTGCTGACCCGCAAAACTGGCTCCGGGCAGGTCCTCGGCCGTGGCGCTGGAACGCACCGCGACCGGGACCGCCGGTATGCAACTGCGTACCGACAACTTGCGATAGGACTCGGCAATCAGATCCTCTAGCTCGATGGAGATTGGACAGGATTCGATCATCTCGCGGATGACGCGGGAGACCTCCTCAAGCTTGTCCATGTCCTCGTGGTCGAGTCCGTCGAGCAACTCGGTCACTTTGGACTGGACGCCAGCATCACGCATGAACTGCTTGAAGCCATGGGTCGTTAGCGCAAAACCTGGCGGCACCCGCACCCCTGCGTTGATGAGCTCTCCCAGGGAGGAGCATTTCCCTCCCACCAGATCGACGGAGTTCTTGTCGCACTCCTCGAACCAGCACACCATAGGCGTTGCACTATCCATTTCGACCTCCGTGCAAGTCTCACTAATTTCCAGAACGCTATTCATTGTCGGTACTTTCCCGCAACACTATCGGGTGATCGTGATCACACCCGAAGAGCCATCGACCTTGATCATCATTCCGGACTTGATCACTTTCGTGCCGTGACCGGTACCCACAATTGCCGGCAGCCCATACTCGCGGCAAACGATAGCGGCATGACTCATGACCCCGCCGACATCGGTAACGCAAGCCTTGATCTTGGCAAAAGCAGGTGCCCAGGATGGTGAGGTTGTTGGCGCTACAAGAATTTCGCCTTCTTCCAGGTCGCGGATATCCTGAGCGCTGCGACAGACACGGGCTCTGCCCTCGACAATACCGGGGCTGCCGGCGAAACCTTTGAGCTCGGAAATGGTGTCCGGATCGCCCACTTCCTGAACAGAAGCCCAATCGGCGAGTGACTTGTTGGTGACGCCCCAGAGCACGATGGTGAAGGGTTCCTGGATGACTTCCGGTGCAATGCCGATCGCAGGGGGTGGGCTCCATTGACGGAACTTTTCCATGACCCCTTTACGCCATTCGATTTCCGGTGGCCAGGTGAAGCTGCCACGCGGCGTGACGCCAGTGGCCCAGGCCGTAACGACGTCCCACAAGCCCTGCTTGATCTCGTCGCGGCGCATGTACCAGATGTCCTCGACGTCCTTGATCATGCCGTGATCCTTCATGATCGTTCCGACTTCGCGCATCTTGTTCCAGAACACCGAATGGAACCAGTGCTCGACGTAGAACAGATGGTTTTCGACATACGGGAACACTGTCTTGGCGCAACCGAGCAGCTCATCGAACTGTTTTAGATCGGCTTCGTTGGTGATCAGTCCGCGATATTCGGCCGTGATGCGGTCCCGTTCGGCGCGAACTTCTTCTGTGGGACGGTCGATGCTGGCACCGCTGTTGAGTTTCCCGATATAGGTCTGGATGCCGGACAGCGGAATATCCAGGGTATCGTTCCAGCTACGGTCGTTGTGGAACCAGCCGGTACCGGTCGAAATGTTGAACCACGGATAGCGCGCCTTCTCGAAAGCGGCGAGCCACTCTGCTCCTTTCGGCAGTTTTTCCACGGCAGCTTTTACGGCGACCCAGTCGCGATTTCCGGTTACCGCCTTATCGACGCCAAGAGCAATAGCCTTCTTCGCCAGTTCCTTGAGTTCGTCGTCGGGCTTATACATGATGACGTCGATGCCCGAAATCATCTGCGTGATGCGCTGCAGTGGAATGCTCGGGAACAGCTTTTGCGTGAAGTCCATGAAGAAGACGTAGGCCGCATAGCCGAGATTGAGGAATTCGAAGTGGTACTGCCAGCACTTGATACCGAGATTGATCAAGTCGTCGTAGTTCTTGATCAGGTGGTAGCCCTTGGATTCTCCCAGCGCTTCGGTCACTACCGAGATGTCTTCAAGATCGGGCAGAGGTGAAATCTGCAAGTCCTCGAGTTCCTTGATGGTGGCCTCCATCTTGATTTTCCACTTGGCCTCCAGTTCATCCCAGTTCTTGTAGTAGTAACCGGCACGCTCCATGAAGTTGGGCACACGGCTGCCAATTTCCTCGCCATCCTTGACCGGGACCGGTGAAATATAGACATAACCGTTGATCATGCGGTGGTCGACGCCACGCACTGGGGGAACCTGAAAAATTCGGTTGTTGAATTGTGAAAGGGCGAGGAACCAGGCTTCGTCCCAGATCGTGTCGAAGGGGTAGAGCGGCTCGGGATAATGCAATCCGTCGTAGAACCAGAATGTCTCCTTTTCATACTGGCTGCGTACGGGGTCGTCGGTGACGAACTGATACTGGTACGGGTACATCCTCTCCCAGCCCTCGGTTCCTGGAATCGTCTTGGCTTTTACATCATGTGGCACTGGAAACTTCATTGATGTCTCCTTCTGTAATTGTTGTGAATTTCAAAGTGATTGGCCTCGGACCAGTTTTTCCGAGCGAGGGATATAACGCAAGGCGCGGTCCACCCGTTGCTAGTGCAGTGCAAAAAAAGAGGTGCCAAAGAATGTATGTCATATCAAGACAGGCCTCTATATCAGAGTGTTTTGCCATTTTTGCTGGTGCAACAAAAATGAAGTTTTAAGTCACTTATCCCCGCGAATACCTATGCAAGGGAACTCATCGGCTATTGCTCATATGGTGAAATTTCGCAGCTATGTCCGCGCAATTTGATGTATGGATAAACCTTCTGAAGCGTCCTGAAAAGCACTGATCAGGCGACCATTTGACTTCGATCAATGCGGGCATCAATATGTGCCGCTAAAAGGACGGGTTGAGGAGCGAAGAGTGAGAGTTAGGCCATGACCAAACTCCGCAGTGTCGGACGAACTACCAACGAGGATCTGCGCGCTCGCGTACATTTTTGTGCAGAGACGGGGCAGATTTGGCTGCATGAGCATCGCATGTTGCTGGTGCATGCCGAGGCGCAGGCGACGCTGCGCAAGGAGTTGATCGATACGCTTGGCATGGATCGCGCCAAGGGGCTGCTCACTCGAATGGGGTATGCGTCAGGGGTGCGTGATGCCGAACTGGCGCGGACCCGGGCAGAGGACTCAAGCGACCTTGAGGCGTTCATGACGGGCCCGCAACTGCATACCCTGGAAGGTATCGTGCGCGTTACTCCGGTCAAGCTGGAACTTGATCGTCATGCCGGGACCTTCTACGCCGAGTTTCTCTGGGAGCATTCCTGGGAAGGTCAGTGGCATCGACACCATTACGGCATTCACAATCATCCCGTGTGCTGGACCCAGATTGGTTATGCCTGCGGCTACACCTCCGCCTTCATGGGCCGCACCATTCTCTACAAGGAGGTTGAGTGCACCGGCATGGGCGACAACAACTGCCGGATCGTTGGCAAGCCTGCCGAAGAGTGGGATGACTCTGCCGAGCAAATGCGCTTCTTCAGCAGCGAATCCATCGCCGACCAGTTGATTGATCTGCAAACCCAGGTTGCGCAACTGCGGTCCTCAATCGGTGATCGAGATCAGTTGCCTGAAGACATAACCGGAGCCTCGCCGGGCTTTCGTTCCGCTTATGATCTGCTGAAACAAGCCGCAGGCAGTCACATCAGCGTATTGCTATTGGGAGAAACAGGCGTCGGCAAAGAGGTATTCGCGCGCAGCCTGCACGACATGAGCTCGCGCGCTGGCAAGATTTTTGTCGCCGTCAATTGCGCGGCTATTCCAACGGATCTGGTCGAATCGGAGCTTTTCGGTGTTGAGAAAGGCGCTTATACCGGTGCGCTGGTGTCTCGTCCCGGACGTTTCGAACGCGCCGATGGGGGTACCCTGTTTCTTGATGAGATCGGCGACTTGCCTCCGTCTGCCCAAGCCAAGTTGTTAAGAGTGCTGCAAGAAGGCGAGATAGAGCGTCTTGGAGATCAGAAAACCCGCAAGATCAATGTGCGTCTGGTCGCGGCCACCAACGCAGACCTTCAGCAACTGGTCAAGGAAGGTCACTTTCGCTCTGATCTCTACTATCGGCTCAATGCCTACCAAATCCTCATCCCCCCATTGCGTGAGCGCAAGCAGGACATACCACTTCTCGCCAAATATTTTCTCGCCAAACAAACGGCGATTCATGGCAAAAAGCTGCGCGGATTCACTGACAAGGCAAAACGCGCGCTGCTGACCTACGCCTGGCCGGGGAACATCCGCGAGCTGCAAAACGCAGTGGAGCGCGGCGTCATTCTGGCTCCCAGCGGCACGCGTATTGAAGTGAACCACCTGTTCATGTCGTGCAGCGAGGCACAGCCTCCGGAGTTCGGTCTCGACAGGACGGGGGGGCTGGATATCAATTGCTGGGAGACCGGAAAAGACTTGCGTGAGGCGGTTTTCAACGGTTCGCTGACGCTCGATCAGGTCGAAGCCATGTTGCTCGAGACTGCTGTAGACAAGGCTCGAGGCAATCTATCTTCGGCGGCGCGGATGCTCGGTTTGACCCGGCCCCAGATCGCCTATCGGTTGAAGCGCTTGCATGAGGGTAAGGACAGCGCCAATGACGGTGCACCAGTGCCGATTGACGACACTCCCACCCGCGTGAGTTGATGCAGTTGATTTTGTCGCAGTCGGTGGCGGATTATCTATCCGGGCATAACGTCATGACGCTGGCTACTCAGGGAATCGAGGGGCCTTGGGCCGCCGCGGTGTTCTATGCCAGCGACGATTGCTCGCTGATTTTTCTATCCTCATCGAAAAC
The DNA here is from genome assembly GCA_021738385.1 of Sulfuritalea sp. GTDB lineage: Bacteria > Pseudomonadota > Gammaproteobacteria > Burkholderiales > Rhodocyclaceae > Sulfuritalea. Next base: position 14,875 of record JAIPCF010000039.1, on the reverse strand, counting down.
TCGGCACTGCCGCAATCTGGCACAGGATGCGCGGTGTGCTGCGACCATCCAGGAGGACTACGGCAACTGGTCGCAGATCAAAGGAATACAACTGGAAGGGCGCGTGATCGAATTGCAGGGCGACGAAGAACGCCGCGCGCAACAAATCTATGGCGAAAAATTTCCAATCGCAAACCCGCTGGGAAAAGTGCCGTCAGCTATTGTCAAAGCTCTGGCAAAGGTTAGTTGGTTCCGGCTGGTTCCTGAGCATTTCTATTTCATCGACAACAGCAAGGGCTTCGGTCATCGAGAGAAAATTGCACGGAAGCAGGGCTGATCAGTGCCATTATTTTGGGAATTTGTGAATCGACTGCCGACTGAATCGACCTCAGGGGAATTGATACACAAACTTGTCATTGACTCGTTGAATGGTATCAACAGACTTGCATCGAGTGACTGTGGGGTGATATGTTTGCAGCCACATTGGATTGTCGGCTCTTATAACCTTGGTGCTACAGAGCACGTATGCCCAAAGTTAGGGAGGATTTTGGGAACTTTTTGAATTCCGTATGATTAGCCGAAAATAAAAAAGATACAGGAGGAAGCAGAATGGCAGCATCGGGTACCACGTGGGTGAAGACCACCAAGGGCAAAGAGGAAGTGGAAAGCAAAGCGCATGGTCTGGGATTCAAGGCGAGACATGTGCTGATAATGATCGACGGCAAGAGAGATTTGGAGGCGCTGCAAAGCATCCTGCCGCCGGCGACGGTTCCCGGAATCGTTGATGAATTACTGAATAACGGGTTCATTGAAGTATCGGAAGTCGTCGCGCCGGTTGTTGCCGCTCCTGTTGAAGCGGAAGTCAACCCGGAAGAAGACCCGTACCTGTTGGGGCAGACCTTCATGATTAATATGGCAGGCAGAATCCTCGGCATTGCCGGAGATCCCATCTCGGCAAAAGTGAAAGCGGCGAGCGATGTCGCCGCGTTGAAGGCGCTGTATCCTGAGTGGCGATCCGCAATCAGGCAGGCGCCGGACGGGTTGGCGCGCTTGAAAGAGCTGGAGAAGAAGTTGTTTAAGGTGCTCGGCGACTAGGTGAAGTTCGAAGGCACTGGGAACTGGATACTTTCCCGTCCTTGGGCAAGTATTTGCAGACGACGCAGATGTCGTCTCGCAGGCAGATGAGCAGCAAAGAGCTCTGCTCAAATAGCTCTTCGTGTTGCCATTGCCGGTTGTTGAAAGGCAAGAAGTAACGGAGCCACCGAACCGTCAAGCGTTTGGCCTATCTGACCTGGAGTGAAATGCAACAGACTTTTCACAAAAAAGTCGGCCCTGGTGATACGGCGGGAAGGCGCAGAAGCAGCCAGAGGAATTTGCCCAGTCAGCGGTTTTGGATGAATGCTTGCTCAGCGACGACGCGCACGCTCAACGCAAAGGCATTGGCCGCCTTTGGCGCTTACTGCATATCCGGCACACGCAATACCAGGCCGTCAAGCTGTGGTCCCAACTTGATCTGACACGCGAGCCGGCTGTTTTTTTCGCGCTTTGCGGCTGTTCCTTGCAGCATGCTGATCTCGTCGGCTGCAGGCGGAGGAAGCGAATGCGTGCTTTCCACATAAACATGACACGTGGCGCAGGAACAAAAGCCGCCGCACGCCCCTTCGATGCCGGGCACGCCGTTGAAGGTGGCAACTTGCATCATGTTCTCTTCCTGATCGGCGTCGACAATGTGCTGGCTGCCATTCTTGAGAATGAATGTAATGGTAATCATGGTGGGGAATTGATTTTTCCGGGTTTGTTTGATTCTTGGCGAGACAACGGTGTCAGATTGCGTCTTTGCTGTTTCCAGGCAGATCATCGCGCATGACGAGGAAAATCTTGCCTTCGGCATGCTCGGTATCCAGCCAGACCATTTGGAGATTTGGAAAGGCGGCTTCAACAATATCCTTATTGTGGCCAACTTCGATGGCCAGCATGCCGCCAGGATTGAGATGGCCGCGCGCTTCTGCCAGAATGCGCCGCACCAAATCCAGACCATCCTCACCGGCGGCCAGAGCGAGCACCGGTTCATGTCGATATTCGGGTGGCAAGGCATCCATTGCCTCGGCGGTTACATAGGGCGGGTTGCTGATGATGAGATCGTAGAGTTTGTCCGGCACTGCCGCAAACAGGTTCGACTCGACCGCCCGAACGCGATTGTCAAGTCCGTAGTCGTCAATATTGCGCTGTGCCACGACGAGCGCATCGGGGGAAATGTCGATTGCGTCCACGCGGGCGTTGGGAAAGGCATGCGCCATCAGAATCGCCAGACAACCCGAGCCCGCGCACAGATCCAGCGCGGCGCCAACTTGCTGGGGATCTTCAATCCAGGGCGTAAATCCGTTTTCCAGCAGTTCGGCAAAATAGGAACGTGGCACGATCACGCGCTGATCGACGTAGAAACAGAATGATCCCAGCCACGCCTCCTGCACCAGATACGCAGTCGGCATGCGATGCACGACACGTTGCTGCAGCTTGTCCAGCAACGAGATCCGCTCGCTCTTTGTCAGGTGTGCGTCAAGCCACGGGTCCAGCGTTTCACGTGGCAAATGCAGGGTGGCAAGAATGAGCCAGGCGGCTTCATCCAGGGCATTGTCCGTTCCGTGGCCGTAGAACAGCTTTGCTTCATTGAAGCGGCTGACAGCCCAGCGCAGCCAATCGCGAACTGTAGCCAGTTCTTCAGTGGCACTATTAATCAATTTGCCATCAGCCTGTTGATGGTCCTCTCATAGATGCGCGCGAGTGGCTCGAGATCAGCTACGGCAATACATTCGTCAAGTTTGTGGATGCTGGCGTTGATAGGCCCGAACTCCACCAGTTGCGCACAGATGTCGGTGATGAAGCGGCCATCGGATGTTCCGCCGGTTGTCGATAGCTCGGTCGCAATTCCAAGTTCCTTCTCAACGGCTTCGCTCAAAGCCGCGCACAACTCACCCTTTGGAGTGAGAAATGGTCGCGCACTCTGGGTCCATTGAATCTGATAATCAAGTTGATGACGGTCGAGCAGGGCGTGCACCCGGGATTGAAGGTCTTCCACTGTGCTGGCGGTGGAAAATCGGAAATTAAAGAGAATGTCGAAGTGCCCCGGCGTTACGTTGCCGGCTCCGGTTCCGGCGTGTGCGTTGGAAATCTGCAGGCTGGTCGGCGGGAAATATTCGTTGCCGGTATCCCAGATGGTGGATGTCAGCTCTGCAAGTGCAGGCATCGCCAGATGTACCGGATTCTTGACCAGATGCGGATAGGCGACATGGCCTTGCACACCCTTGATCACGAGACTGGCCGAGAGCGATCCGCGACGACCGTTTTTCATGGTGTCGCCGAGACGGCTCACGCTGGTCGGCTCACCGACGATGCAGTAATCGATGGTTTCATTGCGTGCCTTGAGCGTCTCGACCACCCTTACGGTTCCGTTCACCGCGTCACCTTCTTCGTCGGAGGTGAGCAGCAGTGCGAGTGAGTTCTCGTCGATAGCCCTGGAAAACTCGGTGTTGGCCGCATTTCCCAATTCGCGGCGATCCACCAGCCGCTCCATTGCCGTTACGCAGGCAGCGATCGAGCTTTTCATGTCCGCTGCACCGCGGCCATGGAGATAGCCGTCTCGAATCGTCGGCTCAAACGGCGGCGAAGTCCATTTTTCGAGTGGGCCGGTGGGTACGACATCGGTGTGGCCGGCGAAACAGATCAGTCGCCCTGTCGTGCCACGTCGCGCCCAAAGATTCGAGACACCGTCCACATCAATGCGCTCGATGGCAAAACCCAACGGGGTCAGCCATGCGGCAATCAGATCAAGGCAGCCGGCATCGTCAGGCGTTACCGAAGGACGAGCGATCAGCGCTTGAACTTTTTCGAGTACCGGCATCAGGCGTCGGCATCCATGTTCAGCTTGAAGTCGCTGAAAGATCCTGGTGCGACGGATTTTGAGTAGTCCGGAGCGGTATCTTTGTCGGGCTCTGCGGGCTTGTCAGCTTTCGCGGCGGCATCTGGATCAGCGGCGTTGTTGATGACTTGCTGCAAGTTGTTGGCGGAGTCAGCATTGTTCAGCGCCTCTTCCAGGGTGATCGTTCCCTTTTTGTACAAAGTGAACAGGCATTGCTCAAAGGTTTGGCTACCAGGCACCATGCTCTTTTCCATGGCGTCCTTGATTTCGTTGAGATCGCCCTTGTCGATCAGTTCGGCGATGTAACGAGAGTTGAGCAACACTTCAACTGCCGGCGCACGGCCACCGTCAGGCTTCTTGACCAGTCGCTGCGAGATCACGCATTTCAACGTGACGGCCAGATCGGCGAGCAGGGCAGGCCTGTTTTCCAGCGGATAGAAGCTGATGATTCGGCTCATCGCGTGATAGCTGTTATTGGCATGCAGCGTTGCCATGCACAAGTGTCCCGACTGGGCATAGGCGACTGCCTGGCTCATGGTGTCCTTGTCGCGTACTTCGCCAATAAAAATCACGTCGGGCGCCTGACGCAGCGCGTTTTTCAGCGCGATGTGAAAGGCCTTGGTATCTGAGCCGACCTCACGCTGATTGACGATGGATTTCTTGTTCTGGAAAATGAACTCTACGGGGTCTTCCAGCGTCAGGATGTGGCCGGTCTTGCGCGCATTGCGGTAGTCGATCATGGACGTCAGCGTGGTCGACTTGCCCGAGCCGGTGGCGCCGACCATCAGGATCAGGCCACGCTTTTCCATGATGACTTCTTTCAGCACATCGGGAAGGTCGAGTGTATCGAAATCCGGAATATCGCTTGGAATGTAGCGCACCACCAGGGCAGGCGAACCTTTCTGGCGAAAGCAGGAGAGACGGAAATTACCGGTCCCGGGCATATTGTAGGCACCGTTGAATTCCAGCTCATCGAGGAACTCGGTCATCTGCTTTTCGGTGAGAATTTCCTTGAACAGATTCAGGATGGTTTCGGCATCCATCAGAGTCTGGTTCACCGGCACCGAATTGCCGTTGAGCTTGATGTGGATCGGTGAGCCCACGGAGACAAAAAGGTCCGAGGCCTTCTTTTCCGCCATCAACTGAAACAGTCTTTGCATCGTACCCATGGCTAGTTCTCCCGTCCTGTTACCTGGCGCGATCAGTCGCGCAGCAATTCGTTGATGCCAGTTTTTGCTCGCGTCTGGGCGTCGACCCGTTTGACGATGACGGCGCAATACAGGCTGTATTTTCCATCAGCCGACGGGAGATTGCCGCTAACCACCACCGAGCCTTCCGGAATGCGGCCATAGCTCACTTCACCCGTGGCGCGATCATAAATCTTGGTGCTCTGTCCAATATACACGCCCATGGAAATCACACAGTTGTCCTCAACGATGACGCCTTCGACCACTTCCGAACGGGCGCCGATGAAGCAGTTGTCGCCAATGATGGTCGGATTGGCCTGCAAGGGTTCGAGCACGCCGCCAATGCCGACGCCACCGGACAAATGTACGTTCTTGCCGATCTGTGCGCAGGATCCAACCGTGGCCCAGGCATCAACCATGGTCCCTTCATCGACGTAGGCGCCGATATTTACAAAGCTGGGCATCAGCACCACGTTCTTGCCGATGAAGCAGCCGCGCCGTGCGACGGCCGGCGGCACCACGCGGAAGCCGCCTTGCTGAAAATTGAAAGTATCGTAGTGGGCGAACTTGTTCGGCACTTTGTCGAAGTAGCGCATCGGACCGCCGTCCATCAGCGCATTTTCCTCAAGACGGAAAGAGAGCAGTACTGCCTTCTTGATCCATTGATTCGTGACCCACTCGCCGTCGATTTTTTCCGCGACGCGCAGCGCACCGCTGTCGAGTTCGCCCAGCACATGGGCAACTGCATCGCCGATACGTGCGGGTGCTTCGCCGGGATTCAGGGTGGCGCGGTCTTCCCACGCCTGTTCGATGATTTGCTGAAGTTCATTCATGGTGGTTTCTTTCACAGAGATAGACAAAAATCATTGATCCGGTGCGCTGCGTCCAGGCATTCTTCATGCGCGGCGACCAGGGCGATGCGGACGAAATTCGCGCCGGGATTGACGCCTGCGGATTCGCGCGCGAGATAACTTCCCGGCAGCACGACGACATTTTTCTGGCGCAGCAGTTCGCGCGCAAACTCGGTATCCGGAACGGGTGTTTTGGCCCAGAGATAAAAGCCGGCGTCCGGCATCCGGCAGTCCAGATGACGCGCGATCAGGGGCGTCACCTCATGAAACTTTTCGGCATACATGCGGCGGTTGTCACGCACATGGGCTTCATCATTCCAGGCGGCGATACTCGCCGCCTGAACCGCCGGATTCATCGCGCCGCCATGATAGGTGCGGTAAAGCAGAAATTTCTTCAATAGCGCCGCGTCGCCGGCGACGAAGCCAGAACGAAGCCCCGGCACATTGGAACGTTTGGAAAGGCTGGAGAAACACACGAGTCGGGCGTAGTCCTTGCGCCCAAGCTGTTCGGCAGCGCCGAGGCCGCCCAGCGGTGCGGAGGCTTCATCGAAATAGATCTCCGAGTAGCACTCATCGGAGGCGATCACAAAGTCATGGCGGTCGGCGAGTTCAAACAGCGCCTTCCATGCAGCCAGCTTCATCACCTTGCCGGTCGGATTGGCTGGCGAACAGACATACACCAGTTGCACGTCGTTCCAGGTAGCTTCGGGCAGCACACTCCAGTCCATTTCAAAGTGGTGTTCGGGCACGGTGTTGAGGTAAACCGGCTCTGCGCCGGCCAATATCGCGGCGCCCTCATAGATTTGGTAGAAGGGGTTCGGACAGGCCACTTTGGCTCGGCCGTTGCCGCGGTCGACGACTGTCTGGGCGAATGCGAATAGTGCTTCGCGCGATCCATTGACTGGAATCACCTGCGTCGCTGAGTCCGGTTTGCTGACGCCGTAACGGCGGACAATCCACGCCGCGATGGCTTCGCGCAAAGCATCCGTGCCCTGCGTGCTCGGATAGATGGCCAGTCCCGCCAGATTGTCGGCCAGCGCCTGCTGGATGAACGGCGGCGTTGCGTGCCGCGGTTCGCCGATCGATAGCTTGATTTCGCTAAAACTCGGCGCTGGCGATACGCCGGCGAACAAGTGACGCAGCTTTTCAAAAGGATAGGGCTGCAGGCGGGCGAGGTCAGGATTCACGTCTGGATCAGGGCCATATGGAAGGAGCACATTATACGAGACCCACCCGGGCATCAATGCCAGCGGATTTCCGGTAAATTGACGGTCTTGCTTCTTGTGAGGAGATTCCAATGGGACAGATGATCGAATTCAATCGCCCCGACGCCAGCACCTGTCGCGGCTATCTCGCCAGCGCCGGAAAAGATCGCCCCGGTGTCGTGGTAATCCAGGAATGGTGGGGTTTGAATGACCAGATTTGCGGCATTGCCGATCGCTTCGCCCGAGCCGGGTACAACGCGCTTGCGCCGGATCTTTTTCAGGGGCGCGTAACCCAGGAGCCGGACGAAGCCAGCCACCTGATGAATGGGCTGGATTTTCCCGGTGCCACGCATCAGGATATTCGTGGCGCCGTAGAACATCTTGCGGGATTGAGCAACGGCAAAGTGGCGGTGATGGGGTTTTGCATGGGCGGCGCGCTCAGTATCGCGGCGGCCGTGCATGTACCGGGCATTTCGGCCGCCGTGTGCTTGTACGGTATTCCGCCACAAGAGTTTGCCGATCCGGCGAACATCCGTATTCCCTTTCAGGGGCATTTTGCCAACAGCGACGACTGGTGTACTCCGGCGGCAGTCGATGCACTGGAAGCCGCGATGCGTGGTAGCGGAAATGCGCCTGAACTTTATCGTTACGAGGCCGACCACGCCTTCTTCAACGAACGCCGCAGCGATGTCTACAACGCGGATTGCGCCAACCAGGCGTGGGAACGCATGCAGGCGTTTCTGGCCAAGCATCTTGCCTGATACCCGCACATGGACTTGAGTCCCGCCGATTGGGCGAATATCAGCCTCGCCGAGGCGCTGCTTTCTCGCGACGGACCGCCCTTGTTCATGGCCGCCAAGCTTGGCTGCGTCGCGGCGGTGAAGATGATGACCGAGGCCGGCAGTAATCTCGAAGTGCTCGGGCCGAAGCGGGAGCGCCCGCTGCATGCCGCAGCTGCTGGCGGCCACGCCAGCATTGCTGCGACGCTGATCAGCGCCGGCTGCGAAATCGATGCGCAGGACGAGGATGGCAACACACCGTTGATCACGGCGATTCTCAATAGCCAGTCGGAACCGGTGGAATTGCTGCTTGCAGTGGGAGCCAACATCGACATCGCCAGGCTCGACGGCCTGACGGCGGTAGATGTGGCGCTGTTGCCCGGCACACCGAAAGGCCTGCAGGAGCTGATCCTGCTGGGGCAGGAAGACCCCTCTTGATTGTTGCTTGCACGATTTTTGGTTTGCACAGGCTGAACATTCCGGCATTGGCAAAGGGCGCTGAATGAAGCTGTATATCGCGGGCCCGGATGTTTTTCGTCCGGATGCGACCGACTGGGCCGAGACCGTTCGCCGTCTGTGCCGCAGCAAGGGCCACGAGGCCCTGATTCCGCTCGATGGATCGCAGACTTGCGCAGACGATATCTACCGCAACAACCTCAGCCTGATCGGCGATGCCGATGCCGTCCTGGCCAATCTCAATCCGTTTCGCGGCGCGGAGCCGGACGCGGGAACCTGCGTCGAGATCGGCTATGCCCTGGCCTTGGGCAAGCCGGTGATCGGTTACGCCGATACGCTGGCACCGATGCGCGATCGGCTGCATGCGCAGGGTCCCGGCGCGGACGGGCGCTATCGCGATGAACAGGGCTGGATCGTCGAGGATTTCGGACTGAGCCTGAATTTGATGCTGTCGGTGCCGTTGCCGCTGAAACAGGGCGGGATTGAGGTCGCGCTGGATGCCGTGCAGGAGTTGACGACGCAATGAACATGAAGTCAATCGGCATCATAGGCGTCGGCAACATGGGCCTGCCGATGCTCAAAGCATTGCACCGGGCAGGCTTCCAGGTCACGGCCCGCGACCTGCGCAGCGATGCAGAAACGGCAGCGCGGGAAGCCGGCGCCCGAATCGCCGCCAGTGCGCGTGATCTCGCGGCGAGCAGCGACATGATTCTGGTCGTGGTGGTCGATGCCGGTCAAATAGAAGACGCGCTGTTTCGCGAGGCCGAACCTGCAGCGCAAGGCTGGCGACCGGGAACCCTCGTCGCTCTGTGCAGCACCATCAGCCCTGAAGATGCAGAAAGGCTCGCGGCGCACGTCGTGGCCGCAGGTGCTGAAGTGCTGGACGCGCCGGTTTCCGGTGGACCGGTGCGGGCCGAGGCGGGGCAGCTTTCGCTGATGCTGGCCGGTTCGGACGACGTACTGAAGCGAGCAGAGCCGGTGCTGTCGGCACTGGGCAACAAACGCTTTCGTGTCTCGAATCATCCCGGCGACGGTGCGCGCATGAAACTGGTCAACAACCTGCTGGCCGGCATCAACCTGGCTGCGGGAGCCGAAGTACTCGCGCTGGGAGAAAGCCTGGGTCTTGATCCGCAAATCATGCTGGCCGTGCTCGGTGCCAGTTCCGGCCAAAGCTGGATCGTCGATGAACGAATGCCGCGCGCGTTTGCCGGCGATTTTGCGGCGCGGGCTCATGCCCGAATTTTGCTCAAGGATGTGACGCTGGCGGTGGGTATGGCCCGTGAGGCCGGAAGCGAGTCGACCTTGGGCGAACCGGCGCTGGACCTGTTCAGGGAAACGGTGGAGCGGGGCTGGGGCGCGGAGGATGACGCGGTACTGCTCAGAACGGCGCGGCAAAGAATTACCGAAAGTTTCGCGCGGATCAAATCAGACGGCGAATCGGACTGAACCTGCCGCGCGCCGGACCGGCCTTACCGGGTCGGCGGAATCAACCGAAACTCGGGGGCGACCCGCGTGTTCTCTCCATCGACAATAAACCATAGCTCGGCTTCCTGCAGTGTGCATTGCAGTTGCATGCCGCGTGCGGCAAGCGACGCCAGGGCACGGGATTCTTCCGCAGCCAGATTGACGATGGTGAGGTTGTCCTGGCGCTGCAGGGCCGCCTTGTTTTGCTGCCACCACATGTCCGCGACGCGCCCGCCGTAAGTCAGCACCACTACGTGTCGGGCGCGCCCACAGGCGCGCCGTATGCGACGTTCGTCGGGCAGTCCCACATCGATCCAGAGCTCAATGGCCCCGGTCAGATCCTTGCGCCACAGGTCGGGTTCGTCCTCGGACGACAAACCCTTGCCGAACGCCAGCGCGGAATCGGCGTGCATCGCAAAAGCCAGTACCCGCACCATCATGCGTTCGTCGGTTTCCGAAGGGTGTCGGGCGACCGTCAGCGCATGGTTCTGATAGTAGTTGCGGTCCAGATCGGCGATCTGGAGTTCGGCTTTGAAGATAGTGGATTTGAGCGCCATGGCGTCCGAAAAATCGACACATTAGACTACAGATCGGGCTGCGGATCGGGCCGCCGCAGCGAATTCCACTCGACAAGGCATTTTCTTGCGAAGTCCTGGCGGATCAGGAGATTTTTGCAATTTGTTCGGTATTCTTCCCTTGCCATGAATCAAGCGCGCAAAATTCGTCAGTGCATTTCTGCCGGAGACATCCTGTAAATGGATGCAAGAAAGACAATTGTCATTGGCGTTGCCAATGGTCGTGGCGCCGGCGATCCTGCCTGCCAGGATGGCCCTGAGGTGTTGCGATCTCTAAAATTTCTTGCCGATCTGGAGCAGACCCATGCCGGATTTAGCTGGGATGATCCAATCCGGCTGGCTCCAGGCGAATCGTCCACGCCACTGGATGCGGTGGTGCAGATCGGAACTCAGCTCGCAGAACGCGTCTGTAGCCACTTGCGGCAGGGCAATTTTCCGCTCGTTGTCGGCGGCGATCACTCCTGCGCCATTGGCACCTGGCCGGGTGTCAAGCGCGTGCTTGGCGACAAGGTGCGGCTGGGTTTGATCTGGTTTGATGCCCACATGGACAGTCACACCTTCGACAGCAGCCCCAGCAAGCGGATTCATGGCATGGCGCTGGCCTGCTTGCTGGGCATTGGCGACAGGCGTCTGGCAGATGTCGCCGATGCCGGCGCCAAGTTATTGGCGGCGGACGTTTGTCTGATCGGAGTGCGCAGTTTCGAATCAGCAGAGGCAGCTTTACTGGCAAAGCTCGGCGCGCGTATTTACTTCATGGACGAGATTCGGCGGCGCGGCCTGCGCGAAGTTTTCGCCGAAGCCCTGCAGCGAGTGGGCGAACACACCGCAGGCTATGGCATCAGCATCGACCTGGATGCGCTCGATCCGGCGGAAGAGCCCGGCGTGGGCAGTCCTGTTGCCGGCGGTTTGTCGCTCGGCGAACTAACCGAAGCCCTAACTCAGGCGCATGGCGATGAGAAACTACTGGCGCTGGAGATTGTCGAGTACAACCCCTATCGGGACACGCATTTTGTCACCGCGCGCGCGATTCACGACCTGTGCCAGTCGCTGATTCCGTGACCGAACAAGGGCACGGAACGGTTCAGCGAATTCGGTAGTGGCGGGCTACTTCTTGACGGGAGTAGGAATCGACGACTTGCCCTGGGCGCCACCAAATGGGGCAGCCGGTGCCGCTGGTTTGGTTTTGTCCTTTTTCGGTTTCTTCTGTTCCTTGTTGCCGCGTAATTGTCCTTTGGCCATTTTTGATCTCCTGAAAGTACTTTGTGGGGTCGCATCGAGGCAGACTTGTTGCCAGGTTGCGCTGCAAAACTGAATCACCGAAAAAATAAATTTACTGCAGTGATTTCAACAGTAATTTAGCAATGCTACACCCTATCCATCGCCTGTGCAGCGCAGCAATCAGGCATATTTTTGGTTTCGGATTTGACATCGTCTGTGCAGAGGCATACAGTGAATTTGCGTTCGACTTGAGGGCATTTTCAGGAGGAACTTAGCGCTGAACATAACAATTTCGCGACATAGTGTTTCACCCCTTGATAAAGAGTCTTCGAGACTCGAGCCCTGATGGGCAGCGCCGATTTGAGTTTCAGCTTGCGGGCGCATTACAAGTTCAGCTAAAGAGTTACGCAAAAAGCCCGCTTGAGCGAACCTGCCGAGACGGGCTTTTTGCCATTGATGGCGAGCGCTCAACAAGAGGCTTCGTAACCGGCATCCGTGATGGCGCGCAGGATGTCTTCCGCGCTGATGAAACGGCCATGTTCGATGCTGGCTTCACCCTTCTCCAGCGATACCTCGATGTGACCGATACTGGGTAGATCCTGGATAGCGTTGGCGACGGCACGCACGCATTCCTCATCCTTCATGCCGTCGATTTTGACTATCAGGGTTTCCATGGTCGTTTGATCCTGAGTTTTTCTTGGTTGGTTCAGGAACTGCACGAAAGTGCCGAACAACCCGCCTTGTGGCGCGCCCACTCAGGTCGGCGCAATGCCAGATCTTCGTGTTCCGGTTGTTCGTCATACGGGTGCTCGAGAACCGAGAGCAGGCGGTTGAGTACCGAGCGATCGCCCATGGTCAGTGCGTCGATGGCAAGTTGTGCCAGGTAGTTGCGCGCGACGTATTTGGGATTGACGCGGTTCATCCGCGCCCGGCGCATGCCCGGCGCTTCGCCGTCACGGTGCACTCGTTCGGCATAGCGGCGCAGCCAAGCGGAAAGGTGGGCGCCCGCATCCGCGTCGTCGGCATAAAAGGCCGGCCGCAGCGGCGCGTACAGCAGGCTGTTGGTAGCGGGATCAACCGGCACGTCAGCCAGATGGCGGAAGAACAACGTCATGTCGGTTTCGGCGACGTGCAAGGCTTCGATTAGATCTTCCACCAGCGCATCGTCATCTTCGGTAATGTCGAGCAGGCCGAGTTTGTCGCCCATGATGCGTCGCGAGCATTCACCATATACCCGGCCATAGGTATTGATGGCGGCTTCCAGATCAGCGCGGTCGGGAATCAACGGCGAGAGGGCGCCGGCCAGCCGCAGCAGATTCCACTGGGCGATTTCCGGCTGCCGGCCGTAGCAATAGCGGCGGCCCTGCGCATCGGTGGTATTCGGCGTCCAGCCCAGGTCGTAGCCTTCGAGCCAGCCGTAGGGGCCGTAGTCGATGGTCAGGCCGAGGATGGACATGTTGTCGGTATTCATCACGCCATGAACAAAGCCGACGCGCATCCATTCCGCCACCATGATCGCGGTGCGCCGACATATCTCATCGAACCAGCGCGCATACACCTCGGGCGAAGGCGTGCCGAGTTCCGGGTAGTGCGTGGTGATCACGTAATCGGCCAGGCGTTTGAGTTCGTCCAGCTCGTCGTTGGAGGTGAGAATCTCGAAGCTGCCAAAGCGCACGAATGAAGGCGCAACACGGCAGACGATGGCGCCGGGTTCGTCCTCTGCATTGCCGTCGTAGAACATATCGCGTTCCACCGGCTCGCCGGTGCCGACCAAAGAGAGCGCGCGTGTGGTCGGTACACCCAGGTAGTGCATGGCTTCGCTGCATAAAAATTCGCGCACTGAAGAGCGCAGCACCGCGCGACCGTCCGCCCGCCGCGAGTAGGGCGTACGGCCGGCGCCCTTGAGTTGCAGCTCGCGCCGCTGGCCGTCGGGGCTGATCATTTCCATCAGCGTCATCGCCCGCCCGTCGCCGAGTTGCCCGGCCCAGTTGCCGAACTGGTGCCCGCCGTAACGTGCAGCGTAGGGCTGCATGCCCGGTAGCACAAGATTGCCGCCGAGCACGTCGACCACCGGTCCGGTTACTGACTGCGGGCGCGCAATGCCCAGCAACTCACCGACCGAGTCCGCCCATGCCAGCAGCTCGGGCGCAGCAACCGCCGCCGGCCTGACGTGACTGAAGCAGGCGTTGCGCACCGGACGCGGGAAATCCTGCCGCAAAGGATCGGCCGGCAGCTCGCGCACAAAACTGTTATCGAAACGGCTCGCCAGTTGCGGGTCGCACAAATCGAGGAGCGGCGACCCGGTTTGGAGGTGGCGGGGAATATCGTTCATGAAAGTGTCACTACAAAATTAGTGCCCAGTGTACTGCGCGTACCGAGCATTTGCGACCAAAACCCTCGAAAACTCGGCGCTGGCGATACGGCGTAAACCCTGCCAGCAGTGGTGTTTTCAGCCTTAAAGTGTCCTGGCACTGTCGTTGTCATTACTACGAAGGGGCGTCAGATACCTGCGTGACACAACCAGAACAACAAGCTCGGGAAAAATCGATCGGCTGCTGGAGGCAGCAGGCTTGCACGTCTTCGATCTGGCCGAAGCCAATATCCACGCTGCCCCTGGCGTCGCCCTGCGCGAATTTCCGCTTGATTCCGGCTTCGGCTTGCCGACTACCTGCTATATGTGGATGGCAAGGCCGTCGGCGTGATCGAAGCCAAGAAACAGAGCGCCGCACAGAGCGGCGTCGAAAGTCAGGAATCGCGCTACGCCGCCAGTCTGGGTGCCACCGAGCCGAGTCAGGCGCCTGGTTTCGCCGCAGCGGGCGCCACGTCAGGCGCAAGTGCCGTGTCGCCAGCGCCGACTTTCCATTTCAGGATTAGCAAAAGAGTCATTGAGTGGCCTAAAAAAGCCGGCTATAACCGGCCTAAGAATTGACAAAAGCCGGTAATAGCCGGCATAATGTGATGAAAATGCAGGTCATAGCCTGTCACGGAGTCATTCATGACCAATACGAAAACCCGCTTGAAGCGCCTGCAACTTGCCGATGCGCTGCGCCCCTACCCGGCACCCGAGGCGGCGGCCGTGCCGCGCGGCGGCTGGCTGCGGGCGATTCGCGAGGCGCTGGGGATGACCCAGAGCCAGTTGGGCGCCCGCGCTTCCATCAGCCGGCAATCGGTGCAGGATTTCGAGCACGCCGAGGCGGATCGCCGCATCACGCTGGAAAGCCTGGACCGGCTGGCGCGGGCGATGG